>NZ_JAPIVJ010000002.1:0-437050 GCF_054182245.1 Komagataeibacter sp. NFXK3
AAACCCCCAGCGCCCATGATACTGTGCCTTAAGGCACGGGAAAGTCGGTCGCCGCCAGGTCTTCCAGTCTCCCCTACAATCGCGGGGTGGAGCAGCCCGGTAGCTCGTCAGGCTCATAACCTGAAGGCCGCAGGTTCAAATCCTGCCCCCGCAACCAGATATCTCCGTCTGATAAGACAAACAAAAAGCCACCCCAAAAGGGTGGCTTTTTGCGTTCCAGAACACACCGCAGCATGCATAGGGAAGGCAAGCAGGACGGTAAGCACGGTAAAAGCTAAAAAATCAGATCGTATATCCAAGAAAAGCTGCACAGGGCCGTGGACGCGCTGGGGCACCTACTGCCCTGCATGTCATCACATCAGGCAGCTATGATGAACATGATGCAGCCTGTTTTTTCTGATCAGGCCTGGTCCGTCTGGGAGCCTTTGATCGAGGAAGTCCGTCTTAAGGGTAAGGGCAAGACCTCACCGAAGAACCTTCGACGGACGATATCCGCGATTTTCTGGCGCCATCAGAACGGTGCTAAATGGCGCGCTCTGCCATCTGAGTTTGGTCCGTAGTGGATTGCTGTACAGTTGTTTATTCGCTGGTCGAAGCTCGGAATATGGCAGCGCCTCTTTGAAAAGATCAAAAACAGAGATCAGGCCCTTGGCATGGTCCTTCTCGGTGGTATGACGATCCGTGCCCATCACAAAGCGGCCGGGGCTGCCAAAAAGGCGAATGCAGAGGATACCTCAGGGATCGTAAGGCGCCTGGCCGCTCACGTGGAGGCTTTGGCACCAAGGTCTGCGTAGCCGCGGATGGACATGGCAGGGCACTGTCTTTCACGCTGTCGCCCGGACAGGCACATGAACTGCCTCCGCTTATGCCCTGCTCGACGACCTGACGCACCTACCGACCTATCTCGTCTGTGATTGTGGGTATGCCTCGCACAAATTCCGTGAAGATCTCTGGGACTGGGAGGCACGTCCTGTCATTCCGCCAAGGAAGAATGATCCGGAAATCGCCTGTCCCAAATAGGCTTACAGACTACCGGCATCTGGTCGAAAATCTGCGGCAGAGCTCAAGGAGTGGCGGGCTGTCGCGACCCGATATGAGAAGACTGCGGCATCCTTTCTCTCTGTCATCCTCATCGCGGCTACAGCAGACTATATCAAGGCCTAACAGGCCCTCGACCTTGATATAATCTGCCGTAGCAGCGTGCATCCCGCAGGTTGTATTTGCAGCGCAGGCAGCGGAGCTGGTGCGACGCCTGATTGGTTTCCTGACAGAAATACCGTTTAAAACAGTACGTTAAACGACGTATGTCATTGTTTTTTAAATGATTAGAACATCATGATACAGGAAAGACAAATACCCTTTCCCTATTCGTCACGAAAGTCGCCATTTTAAGGCAATACAGCTTTCAATAGTCTAGAGGAGATACTCATGGGTAGCACTGGCAGTGTAAGTGCATGGGAAGAAGCCCTTCTTGTTGCATTGATTCAGTACCCTGTTCCGGTTGTAAAGGGTCCTGAAGATATTCAGACACAGGTTGACCAGATATGTCGTGCGGTTGCTTCTACAAAGGCGGGTTACCCTGATCTCGATCTTATCGTTTTTCCGGAATATTCGACTCAGGGACTCAATACAGCCATCTGGACCTATGATGAAATGCTCCTTACGCTGGAAAGTCCGGAAATAGGTCGTTTTCGCCAGGCATGTCGGGAAAATGATGTCTGGGGCGTATTTTCCTTGATGGAAAAGAACGAAGATCCGTCCCTGCCGCCGTATAATACAGCAATAATCATCAATTCTGATGGCGAAATAGCACTGCATTACCGCAAGTTGCAGCCATGGGTGCCTATCGAGCCGTGGTCACCCGGCAATCTTGGTATGCCAGTATGCGACGGTCCCAAGGGCTCGAAGCTGGCCGTATGTATCTGCCACGATGGTATGTTCCCGGAACTGGCGCGTGAAGCGGCTTATAAGGGTGCAAACGTCTATATCCGTATTTCAGGATATTCCACCCAGGTAAATGACCAGTGGATATGGACAAACAGGACCAATGCCTGGCAGAATCTCATGTATACCATATCGGTTAATCTGGCCGGGTATGACAATGTATTCTACTATTTCGGTGAAGGTACCGTCTGCAACTATGATGGAAACGTCATTCAGCAGGGCCAGCGCAATCCATGGGAAATCGTGACGGCGGAACTCTTTCCGCGACTGTCTGACAAGGCACGTGAAAACTGGGCTCTTGAAAATAATATATTCAACCTTGGGTGCCGTGCCTACGTTGGCAAACCGGGAGGCGAACGTGCCAATTACCTGACATGGGTGACTGATCTGGCAGCAGGTCAGTACAAACTGCCCTGGGATGAAAAAGTCCGTATCCGGGATGGATGGAAATACTATCCCGAAGGTGTGAAACTTGGGCCGATGCCTAAAAAATGACCTTGTTCATGCCGGCTGTTCAACAGCCGGCATTTTTTATTTCTGCAATACCTGCAACACCCGGGCGGTAGCAGAGGCGCGGTTTTCCACGCCTATTTTGACATAGCTCTGTTCCAGATGCTTGTTGACCGTGCGTGGACTGATGGAAAGTATATCTGCAATATCACGATAGGTTTTTCCTTGTGCCAGCCAGATTATGACTTCAGCTTCTCTGGCAGTCAGTTTTAATGTTTTCTGAATGATTTCCCTGTTCCGATTTGAATCCGTAACGGCCAGGCGAACCAGAAATTCTCCCGGTTTCTGCTGTCCCATAAAGGACAGGGTGATGCTGTTTTCTCCTTCCTTGCGCGAGGAATAAAAAAATTGCGAGTCTACCTGATCAGGCTGGCTGATGCAGTTCAGAAGCCATTTCTGCATGTCGCCAGGCAGGGCGGGAGCGCCCTCATGCAACGTGTATTCCAGCATTGCCGGCACATGGGGTGTAAACCACAGGCTGTGACCGGCAGGATCGGTGGCCAGGAAATGCCGCCCGGAAAAGTTTAGAGCCCGAAAGGCATGATGGGCCTTGCGCGCATTCTTCAGATGCGTCCGGACCCGGGCCAGCAGTTCCGCGGGCTGTACCGGTTTAATGATATAATCCACACTCCCGGCATTGAATGCCTGCACAATGTGCTGCTGCTCCGACAGTCCTGTCATGAAGATAACGGGAATATGGGCATACTGTGCCTGATTTTTTATTTGCTGGCAGGCCTGAAAGCCATCTGTTCCCGGCATGACTGCATCAAGCAGGATAAGATCTACCTCTATCTGCGGCAGGATGGAAAAAGCCTGTTCGGCAGAAGTGCTGACGAGAGGCGTGTATTGCCCACTTTCAAGAATATCGGATATGAGCGCCAGGTTATCCGGCGCATCGTCGATAACCAGTATGATCCCTGTCATGCCTCTGTCTCGTATGTATTCAGAAAGGATAGTAATTTCTGAATATCAAAATGACCCGCCATTTTCCGAAGGATTTCAATATCGGATGAAGGTGCGGTTTCCATCTGATCAAGGAATTTTAATATTCCGCTTATGTAACCAATCTGAGCCAGTCGCCGGAGTTCTTCAATGTCTTTTTTCTGAATTTTTCGAGATGACATCGGGCGAATGGAAGATGGCACCGCTGATTTCCTGCTTTTCAGGAGTAACTCGATCTTGCCAACGAATTCCGGTATCGAAACAGGCTTGTACAGCATGCCATCGCACAGCCGGTCATGAAAAGAAGAAACCCGGGATATCCTGTTGGCTGACACCATAAGAATGACAGCATGGGGATTAATGTCATGGCGGATCTTGTGCGCAAGTTCCCATCCGTTCATACCGGGCATCATGATATCCAGAAGAAACAGGTCGATGGGGACATGCCGCGCGGTATCAAGGCATTCTGCGCCGTTTGTTGCCGTATAGATTACGAAACCCAATGGCTCGAGAATGTCGGTAACCAGTCCTCGATGAATGGGGTCATCATCGACCACGAATATACGGGGCTTCTGGCTGCCGTGATGCGCGGGCATGGAAACGGCCGGCGTTATTTTTTCATCAGTAAGGGCTTCTGAAAGCATAAGTCGGACCCGGCAGGTTGTGCCGACCCCCACTTTGCTGGTGAATTTCAGATCGCCGCCAAGTATTTGCACCAGTAATTGTGTTATGGTCAGGCCCAGCCCCGTACCGGCTATGCTGCTGGCAGTTGCCATGCTGCCACGCTGGAAGGGTTCAAGAATACGTTCCCGGTCTTCTTCCGGGATGCCTATGCCCGTATCGCGGATTTCAAAGGTGGCGATTTCAAGATTCCAACGTATGTTGAAGGAAACAGAACCATGCTTTGTGAATTTTATGGCATTGGAAAGAAGATTGATCAGAATCTGCCTTAATCGCCGCTGGTCACTGTAAACATATCGGGGCAGGTTTTCAGGTATGTCGCATATGAAGGAGAGACCTTTCTGCGTGGCCTGGAATTCCATCATGCCGGTCAGATGGCGCAGGAATTCAGGCAGGTTGATCTTCTCACGCAGAATATCCAGACGGCCCGCTTCGATTTTCGATATATCAAACAGTCCTTCCACCAGGCCGCTCAGATGCTCCGCGCTGCGCTGGATGACCTTGAGCCCTTCCTGCTGGCGCCCGGGTGCCAGCATGCGGTGCTCCAGAAGGTAAGCATAGCCGAGAATGGAATTGAGGGGGGTCCGTATCTCATGGCTGACGCCAACCATGAAGCGGCTTTTGGACAGATTGGCGCTTTCCGCCCGATCCTTGGCTTTTTTCAGCATCGCATCCGTACGGCGATGGGCCCTGATCTCGTTTCTCAGCAATCGGGTCTGGTAGCGGTTTTCATGTTCAGAGGCCAGGTAGCTGCGATGTCGCAGGGCAAGAAACCAGGCAAGCACTGTCTGGGGAAGCTGAAGGAACAGGAAAACTTTCCAGAATATGATTTTGACCTGAGCCGCCTCAGCAGGGGAGTGCTGCCAGATAGCCCAGTAAAGACTGCCCAGGACAAGGGCCGACACTGCCATGAGGATCATGATGATACATATATAAAGCGCCATGACGGGAGAGATGTGGGACATGACCGACTGCGGCAGGATGCGATGGGCAATATGGGCAAACTGTTGCGGCATGCGGGTCGCCGACGGTTTGCAGTGATCGTGGCAGCGGGAATCCAGGGTGCAGCACAGGGAACAGATAAACCCGGCATAGACGGAGCACCGTGCCATGTCTTCTGCTTCAAACGTGTTCTGGCAGATCACGCATGTACGCAGTATCGGCTGCCCCGGCACGAGCTTCATGGGGTTGCGGGCCAGGTAGTAGCGGCCTGTGGTCATATATCCGATCACGGGAACCAGAATGAATGCCCCCGCTAGCCCGAGCAGGGGAGAGAAGGCCGCGGCTGTCGCGCCGAGTGCCCCGCTCCACGCCAGGGCGGCAAGGATCAACCCCCCGGTCATGCCGCCCACCCCTACAGGATTGATGTCATATAGATAGGCACGCCGGAATTCGATGCCTGGCGGGCTGATGCGCAGCGGCTTGTTAATGACCAGGTCCGCTGTCAGGGCACCAATCCATGAGGCGGCGATGTTTGAATGGATAAGAAGAATATTTATAAACGTTGCATAAACATCCATTTCCATAAGAAGAAGTGCAAGGCCGACATTGAACACGAGCCAGACAATCCGGCCTGGATGGCTATGGGTCATGCGGGAGAAGAAATTGGACCATGCAATGGAGCCGGCATAGGCATTGGTAATATTGATCCTGATTTGCGAGAGCGTGATGAACATTGCGGCAAGCCCCATGGCAAGGGGCGGGTTTGAGGTCACCTCCCGAAATGCCAGCAGGTACATGGTCGTCGGTTCCTGGGCGTCTGCTGGCGAAAGGCCATGCCCCAGCACAAGCCATGCCAGAAACATGCCGGCAAGGATCTTGAGCCCGCCGGGAAAGATCCAGCCTGCGCCACAGACCAGAATGGCGGTCCACCATCCGATATGCTGTCGATATGTGTGTGGGGTCGGTAGAAACCGCAGGAAATCCGCCTGTTCGCCAATTTGTGTAATGACGGAAAAGATCAGTGACATGGCCCCACCGATTGCAAGTATCGGCTCCAACGCGGTGGCGGGGGCAAAGGGGGTGTGTACCCATTCACTGAAGCGGCCTGGACTGTGCCACATCATGGCGACAAACGGCGCGAGCTGCAGGACCAGCCAGATGGCGGTCGTCCATTTCTGGAAACGGCTGATCAGCGTGAAACCGTTCATGACGATCGGTATCACGACAAGCGCGGACAGGGCATATCCCATGGATAACGGGATATGGAAGCATGTATTCAGCATGCCTGCCAGAATCATGCCTTCGATAGCAAAGAATATGAATGTAAAGGATGCATAGACGAGCGAGGTCAATGCAGAGCCAATATAGCCAAACCCCGCCCCTCGGGCCAGCAGATCTATATCTATATTATACTTTGATGAATAATAACTGATGGGCAGGCTCAGGAAAAAAATCAGGAATATGGATAGCGCCAGGGCGATCACAGCATTTGTGAAGCCATAATGCAGGAATGCAAAACCACCGATCATTTCAAGGGCCAGAAAGGACACGCCGCCAAACGCCGTATTGGCAACGCTCAGTATGGACCAGCGGCGTGCGCTACGGGGTGTAAAGCGCAGCGCATAATCTTCCAGTGTTTCGTTGGCAACCCACCGGTTGTAATCGCGTCGGGAACCAATAATGCGCTGCTGTGGCGGCATGGATGCTCTTTCCTTGATGGCAGCCGGGACTCAGGAAAGTGACTTGCGAAAGGTTATTATACCGGAACATTTCCAGGCCCGGAACCCGCCAGATACGCAGGTGCCGTACGTCAATCGACGTATGGTTGGGCAGCATCATTTCCTGAAACTGGCAGGCGTCACTTCATACAGTTTCCCCACGGGTGAATGTAAGGAAAGAAGCGCCATGTCAGACAAAAGAACTCCCCCATCCCGTTATGTCGCAAGCAGGCGCCAGCTGCTGGGTGGCATGTCCATGCTCTCGTTGGGGATGATTTTTCCCGGTCTGGCTTCGGCGGATACACCCGCTACGGCGTCGGTCAACACATCCGGGCTGGCCGTTACGGACGATAGTGTAACGGTAGGAATTCTTCATTCAATTACCGGCACAATGGCATTGAGTGAAACGGGGTCGGTCGAGGCTGAAAAGCTGGCGATCGACCAGATCAACGAAACGGGCGGGGTCCTGGGCCGCAAGATCAAGTATATTCAGGAAGATGGTGCCAGCGACTGGCCCACTTTTGCCGAAAAGGCACGGAAACTGCTGGAAAACGATAAATGTGCATCGGTTTTTGGATGCTGGACATCGGCTTCGCGCAAGGCGGTTCTGCCGGTTTTTGAGCAGTATAACGGTCTGTTATATTACCCCACCTTCTATGAAGGGCTCGAGCAGTCCCGAAATGTTATTTATACCGGGCAGGAAGCCACGCAGCAGATCCTAGCGGGCCTGGACTGGATCAGCAGGGAAAAGGGCGCCAAGACCTACTATCTTCTGGGGTCGGATTACATCTGGCCGCGGACGGCGAACAAGATTGCCCGCAAGCATATTGAAAAGCACCTCAAGGATTCAAGTGTTGTTGGTGAAGAGTATTTCCCGCTGGGCGATACGCAGTTCAATTCCGTTATCAACAAGATCAAGCTGAAAAAACCGGATGTTATTTACGCCATCATTGTTGGCGGATCGAATGTTGCATTCTATAAGCAAATGAAAGCTGCTGGCCTGGACCTGAGCAAGCATAATCTCATGACAATCTCCGTTACGGAAGATGAAATCCTGGGTATAGGCGGCGAAAATATTGCGGGTGCCTATGCCTGCATGAAATATTTCCAGAGTCTCGATAATCCCGCCAACAAGAAATTCGTGGCTGCATTCAAGAAAATGTGGGGCGAAAAAAGCGTGATCGGGGATGTCACGCAATCCGCCTATCTTGGCCCGTGGTTGTGGAAACTGGCCGTGGAAAAGGCAAGCAGCTTTGATGTGAGCAAGGTGATCGACGCCTCTCCGGGCGTAGAGTTTGGCGATGCACCCGAAGGCTATGTCCGCATTGCGGATAATCACCATCTGTGGAGCAAGACCCTGATCGGCCGCGCCCGGACAGACGGGCAGTTTGATGTGGTCTATACAACGCCTGATCTTATGAAGCCCGATCCATTCCCCAGTGGCTACCAGTGACCTGCCACAGGGTTGGCGACTGATTTTTTCCAATATCGGGAGTGGCAGATCATGCTCTGGGGATATTCGTTCAGTGATCTGACATCGATCTTTGTCATGCAAAGTTTCGCGGGTCTGATCTTGTTTTCCGTCTTTTTGTTAATGGCGCTTGGGCTGGCCATTGTTTTTGGCCAGATGGGCGTCATTAACATGGCGCATGGCGAGTTCATGATTCTCGGCGCTTATACGACGTATGTCTGCTCACAGGTATTCAGTCGCTGGATACCCACATTGTTCGGTGCATATTTTTTTATTGCTGTCATCCTGGCATTTATTGTTGCAGGTGCCGTTGGAATGCTACTGGAATGGGGGTTGATACGCTTTCTCTATCGTCGCCCGCTAGATACCCTGCTGGCAACGTGGGGTGTCAGCCTGATGCTGCAGCAGCTTTTCCGTTCCGTCTTTGGCGCACGTGAGGTGGGGGTGCAGCTACCGGACTGGATGATGGGGTCGTTCAACCTGAACGAAACCACCCAGATTCCGGTCAATGGCGTCATTGTGGTTGGCCTGACATTCTTTATCACACTCGGCATCTATGCCCTGCTGCTGAAGTCGCGGTGGGGGTGCCAGGTGCGCGCGGTCATGCAGAACCGGAGCATGGCGGGGGCTGTCGGAATTAATACCGAGTGGATTGATCGCCTTACTTTCGGGCTGGGTTGCGGTGTTGCCGGCGTTGCCGGGGCTGCCTTTACCATGATCGGTTCAACCAGCCCCACGGCCGGACAGCAATATATTGTCGATACCTTTCTGGTCGTGGCATTTGGCGGGACACAAAGTCTTGGCGGCACTATTGCATCGGCTTTCAGTATTTCCCAGGCGCGTTCCATCCTGGAGTTCTTTCTCAGCGGTTCCATGGCGCAGGTTATCGTCCTGTTGACGGTAATCGGCATCCTGATGCTGCGGCCACAAGGGCTATTTTCCATGAAAGTGCGCCGCTAGGCGGAAGGGAGGAAACAGTGTCGCTTTCCATTCAGAAACGTAAAGATATCATTTTCTTTTCCATCCTGGCGTGCTTCCTGCTGGTGGTCCTGCCTGGCGGCCTGGAGCCGTTCCGCCTTAATCTTGTTGGCAAATATCTGACATATGCCTTTGTTACGATCGGTCTGGTCGTATGCTGGGGAGATGCTGGCATTCTCAGCCTGGGGCAGGGGATTTTTTTCGGTCTTGGCGGATACTGCATGGCCATGTTCCTGAAACTGCAGGCATCGACCGTAGAAGCCACAAAAAACCAGTCGACGCCCGGCATCCCGGATTTCATGGACTGGAACCAGATCACGGCCCTGCCATGGTTCTGGAAGCCTTTTCACAGTCTGCCCTTTTCCCTGATTGCTGTTATGGCCGTGCCTGCCGCGCTGGCCGCGCTGATCGGGTTTGCCATGTTCCGGCGGCAGGTGGGAGGAACCTATTTTGCCATCATAACACAGGCGATTGCCTCGGTTCTGACCATTCTGATTATTGGCCAGCAGGGTTATACCGGTGGGGTCAACGGGATTACGGACCTGCGCACGCTTGATGGATGGGATATCAGGACGGATCACGCCAAGCTCGTGCTTTATTATATTGGTGTGGTGCTTCTTCTTGCCTGCATGCTGTTTGTATGGTTCGTGCGCAGCAGCAAGCTTGGCCGCATCCTGCATGCCATGCGCGACCAGGAAAACCGGGTAAGGTTTTCCGGCTATAATGTTGTGAACTTCAAGATATTTGCCTTTACGCTTTCCGCGGCGATGGCCGGTATCGGTGGGGCATTGTTTACGCTTGAGGTCGGGTTCATGTCTCCCACCTTTGTTGGCATTGTCCCGTCAATCGACATGGTCATTTACTGTGCCGTCGGTGGCCGCAATTCCCTGCTTGGGGCTGTCTATGGCACCCTTCTGGTCAACTGGGCCCGTACCAGCTTTTCGGAAAGCATGCCAGAAATCTGGACATTTGCCATGGGGGCCCTGTTTATCGGGGTTGTCCTGTTTCTGCCCGGGGGGCTGAGCAGCCTGTACCAGAATTATCTGGATCGATACATGACCCGATTGGTGGCGGCGCTGACGGCCCGTTTCAAGCCTGCGCGGGTGTAAGCAGGCATAAGGAGGCGCAAAATGCCGTTAGATGATGGAAGTCTACTGGAAGTCAAAGACCTGAGCGTTTCTTTTGACGGGTTTCAGGTCATAAACGACCTATCATTCAATGTGGGTAAAGAAGAAATCCGGGTCATCATCGGCCCCAATGGGGCCGGAAAGACAACGGTTCTGGACCTGATCTGTGGGCGGACCAAGGCGACCGGCGGTTCCATTCGTTTTGCTGGAAAAGAACTGACCAGACTCAAGGAATATGACATCGTGCGTGCAGGTGTGGGGCGAAAGTTCCAGACGCCATCCGTGTATGAAGATCTGAACGTATTCGAAAACCTGGAAATTTCCTATCCACATGGCCGCGGTGTTTTTGAAAGCCTGCTGTTTCGTCGCAGTGCCGCCGTGATCGAGCGCATCCATGAAGTAGCGGAAATGATCTTTCTGCAAGACCAGTTGGATCGCAAGGCGTCAGAACTCAGTCACGGACAGAAACAGTGGCTTGAGATAGGCATGCTGCTTATTCAGGACCCGGCCCTGCTCATGCTTGACGAACCTGTTGCAGGCATGACGGTAAGCGAACGGCGACGTACGGCAGATCTTCTGCAATCCATAACAAAGTCCCGTTCCGTACTGGTTATCGAGCACGATATGGGCTTTGTCGAACAGATTGCCCACAAGGTAACAGTCCTGAATCGGGGGCAGATCCTGTCCGAGGGGTCGATGGAGAGCGTGAAAAACGATCCGAAGGTTGTGGAGGTGTATCTTGGCCACTGAGAGCATAGACAAGATCAGTGCTGTGACCGCATTGCCGGACATTACGCTTGATATCAAGGACCTGAATGTTGCTTATGGGGCCAGTGAAGTGCTCCATGGCGTTGATCTTCAGGTCGGGCGGGGCGAAATCGTAACGCTCATGGGGCGTAACGGCATGGGCAAGACGACACTCATGAAGGCGCTGATTGGCAATATTGCCGCCCGCAGCGGAAATATCATTCTGGATGGAAAAGATATCACGCACCTGCCGTCATGGCAGCGTGTCAAGGCTGGTCTGGCTTATGTGCCACAGGGGCGCATGATATTTTCCGCCATGACAGTAACTGAAAATATTGAAAGTGGATTATTTGTCAGGGGAAGCAGGACCATTCCCCAGAAATTATATGATCTCTTTCCCGTGCTGAAGGAACTGGGGGAGCGCCGGGGCGGTAATCTGTCTGGTGGGCAGCAGCAGCAGCTTGCCATTGCGCGGGCCCTGGCAACCGGGCCGCATGTACTGCTTCTTGATGAACCGACGGAAGGCATACAACCCTCCCTGATTCTGGAACTGGCGCGAACATTAAGAAAGATCAGGGATGAGACGGATCTGAGTATTATCGTGTCTGAACAGGTGCTGAGCTTTGCACTGGATGTGGCCGACAGGATCGTGGTCATCGAAGGGGGCAACATAATCCATCAGTGCAGCCGGGCCGAGGCTGATGGGGAACAGCTGATGCGTTTTCTTTCCGTCTGACAGGCCCGTTTTCTTTCTGTCGCTTTGGTTGGGTGCCATCGCGGTGTACCGGACCTGCGCAGGGTGCGCTCAGATCGCGCCATGACCAGCATAATACTGGCCCGGGGCACTGCCGTGCAGCGTTAACGGTTGGCGCATGATCGGGAGGGGGAGGGGTCTGGCGCCGCCTTTGTCAGGTACAGGCGGCGCCAAGGCGTCCTTTTATGCCATGGCGGCTACGGGAGCCTTTTCATCCATGAAGTCAGCCAGTTCGGCCAGCGTGGCAAAATGATAATCAGGAATGGTGGCTTCTTCCACGGCGATGGTCGCGCCATAGCCTTCCAGTCCCTGCCGGCGTTCGATCCAGCATACGCAATAGCCCATTTCCCGCGCAATGCCGATATCATGAAACTGGCTCTGGGCCACATGCAGGATCTTGTCCTTTACAATACCGTCACGGCTGAGGCGCCCGCGCGTAAAGGCAAAGAATTCCGGGTCCGGCTTTTCACACAGGGCGTCGTCTACCGTAACGGTATCAAAGAAAGGATAGTCCAGCGACTTTTCCAGCCCTGAAAATGCCCAGCGCTGGCAATTTGTCATGGCCACAAGCTTGAAATGCTTCGAAAGCCGCTTCAGGGCCGCCACCGTATCGGGGAAAGGCTTCCAGTTGCGGGCATCCTGCGCAAAGGCCTCGGCAATGGCATCATCGCGCGGCAGGTCGAACTGTTCGGCCAGGATGTGATAGACGGGCACCATGTCATCGGGGAACAGGAGCGTGCCCGCGCGGTCATGCGCCGCGCCATAGGCGGCGAGAAAGGCCTCGCGGTCCATGGCCTGCCCCGCCGGGCCGCAATGGGCGCGGATGAAGTCCACCATGCCGCTTTCAAAATCAATCAGGGTTCCAACCACATCAAATGTCAGTACTTCAGGCCATGATTTCATGTCAGCACTCCTTGCCGCGATTGCTGTAATTCAGCGGCATTTCATTATCTGAAGGTCAGTCCTTCATGAATCATGCCTATCATTACGAACCAGAAATATCATGCTGAAGTCCATGTGGTTTTCAGCGCTTTGCGCCGTTCTGCATCGACCGGGCAGGGCAAAAGCAAAGGCATGGCGCCTGCCTGCTCCGGGTCGCCTGCGCTTTCAGCGCCGCATGAGCCACAGGATGCACGAGACAAGGAGGCTTATGAGCAGGCCACTTGTAATGGGCATGTAAAGCGTGAAATTCGGCCGCTGTATCAGAATATCGCCCGGTAGCCTGCCAAGGGGCAGGCGTGACACAAAAGGCCAGAACAGGCCTGCGGCAACAAGAAGCACGCCGGCAGCAATCAGAATGCGGGGCATGGGGTATGATCCAGTCCAGTCATGGTCGGGCTCGTCCGTGTCTTGTCATGTACACGGCCATCTCCCATGAAAATGGATATCATGCCGCCGGGATCAAGCCCTGCTGGCGTGCGGCAGGGCGTGCCCGGGGCGGCGTGCATAAGCGGCATGTGCGATGCCCCATATTCTGCCGTTTCCTTCGCCGGTACGACATGGAATATCGTTTTTATATCGAAATATAATCGAATGGCGCATAACGGATGTGCCATCGTATAGTTAATCAAACGCTTGTGCTTCAACTGGCTTCATGAGGGAATTGAACGCAACAGGATCATCAATTCACTGTATATCATAGTATGTGTCGCAAAATGTACACGGGTTCAAGGTAAGGTTACTTTGTGTTTCCGGGTTGTGCCGGGGGCATGATGCATTTTCGCAATGATGGAGCGCATGATGAAACTAAAAGACTTCAAGGTTCTGACCTTCGACTGTTACGGCACCCTGATCGATTGGGAGACAGGCATCATCAACGCCCTTGCTCCCCTGACATCGCGGCTGAAGACACCCCTCAGCCGCGATGCCATCCTGCAGGCCCATGCCAAATATGAGTCCCGCCAGCAGAAATGGACCCCCGGCCGTCCATACCCGGCCATTCTGGCAAGTGTCTATCGTCGCCTCGCGGAGGAGTGGGGCGTGCCGCACACCATTTCCGAAGCGCAGGATTACGGCCAGTCCGTGCCGAACTGGCCTGCTTTTCCCGATAGCACCGAAGCGCTTCAGTACCTCAAGCAGCATTTCAAGCTGGTGATCCTGTCCAATGTCGATGCCCGTTCCTTCAGCGGCAGCAATGCCCGGCTGAATGTCGTTTTTGATGGCATCTACACCGCCGAGGATATCGGGTCGTACAAGCCGTCCATGCGCAACTTCGAATACATGCTCGAATACCTTGCCGACCTCGGGCTGGGGCCGTCAGACGTGCTGCACACGGCGGAAAGCCTGTTTCACGACCATCAGCCCGCCAACAGGGCGGGGCTGGCATCGTGCTGGATCTACCGCCGCCACGCGCAGGACGGGTTCGGGGCGACGATGGACCCTGGCGCGATGCCGAAAGTCGATTTCCGCTTCAACTCCATGGCGGAACTGGCCGAGGCGCACAAGAAAGAAATGGCCGAAGGCTGAGGCCCGTTTCCCTGTCATCATTTCCTGATATCCCTGGTGTTGAGGTCATGTATGAAGAGCAGCGATAAACAACTGGGCATGGGTGCCGCGATTTCACGGCGTGATCTCATTCATGGCCTTGCCGCAACCGCGCTCGGCGCTGGCATGATCCGGGCTGGTGCCAGCCACGCCGCCACCCCCGGCCGGGTGCAGACAGACCTGAGCAATTATGCGGGACCGATTGCGGATGCCGCGACCTATCCCCCCGTGCGCGAGGGCATGCGTGGCGCCCATCCCGGTGCGTTCGAGGCAGCACATGGCCGCCGTGATGGCGCAGCCTATCCTGCGCCGGTCCACACTGGCGAAACCTATGACCTTGTTGTGGTGGGGGGCGGGCTGAGCGGCCTCGCGGCGGCCTGTTTCTACCGCCGGCGCTTCGGGCCGGAGGCGCGGGTGCTGGTGCTGGACAATCACGATGATTTCGGGGGGCATGCCAAGCGCAACGAATTTGTCAGTGATGGCCGCACGCTCATGACCACCGGGGGCTCGGCCTATTTCGTGGCCCCGGACCAGTGGACGGAGCAGGCAAGGGGATTCGTCAAAAGCCTTGGGGCCGATTTTACAGTCAAGCGCGAGAAAACCAATCCTTTCGCCGCGTTGGGCATGCGGCCTGCAACCTTCCTGCCGCGCGCGAGCGGGGGCGACGGGCGGCTTTACCCGCATGTCCATTTTACCGCGCCAACGCCCGAGTTCCTCAAAACGGCCAACCTGCCGCCGCGGGTGCGCCAGGACCTTGCCGCTGTCTATCACGGCACGGTCGATTACATGGCGGGCATGACCACGGCGCAGAAGATCGCCCGCCTGCAATCGATAACATACAAGCAGTACCTGCTGGATTACGTGAAGGTGGCGCCCGAGAGCCTGCCGTGGCTGCCGGGTGTGTGGTGCCTGAGCAAGACTGCGGCCAGCGCCTGGTTCGCCTATTTCCGTTATGCGCCAGGCTTTTCCACCCTGGGGGTGGCGCGCGCGCCCTATTCACCCGAGGCCCCGGAGGACGAGGCCGCCGATTTTCATATGCCTGCGGGCAATTCGGATCTGGCGCGGCTCATGGTGCGCGAGCTGGTGCCGCAATCCCTGCCGCAGGGTACGTGGCAGTCGCTGGAAACGGTACGGCTGCGCTATGACACGCTTGACCGCCCGAATGCCCCGGCCCGCATCCGGCTGAACAGTATTGTTGTGCGCGTCCAGCATATTGGCGATGCCCCGGTCGGCCTGTTCGAGCCTGACACGCGCGAGGTCGCCGTGGATTACATGCGCAATGGCAAGTGCAGCCGTGTGATGGCCAAAAACGTCATCCTGGCGGGCAATAACAACATGATCCCCTATCTGTGCCCCGAAATGCCCGAGGAACAGAAAGCCGCCCAGCACAAGGCCGTGCGCGCCGCCAACCAGATGACCACCGTCCTGATCCGTAACTGGGAGGCCTTCCGCAAGGCCGGGACGAACCATATTGATACACCGGCCAGTTTTTTTGGCAGCTTTGCCCTTGATGTGCCGTGGGCACCCAATGACGGGCCGCCGGACATGGATCCCGCCAAGGGCGCCATCGTGATCTTCATGACCGGAACCAATTCCGGCATCCTGAACAATGATACCATGACGCACGCCATCATGGGCACCGACATGCCTGACAACCTGACCATGCAGCAGCAGTTCCGGATGGTGAGGATGGGGCTGCTCCAGACCCCCTTCGCGGTGTTTGAACGCGCCGTGCGCACCCAGATGAATGATGCACTGGGCCCCTATGGTTTTGATGCCGCGCGCGACATTGTGGGCATTACCGTCAACCGGTGGCCGCATGGTTTTGCCATGGCGCAGAATTCACTCTTTGACCCGCCCAGCCCGACGGGTGAGCAGCCCTGCGAGATCGCCCGCCGCCAGTTTGGCCGGATTTCCATCGCCAATAGCGATGCCTCGGGGCAGGACCTGTGCAATACCGCCATCGACCAGGCCTGGCGCGCGGTAGAAGAAATGGTGCCCCATAATTACGGTTACTATAACAGGATATAATCATATTCACGATTGGTGGCCATGTTGTTGCCCCCTGTCGTGGCATGGAGCGTAAATGGACATGTACAGCAGATATTTCCCTACCCGGTTCCGGTCGCGCTGGCTTGGAACTGCGCTGGGCCTGTTGGTTGTGGCCGCAATGTCAGGAACGCCCGCGGCCCGGGCGGCGGAGGAGGCATGGCATGGCACCGATGCGCGCGAGCAGGTCTCCGCCGCCCTGCTCGGGCCGTGGAAAGCGGATATTGCCGCCTCGCATTACACCGACCCGGCACCGCGCAAGGCGCTGCGCTTCTTTTCCTATACGGAAGGAGGCAAGGTCCTTGTCTCCTTCATGACGCTGAATGCCAAGGGGCAGTTCAGCTCCGGGCACTGGGCGGCTCAGGTCGATGGCACGCCCGGCATCGAATATCACAGCCAGGGCGGCGCGATCCCGTTCAATGTCGTGTATTTTACAAAAGTCGATGATGACAATTACCATCTTGTCGTCAAACGGAATGGCAAGGTGGAAATCACGGCGGATTACAGTCTCTCCAAGGATGGCAGGACACTGTCCTATCGTTATGGGGACACGGTGGTTGTCTATCACCGCTGGGACATGATGGAATAAGGCCTGATGCAACCGGCGCGCCATGATTCCACAGCGCCGGGCAGACAACTGCGCCACCTGTCCCGTTACATGATGGAGAATGACATCTTATGGAAAAAATCAGCTGGAATGATTTTGAAAAGGTTCTGATCGTCGCGGGCACGATTGTCCGTGTCGAGGATTTCCCCGAAGCTCGCAAGCCCGCCTACAAGATATGGGCTGATTTCGGCCCTTATGGCGAACTGAAAACCAGCGCGCAGTTTACCAAACTGTATGACCGCGACACGCTGGTGGGGCGGCAGGTGATCGGGATCATCAATTTCCCCGAAAAGCAGATCGGTCCTTTCCGTTCGCAGTTCCTGCTATCGGGTTTTGAAACGCCGGAGGGCATCGTGCTGGCATCGGTCGAGCGCAGCGTGCCCAATGGCACCCGGCTGAGCTGAAGCCAGCCGCACTAAATGTTTCTATAAAGAAACAATAATAAACGATATAAACCAAATATATGCCAGTACTATAAATGGCTGGGAACGATACGGGCTGGTCATGGCGGATGGGAAAGCATCCATCCGTCATGACCGGCATTCTTCCAACCTTGCAGGGAACGGTACACGGCATGGGCAATACGGCTAATCATACCCTGTCCACGCTCAGGCAGCGTCATGTCATCATGATTGCGCTTGGGGGGGCTATTGGCGCGGGTCTGTTTGTGGGCAGCAGCGCGGCCATTGCCGCAGCCGGGCCAGCCGTGCTGGTGGCGTTCGTGGCGGTGGGGCTGCTGGTCATGCTGGTCATGCGCATGCTGGGCGAGATGGTAACGGCCCGCCCCGGCCGGGGCTCCTTCGTGGCCTATATCCGGGAGGCCCATGGCAATGGGGCGGCCTTTACCGCAGGCTGGCTGTACTGGTTTTTCTGGCTGGTCGTGCTGGGCAGCGAGGCGATTGCCGGTGCTATCTTGCTGCATGAAAGCATCAACCTGCCTGTCTGGCTGCTGGCAACGGGCCTGATTGTCACACTCATGGTCATCAATCTGGTGGCGGTGCGCATATTTGGCGAATGTGAATTCTGGCTGTCCATGGTCAAGGTGGTCAGCATCGTGCTGTTCGTGCTGCTGGGTAGCCTGTATCTCGGGCACCTGTTCGGGCCGCCCGTGTCGGTGGTGCATAACCTGCTTGGGCATGGCGGTTTCATGCCGCATGGTGGCATTGCGGTGCTTTCTATTGTTCCCACCGTCCTTTTTACCATGATCGGCTCTGAAATCGCGACGGTGGCGGCGGGGGAAACGGCCGAACCGGCCCGCAATGTCGCGCATGTAACCCGGAGCCTGGGCACGCGGCTGACATTATTCTACAGCCTCTCGATCGGCCTGATCCTGATGATCGTGCCATGGAGCGATATCGTGCCGGGGCATTCGCCCTTTGTCATGGCCATGCAGGCCATGCACATTCCGGGGGCTGCCGCAGGCATGCGGATCGTGGTGCTAACGGCGGTGATCTCGTGCATGAATTCCAGCCTGTACATCACATCGCGCATTCTGGCGGAACTGGCGCGCCATGGTGATGCCCCGGCGGCGCTACAGCATCATGGCCGACATCATACGCCCGTCAATGCCATCGTGGCCAATTCCGTGGCCGGAGGTATTGTGGCCTTCGCCTCCATCGTTGCACCCGATACGGTCTTTTCGTTCCTGCTCAGTTGCAGCGGGGCGGTCATCCTTGTGGTGTATTCCCTGATCATGACGGCATATATCGTTCTCCGCCGCAGGGCAGGCGTGGCGGAACGGAAAGCGTGTTTCCATATACCCCTGTTTCCAGCCGTCAATATTGCCTGCCTGGGCGGGGTGGTGATTATCTTCATCGCCATGTTCAGCAATCCCGCACAGCGGGAAACGGCTGTGGCCAGCCTCGGCACATGCCTGCTGTTTGTCGCGATTTACATGGTGCGGCGGCGCGGACGCCGTGCCTGATTGGCGTGGTCGGGGCCGCGCTATAAATATCGGCTCATCATAAAAAAGCTTTTTGCAAAAAGCGTCAGAAGCAGTGGTAGGCAGAAACTTTTAGAGACTGTTTGAAAACAACTCATTGATAAAAAATGATAAAAGTTTTTGGGTGCCGCCTTTTTTTTAAAAAAGGTAGTGTTCTTTGAAGCTTTTTGAAAAAAGCTTCACCAAAAACTTCCTTATGATTTCTGGATGTTTGCTGGGCTAACTTTTCAAACAGTCTCTTATCAAGCCAGCATAATAAAAAGGCCGGGATATGCCATATCCCGGCCTTTTCAACAGCTATGGAGTCTTGCTCAGCCCTTAAGCGCAGCGCGCACATCCGCATCGTCGCGCACGGCATCGAGCACGTCGGTCAGGCGGTCGCACAGCAGGTCGACTTCTTCAATGGTGCAGCACAGCGGCGGGGCAAGGCCGATGATGTCATCACCAAAGGCACGGAACAGCACGCCCTTTTCATAGCCGATTTTCGACAGCTTGCTGGAAATCTTGAGCTTCGCGTCCGGCTTGCGCTTGGTCATCTTGTCGGTAACCAGTTCAATCCCGGCCAGCATGCCGCTTACGCGCACATCGCCCACCAGCGCGTGGTTGCCCAGCGCATGCAGGCGGTGGGCCAGGTGTTCACCTGCCTTCACGCCATTGGCCAGCAGACCCTGCTCATACAGATCCAGCACGGCCAGGCCGATGGCGGCGCTGACGGGGTGCGCGCTGTAGGTCATGCCGTGGCCAACCGCAACGCCGGGTGGGGTGTTGTCGCGGATGGTGGTGTAAATGTCTTCAGACATGAACACGGCACCCATCGGGGCATAACCCGATGTCAGGCCCTTGGCGACCGTCATCATGTCGGGCACCACGTTTTCGCGTTCGCAGGCGAACAGGGGGCCGGTGCGGCCAAAACCCGTAATGACCTCATCGGCCACGAACAGGATGCCCAGTTCACGGCATGTCTCGCGCATGGCCTTCATCCAGCCTGCGGGCGGCACGATCACGCCGCCCGAACCCTGCACGGGTTCGCAGAAGAAGGCCGCAACCTTGTCAGCACCCAGTTCGGCCACCTTGGCCTTGAGCGAGGCCACGGAGGCGGCGATGATGGCGGCATCGCTATTGTCGCCGGGGTGACGATAGGCATAGGGGCTGGGAATATGGTGCTGCCACGACAGGGGCACATCGGCATCACGATGGAAGGCCGCCAGTGCCGTCAGCCCCGCGCCCGTATAGGTGGAGCCGTGATAGCCGCGCGCCAGGCCAATGACATGACGGCGCTCGGGCGTGCCGCGGGCATGCTGGTAGAAACGGATGAAGCGCAGCGCGCTGTCCACTGCATCCGACCCGCCCTGCGAAAAGAAGATGCGGTTCAGGTTGCCCGGCGCGCGCCCGGCCAGCCGGCCCGCAAGGGTAATGGCGGGTTCGCTGGCAAAGCCGAAATAGCCCGTAGCATAGGGCAGGCGGGCCATCTGCTCGGTCGCGGCCTCGACCACGCTCTTGCAGCCATAGCCGACATTGACGCACCACAGGCCGGAAAAGCCATCAAGCAGTTCCTTGCCGTGAATGTCCTTGAGCCAGGCGCCATGGCCTGAGTGCAGGATACGGGGACCGGCCTCTTCCTGATCTCGCCAGGAGGAAACGGGATGGATCAGGTGATCCCGGTCGATGGAAATCAGTTTTTCTGGGGTCATGTCGCGCTTAGCCAAATGTTATGGAGTTTTAACAGACCTGTTGATTGTGTCACACACCAACAGAAGATGTTACGGGAAATGCCGCCACCCGGGGCAGATTATGCCGTTTCCATCATGTGTGCAGCCCATCGTCCTGATGGCATGGCGTGGAATTTACGTATCATTACTATCCAGCAGGCTTTCAATCGCCACGGCGGATTTGATGATCGGGGATTTAATGACAATATAGCTGAAATACTTCTCAATGCCGATATTGCGATCAAGCATTGTTTCAACAATTTCCTGATAATGGTCCACGCTTTTGGTCATGAACTTCAGCAGGTAATCATACCCGCCACTGACCAGATGGCATTCCACGACTGAGGAGATCTTCTGGATATAGGTCTCGAAGCGCGAAAAATCATCCCGCCGGTGGTCCGATAGCGTCACTTCAGTAAAGACCGTGAGCAGGCTGCTGATTTTCTGTAAATTGATCTGTGCGCCATAACTGACGATATATCCCGCTTTTTCCAGGCGCTTGACCCTGATCAGGCATGGGCTGGCCGACAGGCCCACCCGGCGTGCGAGTTCCACGTTGGTCAGTCGTCCGTTGCGCTGCAGTTGCGCAAGGATACGCAGGTCAATCCGGTCCAGTTTTGGCTGGGATATCATGTTGGCCGATTACCTTTGTCCATATAAAAACCGCTGTTGTGGCATCGATGCGCAGTGCAGCACGAAGGTGGCATGTCCGCACGGATAAGAAAAGAAGATCGCATGCCTCCGGCTTCATGTCATGCATTCCGCGCGGTAGGAGGGAGGCGCGTAAAGGCGCCCCCCAACGGCACGAATGCGCGCAGCGTCCGCCGGACCCGGTTACTGGAACCGTTTTATATGGAAGGGTTCCAGCGGAATGTCGGTGCGCCCGGTTGCAATCAGTTCCGCCATGGTCATGCCCACGCCGGGGCCAAGCTGGAAGCCGTGACCGCAGAAACCGAAGGCGAAGAACAGGCCAGGCACCTTGCTGCTCGGCCCCATGATGGGCAGGTTGTCGCCCACATATCCTTCCACGCCCGACCAGGTGCGGATCACGCGCAGCCGCGCTATCTGCGGCACCAACCGGGCGAGGTAGGGCATCTGGCGCATGGTGTTGAGCGGGTCGATCGGCGAGCGCTTGGCCACGAGGTCCGCCACGCTGCGCCGGCCGCCGCCATACACGATGTTGCCGCGCTTGACCTGCCGCAGATAGACGCCTTCTTCCAGTACGCTCGAGGCACTGCCGATGACCGGCCCGATGCGGTAGGGCAGCGGTTCGGTCACCCCCATCTGCGGGCCCTTGGCGGCAAAGGGAATATCCTCGCCGAAGGAGGCGGCCATGGCCCGGCCCCATGCCCCGCTCGAAATCTGGAGGAGGGGGGCCTGGAAGGACTGTCCGTTCCGGGTCTCGACGATGAAGTCCTCGGATGTTTTCGTAATGGCGCACACTTCGGTGTTTTCGAACACCCGCGCGCCAGCACGCCGTGCCGCACGCCCGAAGGCCGGGGCGGCCAGGCGCGGATTGGCATGCCCATCGAGCGGGGAATAGGAAACCGTGCGGATATCGGGGCCGACCATGGGGAACTTCGCGCGCGCCTGATCCCCGGTCATGATGGTCAGGTCAAGGCCGTAGGGCTTGCAGTCAACCGCGTATTTTTCCAGCCGGGCGCCATCTTTTTCACTGGTGGTGACCAGGATATGCCCGCTCATGACAAACTCGGCGTCTTCGCCGATCAGGCGGGGCAGGTTGATCCAGATGTCGCGCGAGCGGTTGGCCAGCGGCAACTGGCCCAGGTAGCGGCTCTGCCGCCGCACATTGCCAAAATTGACGCCACTTGCGGCCTGCCCCACAAGGTTGCGTTCCAGCAGGATGACCGACAGCCCCTGCCTGCG
Organism: Komagataeibacter sp. NFXK3; assembly: GCF_054182245.1. Taxonomy (NCBI): domain Bacteria; kingdom Pseudomonadati; phylum Pseudomonadota; class Alphaproteobacteria; order Acetobacterales; family Acetobacteraceae; genus Komagataeibacter; species Komagataeibacter sp. NFXK3. Next base: position 22,493 of record NZ_JAPIVJ010000002.1, read on the forward strand.
CAGGAAAAAGGCCGTGGCAGCCCCCATGAAGCCACCGCCGACAATAATCACATCGGCCTGCATGCGGTTGGTCGGATAGGTGGTCATGATTTTACCGTGCAGTTGAGGGGGAGGGGCTTGACGGGCGCTGCGGTGCGCAGGCGGCCGACTTCACGCACGGGCACATTGCGCGCCGCAGCCAGGATCTCGGCTGCGGCAAGGCCGCACATGCGCCCCTGGCACCGCCCCATGCCCGGGCGGGTGAGGGCCTTGGCGCGGTTCATCTCGGGGGCATCGAGCTCGCCTGCCGCCCGCCGGATCTCGCCCGCCGTTATGTTTTCGCACCGGCAGACCACCGTCTCGTCGGGCAGGGCGCCGGCCAGATGCGCAGGCCAGGGGAAGGCTTCGGCCAGGCCCCGGCCAAAGCGGTTCATGATGGCCAGCGTTTCGTGCAGTTGCGTGAACTCGGTGTCTTCAACGCTATGGCCGCCATCGCGCAGCACGGCGCAGGCCGCAAGCTGGCCGGCAGCCTCGGCCGCGTCGGCCCCGCGCAGCAGCACGCCATCGCCCGCCAGGTACACATCGGGCCGGCTGGTGCGGCCATTGCGGTCAACATGCGGGCGCCACTGGGTAAAGCAGGGGTCGAATATGAATTCGCATTTCAGCAGGTCCGCCAGCTGCGTTTCCGAGCGCAGGCCGTAGCCCATGCCCACCGCATCGCACGAAACCTGGCGCAGCCTGCCCCGACTGTCGCACCATGTCACGCCGGATACCTGGTTGTTGCTGGCTTCAATGGCGCGTGGCGTGATTCCTGCATGCAGCCGCACGCCTGCACGCGCGAGGTCGGCCATGTAGCGCACGCCATTGGCTACGACCCGTGCCCGGCTGGCCATGCGCCGCAGGCCCTTCATGCGCGTGGAAAGCGCGCTGGTATCAAGCACGGCGGCTGGTCTGGCCCCGGCCTGCAGGTATTGCCAGGCCACAAGATAGAGCAGCGGGCCAGTGCCCATGAAAACCGGCTTCTGCCCGATGGCGCAGGCCTGTGCCTTCAGCGCGATCTGGGCGGCGCCAAGGCTGTAGGCCCCCGGCGTGGTCCAGCCCGGCACCGGCATGATCCGGTCGGTCGCCCCCGATGCGATAATGACCTGGCTGAACGGCACGATGGTCACGTCCTGCCCGCACACGGTCATGAACCCTTCATCCGAAACGCCCCATACAGTCGTGCCGGGGCGGTAGTCGATACGGGGGCGCAGCAGGTCGAAATCCGTGTGCAGGGCGGTCGCCTTCGCCGCCTCGGTGCCGTACAGCTTTTCGGGCGTGCGATGGAAATTCTCCGGCTGGCGGCGATAGATCTGCCCGCCCTGGCGGTCATTTTCATCAATGACGACCGGGCGCAGGCCTGCCTGCACCAGCCGTTGCGCCGCACGCGTGCCAGCAGGCCCCGCGCCAATGACGATTACAGGTTCGTCAGCCATGGGACCTCCGTTGTGGTAATGCGCATGCCGGGCTGGGCCGGGGTCGAACACGCGCGGAGCTGCGTGCCATCTTCGGTCCAGACCCAGCAGTCCTGGCATGCTCCCATCAGGCAGAACCCGGCCCGTGGTGCGTTGTCGAATTCATTGTGGCGCAACTGTCTGGTCCGTGTCAGCAGGGCGACCAGCAAGGTATCGCCTTCCAGCGCCTCGATTTCATGGCCATCTACGAACAGGCGTATGGTTTTTCGGTCTTTTTCGGCTACACGTCGGAATAAAGCCGGCATGGGTTCTCTCTTGGTTGGGTCCGCTGGCAGGGCATATGATATGAGGATGCGACCTGAATTCACATATCCAAAACAGTCATGCACCGAGAATGAAATTTGTTTAAAAAAAACAGGTGCAGGAAAGCATGAATGACCGTTTTTGTGGCGAGTACGAAACATAATGTCCAGCCCGCGCGGTACAATGACGGGTACGACCTGCGTGTCATGCCCGCCACGATGATGGAGGCTGCCGCCCGGCGCTGGCTGGGCTGGCATTACGGATAAAACGCATATTGGTTCAGGAAACATTCCATGTCGTCCTCACTGTCTTTCGATCCGGTTCTTGCCGATATTCCCGCTGGCCATTTCATCGGCGGCCAGTTGCTCGCGGGTGGGGAGCGGATTGCAGTGCACGCGCCCTCGAGCGGGGCGGTGGTGGGGCACATCCCTGCGGGAAGTGCCGACACCGTCGATCAGGCCGTGCGCCGGGCAGCACATGCGCAGGCGACAAGCGGCTGGGCCACCTGCGCCCCACGCGAGCGCGCGCGGGTGATCCGGCAGTGGGCGCGGCTGGTTGAGGACAATGCCGAGCGGCTGGCCCGCCTGGAATCCTTCTGCTCCACCCGCCCCATTGCCGAGACCACGGCATGGGATGTGCCGTTTACGGCGGAAGGCATGCGTTTCTTCGCGGAATATGCCGACAAGCTGGGCGGCGATGTGGCGGCCACCGAGTCGAACCTGCTGGGCATGACGATTGCCGAGCCCTATGGCGTGATCGGCGCCATCGCGCCATGGAACTTCCCGCTGGTCATGGGGAGCTGGAAAGTGCTGCCCGCCCTGGTGGCGGGCAACGGCGTGGTGCTCAAGCCATCGGAAATGACGCCGTTCTCCGCCGTGCTGCTGGCCCAGCTTGGTGAGCAGGCGGGCCTGCCCGCGGGGCTGTTCAACGTGGTGCAGGGGGCAGGCGGCGTGGTGGGGGCTGCGCTGTCGCGGCACCCGCTGGTGGGCAAGCTGACCTTTACCGGTTCCACCCGCACGGGCATCGCGGTCATGCAGGCGGCGGCTGAAAGTGGCCCCAAGCCGGTTACGCTGGAACTGGGCGGCAAGAGCCCGCAGGTGGTCTATCAGGATATCAGCTGCATCGACACGGTGGCCGCCCGCATCTTCCGCGCCTTTACCGGCAATGCCGGGCAGGTGTGCGTGACCGGTTCGCGCCTGATCGTGCATGAAAAGGTCGCAGCCCCCCTCATCGAGCGCATCGCCACGCTGGCGGGGCAGGTGCGCCCCGGACCTACATGGGATGGGGCGGCGGCCTATGCCCCGATCATTTCTACGCCCCAGGCGCAGCGGATAGAAGACATTCTCAGCCGCGCCTGTGCCGCGGGCGCGCAGCAGGCCGTGCCCATGCGCCGGTTGCTGCCGGAGAGTGGCGGCGTATTCCTTTCGCCTGCGGTGCTGACCAACGTGACCATGCAGAACGTGGCCGTGCGCGAGGAAATCTTCGGCCCGGTCCTGACCGTGCAGACCTTCCGGGAGGAAGAGGAGGCCATGACACTGGCCGAGCACCCTGAGTACGGGCTGGCCGCTGGCGTGCATACCGCTGACCTCGGTCGCGCCATGCGCGCGGTCAGGCGGCTGAAGGCGGGTACGGTGTGGGTCAACCGCTACGGGCGGTCGGCTGATTTCGTCATTCCCACCGGCGGCTTTGGCGGGTCGGGCATTGGCAAGGACCTTGGGCGCCAGGCGGTGGAAGCCAACCTGCGGCACAAGAGCGTGCTGATGTCGTTTGAAGGATAAGGCGCCATGAACCGGGCCGCATGCCTTACTGAACTGACCGCCCTGCGGCATGACCTGCACGCCCACCCCGAACTGCGCTTCGAGGAAGTCCGCACGGCCGATCTGGTCTGTGAATACCTGACGGAACTCGGTTATGCGCCTGTCCGTGGCCTTGCCACGACGGGGGTCGTCGCAACCCTGCATGGCAACAGGCCCGGCCCATCGATCATACTGCGCGCGGATATGGATGCGCTGCCGGTGCATGAGCGCAGCACGCATGGCCATGTCTCGCGCCATGCGGGCCGGATGCATGCCTGCGGGCATGACGGGCACACGGTCATGCTGCTTGGCGCTGCCGCACGGCTGGCGGAACGACCGCCGGAGCATGGGGTGATTCATTTCGTCTTCCAGCCCGGGGAGGAAGGGGGCGCGGGGGCGCGCGTGATGATCGAGGAAGGGCTGTTCACGCGCTTTCCGGCCGAAGCGTGTTTCGGGCTGCATAACTGGCCCGGCCTGCCCGCGGGGCAGCTCGCGGTGCGCAACGGGCCGATCATGGCGGGGGGGTGGCGGTTCCGTATCCGCATCAGGGGGCGGGGGGCGCATGCGGCGCAGCCCCACCTTTCAGCCGATCCGGTTCTGGCGGGTGCGGCGCTGGTGCAGGCCATGCAGCAGCTTGTGGCGCGGCGCACGAACCCGCTGGTTCCGGCCGTGGTTTCGGTCTGTACATTCCATGCAGGCAGCACGGACAATATCATTCCCGACCAGGCGGAACTCGCTGGCACGATCCGGGCGCTGGACCGTGACACGCTCGAGCGCCTGCGTGAAGAACTGGTGGACCTCGCCGCGGGCATGGCGCAGGCGGGCGGGGTTGAAATGACGGTGGACTATCACAGCCCGTATCCCGTCACCGTCAATGCGGCAGCACCCACGCGCATCGTAGGCGAGGTGATGCGTGAAATGGATGCGGATACGGCCTGGCCACCCGCCGATACCGATGTGCCGCCCAGCCTGGCCTCGGAAGATTTTGGCTTCATGCTCGAGCAGCGTCCGGGCACCTATGCCATGATCGGCAATGGCCCGTCGGCTGCCCTGCATGCGCCGGATTATGATTTCAATGACAGCGTGATTGGTCGCGGCGTGACCTACTGGGAGCGCCTGGCCCGTTATTATCTTGCGCAACAGACGCGGAGAGATGAAGTATCATGAAGACATACAAGATCGCGGTCCTGCCCGGTGATGGCATTGGCAAGGAAGTCATGCCGCCTGCGCTGAAGGTGCTCGATACCATCGGCAAGATCTGCGATATCGGTTTCCGGTATTCCGAATATGACTGGAGTTGCGAAACCTATCTCGCGACCGGCAGCATGATGCCAGCCGATGGCATGGACCGCCTGTCGCAGCATGATGCCATCCTGCTCGGTGCGGTTGGCTATCCGACCGTGCCGGACCATATCTCGCTGTGGGGGATGCTGATTCCCATCCGGCGTGATTTTGACCAGTACGTCAACCTGCGCCCCGTCCGCCTGCTGCCCGGCATCCGTTGCCCGCTGGCTGACCGCAAGCCCGGAGACATTGATTTCTGGATCGTGCGCGAAAATACCGAGGGCGAATATTCACGCATCGGCGGCCGTTTTGCCGAAGGTACGGACGCGGAAGGCGTGGTGCAGACCGCCGTGTTCACCCGGCACGGCACGGACCGCATCATCCGGTATGCCTTTGAACTGGCCAAGAAGCTGGATCGCCCGCATGTTTCATCGGCCACGAAGTCCAACGGTCTGTTCCATTCCATGCCGTTTTGGGATGAGCGGTTCGAGAAAATGGCCGCGCAGTATCCCGGCACGCGCATAGACAGTCACCATATCGATATCCTGACAGCACGTTTTGTCCTGTCGCCTGAATATTTTGATGTCGTGGTTGGCAGCAACCTGTTTGGCGATATCCTGTCCGATCTCGGGCCGGGGGTAACGGGCACGATCGCGGTGGCGCCGTCCGCCAATATCAATCCCGAGCGGCGTTACCCCTCCATGTTCGAACCCGTGCATGGGTCCGCCCCCGACATTGCCGGGCGCAACATCGCCAATCCCATTGGCCAGATCTGGGCGGCTTCCATGATGCTCGATCACCTTGGCGAGCCGGAAGCCGGGCGCATGGTGCTCAAGGCCATCGAGACGGTCCTGGCCAACCCCGCAGCTCCGCGCACACCTGATATTGGCGGCAAGGCCAGCACGGCACAGTTCGGGGATGCCATTGCCGCGGTCCTGCACGATATGCGCTGACAGGCGCCTGGGGCAGCATGCTGTCGATCGTTGCCCATGATGGGTAGGCGAACGTGCGGACATGCTGATCCGCACTGGGTGGAGCAGATGAACCAGGTCGCACTGGTTCATCTGCTTTTTTTATGAGACGGCAAGTAACGGTATTAATTGTTACAATCTTTCATCGATCATGCAGCCGCCTGCGGCATGGCAGGTTATGCGGTTGCGGGCGGGGAAATATGGGCAGGGTCATTCCATTGCCGGTTTTTTGAGATAATACGTTGATATAAATGAAATTTCACAATAAGCGCGCCTTGAATCCGTTAGGGCGGCAAGGCTGCGCATACGGCCTGCATGCCCCTGTTGCGGGTGGCCTGTGGCATATTCTGCTTTATGAATCGTTTCATGCGGCTGTGGTGGCACGATCTGCGTTCCGCATGATGGCGCGGGGCGTTCCGCCTGGCGTGGATCAGATGGGTGTTCTGGCATAACTCGCTGTAGAGCATGAAGAATTCGCATATTTTCCCTGCCTGGGCGCAGGAAAGCAGACCCTGCTCGTGTTGGTTTCCAATTCGATATATTATGCTGAAAATTATATATAAACGGGTATTCCCGCATGGTGTTTTCATGATTTATTGATGAGCACTACGGAATGAGGTGTTATCCTGTCATGTCCCTTTTTAAGCCCAAATTCATCACTTTCGACTGCTATGGCACGCTGATCCATTTCGAAATGGGTGAGACGGCCCGCAAGCTTTATGCCGACGTCATCGCGCCCGAGCACATGGACCAGTTCGTGGCCGACTTTGCCGGTTACCGCCTTGATGAAGTGCTTGGCGCGTGGAAGCCGTACCGTTACGTCGTGCTGGGCGCGATCGAGCGCACCTGCAAGCGCTGGAACATTCCGTTCGATGTGGCCGTGGCCAACAAGTTTTACGATGCCGTGCCGACATGGGGGCCGTGGCCCGATGTGACCGAGCCGCTGCGCCGCGTGGCGAAGGAATTCCCGCTCGTCATCCTGTCCAATGCCATGAATTCGCAAATCCATTCCAACGTCGCGAATATCGGCGCGCCTTTCCACAAGGTGCTCACGGCAGAAGACGCGCAGGCCTACAAGCCGCGCATGCGTGCGTTTGAATACATGTTCGACCAGCTCGGCTGCGGGCCGGAAGACATCCTGCATGTCTCGTCCTCCCTGCGTTACGACCTCATGCCCGCGCGTGACCTTGGCATTCGCAACAAGGTGTTCGTGGCCCGTGGGCATGAACCCTCCACGCCGGAATACGGTTATACCGAAATCAGGGATATCGGGGGCCTTCCAGGCGTTCTGGGCCTGTAAACCGGCAGGCGCGCGTCACGGACGTCCGGGATCACCACACCGCAGGAAAGCATGATCATGACACTTGCCAGCAACTGGTTGGACACGCCGAACGCCCGCGTGCCGGGTGTCATGTGGTGGCGGGCGGTCCTGCCTGCGGGCGTGCGTTCCTGATGCGGGGCGGTCGTGCTCCCTATGGTACTACAGGCGTGCTGGGCCGGCGTCAGGCGTTGCGCCTGGCGGGGGCCGGGCTGGTTGCGGCAACCCTGCCCACGCGCGCGGTCCGGGCCGCAGGCGGCCAGGATCCACAGCCGCGCCGGGGCGGGCACCTGAATTTCGCAGGTCTTGCCGCCTCAACGGCAGATACGCTGGACCCGGCGCGTTTTGCCCTGGCAACCGATTATATCCGTGGCCACATGTTCTATGATGGCCTGGTCATGCTCGATGCGGAAATGATGCCGCATCCGGCTCTTGCCGAACGCATCGAGAGTGATGACCTGCAGACATGGCACATCACCCTGCGCCGTGGCGTGACCTTTCATGATGGCGCGGCGCTGACGGCGGCGGATGTGGTTTATTCGCTGGCACGGCACAAGGACCCGGCCGTGGGCTCCCAGCAGCGTGTCATTGCGCAGGAAATGGCGGACATACAAGCCGTTGGCCCGCTGGATGTCCGCGTGACGCTGCGTGGACCGAATGCCGATTTCCCGTCCATGCTCGGCATTGTCAGTTTCAGTATTGTGCGCGATGGCGTCACGGATTTCTCGCAGGCCAATGGCACCGGCCCCTTCACCTGCACGGAATTTACGCCCGGCGTGCGCACGTCGGGGCGTCGCAACCCGGATTACTGGCGCAGTCCCGCGCCCTGGCTGGACAGTGTCGACATGATCGGCATCTCCGATGACATGTCGCGCCACAATGCGCTGCTGTCGCATGACGTGGATATCATTGCCTCCGTCAATCCGCGTCTTGTGCGCCTGTTGCGCGCGCGCGGGTTCGGAATCATGGAAAGCCCGGTGGGCACCTATACCGATCTGGCCATCCGCCTTGATGAAGGGCCGGGCCGGTCGCAGGATTTTGTCACGGGCATGAAATACCTGTTCAATCGCGAGCAGGTACGTGATTCCGTTTTTCTGGGTTTTGCCCGGATCGGCAATGACCAGCCCATCCCGCCCGAACACCGCTATTTTGCCGCCGACCTGCCGCAGCGCCCCTTTGATCCTGACCGCGCGCGTTTTTACCTCAGGCGCTCGGGCATGATGGAAACGGGTGTGCCGCTGGTCTGTTCGCCTGCGGCGCTGGCCTCGGTCGATATTGCGGTCGTGCTGCAATATGCCGCGCAGCAGGTTGGCCTGAGCCTGCCGATCCACCGCATGCCCGCCGATGGATACTGGACGGAATACTGGATGAAGACCCCGATGGGGTTTGGCAATACCAATCCCCGCCCGTCGCTGGACATGACGTTTGCCCTCAACTTCGCCTCGGGCGCGCCGTGGAATGAATCGCGCTGGCGCGACCCGCGCTTTGACCAGCTGCTGCTTGCCGCACGTGCCCAGCGTGACGAGGCCGTGCGGCGGCAGATCTATCACGACATGCAGGTGATGATCCATGAAGGGGCGGGCATCTGCCTGCCGGCCTTCACCACCAGCCTTGATGCCTTCAATCCGCGCGTGCGCGGTCTGGCGCCAAGCCAGGCGGGGCAACTGATGGGGTTTGATTTTCTCAGTCACGTCTGGCTGGACGATGCGGCGGGAGGGGCGGCATGAACGCGCGCCTGGCCAGGCTGGTGCTGCGCCGGATCGGGGCGGCATTGTGCTCGCTCCTGTTCGTGGTGGTGGCGATCTTTGCCCTGACCGCAGCCCTGCCGGGTGATGTGGCGGATATGCTGCTGGGCCAGAATGCAACGCCCGATGCCACGCAGGCCCTGCGGCATGCGCTGCATCTCGACCAGCCGCTGTGGCTGCGTTTCATGCACTGGTGTGGCGGCATGCTGCATGGCAATGCGGGCAATTCGCTGCTGACCGGGCGCCCGGTGAGCGAGATGCTGGCCCCGCGGCTGTACAACTCCCTGCTGCTGGCCGGCGCCACCACGCTGGTTGCCGTGCCGCTGGCGCTGGTGCTCGGACTGGCCTGCGCAACGTGGCGCGACAGCGTTTTTGACCGTGTCATGACGGTGCTCACGCTGGGTATTGTCTCGGTGCCCGCCTTTCTCATCGCCACGGTCTCGGTATTCGTGTTTGCCGTGCAGTTCAGGGTCGTGCCGGCGCTGTCCGATATCCGCTCGATCCATTCCGTGGGGCAGTTTTTCCTCACCTTCGCCATGCCGGTGGCCACGCTGGCCAGCATTACCATGGCGCAGATGATCCGCATGATCCGGGCATGCATGATCGATGTGTTTTCCGCGCCCTATATGGAGATGGCGGTGATCAAGGGCGTGCCGCCCATCCGCATCATGCTGCACCATGCGCTGCCCAATGCCATTGGCCCGGTGGCCAATGCCATAGCACTCAGCCTGTCATCGCTGCTTGGTGGCGTGGTCGTGATCGAGACCATTTTCAACTATCCCGGCCTGGCGCAGCTTATGGTGGATTCCGTCATGTCGCGTGATGTACCGATCATCCAGGCCTGCACCCTCCTGTTCTGCATGACCTATCTGTTCCTCACCACGCTGGCCGATATCGTGGCGCTGGCCTCCGTGCCGAAGGGACGGGGCGCATGAGCGGCATGGCAACCGGCCTCAGGGCCCTGCGCCTGCCGGCGCTGACACCCGCGCAGCGTGTCATGGGGCTGTTCGGCTTCTGGCTTGTGCTGGCGGTATGCGGGCCGTTTTTCGCGCCTTACGCGCCGGGGCAGATCATCGATACGGAGGTGTTTGCCCCGCTGTCGCACCGGCACTGGCTGGGCACGGATTACCTGGGGCGCGACCTGGGCAGCCGCCTGCTCTATGCCGTGCGCTACACGGTGCTGATCTGCACCCTCTCCACGGCATTTTCGTGCGGCTGCGGCGTCCTGCTGGGCATCGCCACCACGGCCACGCCTGCCTGGGTGGAGCAGGTTGCGGGGCGGCTGATGGATGGCATCCTGTCCATTCCCAGCCTCCTGTGCGCGCTGCTGGTCATCGCGGCATTCGGGGACTCGCTCCTGGCGCTGGTCCTGACGCTGGGGGTCATCTATACGCCCGGGGCGTACCGCACCAGCCGTGCGCTGGCGCTGCGTATTGCACGGATGGACTACATTACCGTGGCCGTGGCGCGGGGGGAGGGGGCGCTCTTCATCATCTGGCGCGAAATCCTGCCCAACATGCGCGGGCCGCTGCTGGCCGATGTGGGGCTGCGCTTCATCTACGCGGTGCTGCTGCTCAGCAATCTCAGCTTTCTCGGGCTGGGGGTGCAGCCCCCGCTGGTGGATCTGGGTTCGCTGGTGCGTGAAAACGTGCTGGGGCTGGTGTATGGATCGGGCGCCGTGATCCTGCCCACGATCGTGATCGGCGTGCTGACGGTGGGCATCAACCTCGTGCTTGACGGGACATCACGGCGATGAGCAGGGCGCATATGATCTCGGTCAGGAACCTCGATATTGTCGGCCATCGCCCCGATGGGGGTACCGTGCCGATCGTGCGTGATGTCAGCCTTGAGGTGCGCGAAGGCCAGATGCTGGCCCTGATCGGGGAATCCGGATCGGGCAAGACCACCATCGCCCTGTCGCTGCTGGGGCATGTACGGCCGGGATGCACGATCAGCGGCGGGCAGATCACGGTTGCGGGCCATGACGTGACCAGCATGACCCGCCATGAGTTGCGCGGCTTTCGGGGGCGCACCATCAGCTATGTGGCGCAGAATGCTGGCACGGCGTTCAATCCGGCGCTGAGCATTGCCCAGCAGGTGATCGAGCCCGCGCGCGTGCACTGGGCCATGACGCGCCAGCAGGCCGAACGCAAGATGATCGACCTGTTTCGCGCACTGGCGCTGCCCGAGCCCGAAACGATTGGCGCGCGCTATCCCTACCAGCTTTCGGGCGGGCAGCTGCAGCGCCTCATGGCGGCCATGGCGCTGATTACGGACCCGGAAATCGTGGTTTTCGATGAGCCGACAACGGCGCTCGATGTCACCACCCAGATCGAGGTCCTAGCTGCCTTCCGCACCGTGCTGGCTGACCGGGGCATTACGGGCGTGTACGTGACGCATGACCTGGCCATCGTGGCGCAGATTGCAGACCATGCCGTGGTGCTGCGCCACGGGCAGGTGCGCGAAAGCGGCACGGTGGCGTGCATCCTGGGCAACCCGCAGGATGAATACACGCGCGAACTGGTGGCCGCCTGCCGCATTCCGCCCCGCGCCACGCCCTGCGTGCCCATGGCATCCGCGCGCGAGGACAGGGTGCTTGACCTGTCCGATGTGATTGTGGGCTATGGCAACCGCACGGCCGAGGGTCTGCCGGAGCGGCGCATTCTCGATCATGTCAGCCTGTCGGTGCCGCGTGGCAGCACGCTGGGGATCATCGGGGAATCCGGCTGTGGCAAAAGCACGCTGGCGCGCACCATATCGGGCCTGCAGCCATGGGCTGCGGGGCAGGTGGTGTTTCGCGGCGAGGCGCTGGCGCCTGCCGTGGCCGACCGCACGCGCGAACAGCGCCGCCGTTTGCAGATCGTGGCGCAGAATGCTGACCTGGTGCTCAACCCGGCATGGCGGATCGGTGCCACGATCGAGCGCGTGCTGACCTTCTTTCATGGCATGAAGGGGGCCGAAGCCCGCGCGGAGGCGATGCGCCTGCTCGATATGGTGCGCCTGCCCCATGCGCTGCTGGAGCGCTACCCCGCCGAGCTGTCAGGCGGGCAGAAGCAGCGCGTCAATTTTGCGCGCGCCCTGGCCGCCCGGCCTGATCTGGTGCTGTGCGATGAAATTACCGCGGCACTTGACCCCGTCGTGGCCGCCGCCATCCTTGAACTGATGGCGGAGTTACAGGAAACGCTGGGTATTTCCTATATTTTCATTACCCATGATCTGCATGCCGTGCGCGCCGTATGCGACCAGGTGGCGGTGCTGTATGCGGGTCACGTGGTTGAGCAGTGTGACAGCCAGTCCCTCACGGCGGGTGCGCATCATCCCTATACGCGCCTGCTGGTTTCTTCCGTGCCGGAAATGCGGGCCGGCTGGCTGGCCGATGCCATGGCCCTGCGGCATGCGGAAGGCGCACCCGCCGCACAGCGCCGCACAGATGGCGGATGCCAGTTCTTTTCACGCTGCGACATGAGGATGCCGGGTCAATGCGACCGGGGTCCCGTGCCGGTGCATACACTGCCCGATGGCGCGCGCATTGCGTGTTACCGGTCGTGTGCTGATCTTGCCTTTTCAGGGGGTGTCGCATCCGCAGCGCTCCCGCCTTCCTATGAATCCTAAGCCTTCAAGAGGTATGTCATGAGTAACATGCAGCTTTCTGATTCGTCGCTGTTCCGGCAGCAGGCCTATATTGCAGGCCAGTGGCAGGATGCGACCGATGGTGCCCGCATTGCGGTGGACAACCCCGCAACCGGCGCGGTCATTGGCCATGTGCCCGCCTGCTCAAGGGCGCAGACGCTTGAAGCCATTGCCGCGGCCGAGGTGGCGCAGGCTGAATGGAAAAAGCGCCTGCCGGCCGAGCGGGCCGCCATCCTGATGGCATGGCATGACCTGATCATCGAAAATATTGATGATCTGGCCTACATCATGAGCATCGAGCAGGGTAAGGTGCTGCCCGAGGCGAAGGGCGAAGTCAGGTATGCCGCGTCCTTCTTCAAGTGGTTTGCAGAAGAGGCGCGCCGCGTTGATGGCGCCATCCTGCCCCCCGCCACGCCCGGCCGCCATGTGCTGGTGATGAAGGAGCCGGTGGGTGTTACGGCCGCGATCACGCCATGGAACTTTCCGCTGGCCATGATTACGCGCAAATGCGCCCCCGCCCTTGCCGCCGGGTGCTCCATGGTGATCAAGCCCTCGGAACTGACGCCGTTTTCTGCCCTGGCTGTTGCCGTGCTGGGCGAGCGCGCGGGCGTGCCCGCGGGGCTGATCAGTGTCGTGACCGGCATGCCCGATCAGGTCGGTATCGAACTGAGCACCAATGTCACGGTGCGCAAGCTCTCCTTTACCGGTTCGACGCGTGTCGGCGCCATCCTGATGGAACAGTCCGCCGCGACCATCAAGCGCCTCAGCCTTGAGCTTGGTGGCAATGCGCCGTTCATCGTGTTTGATGATGCCGATGTGGAGCAGGCGGTTGAAGGGGTCATGACCAGCAAGTTCCGCAATGCCGGGCAGACCTGCATCTGCGCTAACCGCGTGTTCGTGCATAACGCCATCCATGACCGCTTTGTCGAACGCCTCATGCAGGCGGTGAACGCGATAAATGTGGGCAACGGCCTTGAAGAAGGCAGGACGATGGGCCCGCTGATCAACGCGGCCGCCGTGAACAAGGTAAAGGAACATGTTGAAGACGCGCTGGCAAAGGGCGCGCGTTATGTCAGCAAGCCGCTTGAGATTGATGGCTGTTTTGTAAGCCCCGTTGTGCTGACGGATGTCACGACGGAAATGCGCGTTGCCTCCGAGGAAACCTTCGGGCCGGTGCTGCCCATCTTCCGTTTTGATGCGGAGGAGGATGCCGTGACCATGGCCAACGCCACGCCGTTTGGCCTGGCCAGCTATTTCTTCACCCGCGACCTTGATCGCGCCTGGCGCGTGGGCGAGGCGCTTGAATTTGGCATGGTTGGCCTTAATACGGGTGCAATTTCCATGGAATCCGCGCCGTTTGGTGGTGTAAAGCAGTCCGGCCTTGGCCGTGAGGGTGGCCACCCCGGTATTGACGAATTCCTCGAAATCAAGAGCTTCCATATGGGCGGGCCAAAAGCCTGAAATCCCGCAACCCCGGAAAACGAACCATGATCATGATGATGGGATATGACCATGACTGATGCAGCCCTGCTGACCCGGATTAGCATCCGCCCCATGTGCGAGGCCGATCTGGAAGCCGGTTACAACCTGTCAAAGGCATTGTCCTGGCCGCATCGTCTGGAAGACTGGCAATTCATGTTTTCCGTGGGGGAAGGCGGCGTGGCCGAGACCGATGCGGGCGAGGTCATCGGCACGATCATGTGGTGGCGGTATGGGAAAACCCATGCCTCCCTTGGCATGGTGATTGTCGATGATGCCTGGCGCGGGCACGGGATCGGCCGGCGGCTGATGACCGAAGCCCGCAATGCCCTGCCGGGTGCGACCATTCACCTCAACGCCACCCCCACGGGGGTGCCGTTATATGAGAAAATGGGCTTTCGCCCCTGTGGCATTATCGAGCAGCGGCAGAGTAACGCCGCGGCACAGCCGCTGATTGCCCTGCCCGACGGGGTGCGCCTGCGCCCTGCGGGGCACAATGACCTTGATGCCCTCGTGGCGTGTGACACGCAGGCATGCGGCATGGACCGGCGCGAGCTGATTGCCGCCCTGCTCACGGCAGGCAAGGGCATGATTGTCGATGAAGGGGGAAAGGTGGCCGGTTATGCCTTCTGCCGCAAATTTGGCTGGGGCATGGTTGTTGGCCCCGTTGTCGCGACATCGCTTGAATACGCGGCGGCCATGATCGCTTACTGGATCGGCAGCCATGCCGGGCAGTTCATGCGCCTTGATATTCCCCAGGATTCCGCCCTGTCACGCTGGCTTGACGAAATCGGGCTGCTGCGCGTCGATGCGGTCGCGGCCATGGTGACAGATAGCCAAGACAGTCATGACGCGGAGAGCCCGATGCATCGTTTTGCCCTGTGTAGTCAGGCTTTTGGTTAAGGAACGCGTCATGTCCATGGTTCTCAAGTCCACGGCCGAACGGGCTGAAGTGTGGGGCAGGCTGTTTGCGCAGTACCTGCCCGATGTCCCCTTCCGGGTCTGGCCCGATATAGGCGACCCGGCGGAGGTTGAATACCTTGCCACCTGGGTGCCGCCTGAAAACCTGCAGGAACTGTTCCCCAACCTGAAAGTCCTGTTTTCAGTTGGCGCGGGCATCGACCAGTTCGACCTCGGCCTGATCCCGCCCCATATCCAGGTCGTGCGTACCATTGAAACCGGCCTGACCGATGGCATGGTGGCTTATGTGCAGTTTGCCGTGCGGGCCATCCAGCGTGACATGCTGCGCTACATTCACCAGCAGCGCCAGCATGTGTGGCAGGCGCTGCCTGTGCGCAGTGCATCACAGTTCCGGGTGGGGGTGATGGGGCTTGGGCAGCTCGGCGTGCCTGTGGCGCAGTCCCTGCGGGGCATGGGCTATGTTACGCAGGGCTGGGCGCGTTCGCGCCACGTCATTGATGGCGTAAAATGCTTTGCTGGTGAAGCGGAGCGAACCGAATTCCTCGCAACCACCGATATCCTTGTATGCCTGCTGCCCCTGACAGCGGAGACGACGGGGATCCTGAACCGTGACCTGTTTGCGCAGATGCCGCGCGGGGCTGCCCTGGTGCAGTGCGGGCGCGGGCGGCAGATGGTGATGGATGACCTGGTGGCTGCCCTTGATGAAGGGCAGCTTTCGGCCGCCATACTCGATGTAACGGACCCCGAGCCCCTGCCTGCCGACCACCCGCTATGGGACCGGCCGGATGTGCTGATTACGCCACATATTGCCAGTTCCACGCCTGCGGAAAGTGGCGGTATGACGATCATCAACAATATCCGCCGCTACCTCAACAACGAAGCACCGGTTGGCCTGGTTGACCGCGCGATGGGATACTGACTCCATACAGGCATGGCTGATGTTGCGGCATGAAGCGCGCGCGACATCACCCCTGCGCCAGGGTATCGGCAGTTTCCGGTAACGTGCTTTTTTGCAAATAAAAATGCCGCCTTTCTTTTTGAAAGGCGGCATTTTGCCATGGGCATGGAGCTGGCCTGCCTGTGCGGCAGGCCAGGCTGATTACATCAGCTTGTCCTTGATGCGGTAATACATGCCAATGGCGGGCAGGAAGTGTTCAGCCAGCCCATACATGGGAATGCGCGGCCAGGGCATGTTCTCCAGCGGGTTGGCATGCGGGTTGCCCGCAATCACATCCGCCATGCACTGCCCCATATGCACCGACATCTGCGTGCCATGGCCGCTATAGCCCATGGTGTAGAAAACGCCGTTCCATTCACCCGCGCGCGGCAGGCGGTCGATGGTCATGTCCACATCGCCACCCCAGCAGTAATCGATGCGGATATCGGGCACCTGCGGGAAAACGCTCTGCAGTGCCGAGCGCAGCATGTCGCCGCTCGAGATATCCGTGCTTTCGCGGGATTTGGAAAAACGGGCCCGCCCGCCAAAGATCAGCCGGTTATCAGCAGCGATGCGGAAATAGTGATGAATGTTCTGCGTCGTGACCACGTTGCGGTGGCCGGGCATGATCGACTTGACCGTGGCATCATCAAGTGGCTCGGTTGCCACGATAAAGCTGCCGACGGGCATGATGCGCTTGCGGAAATAGGAGGGCGCATGCCGGCTCGTGCCGGTGGCCAGCAGGACTGCCCCGGCATCGATCACGCCATGGGGGGTGGTGACGCGGGTGATTTTGCCCTCGCGGCGCAGGGCGGTCATGGGGGTGTTTTCAAAGATCTGCCCGCCAGCCTTGAGCACGCTGTTGGCCAGGCCGATGCCGAACTTGCCCATGTGCATCTGCCCGCTATGCGGATACAGGACGCCGCCTGCAAATCTGGATGAACCGATTTCATCGCCCAGTTCATTGGCTTCCAGCAGGCGGGAATCCGGGTCAACATCAAGGGCGATGCGCGCCTGATCCGCGCGCAGGCTGGGCATGTGGCTTTCGCGGCTGGCCAGCTTGAGTTTGCCGCAGCGACGGAAATGGCAGTCAATCGCGTTTTCCGTGACGATGCGCTCGACTGTATCAACCGCGCGGTTCAGCACCTTGTACAGCCGTGCCGCCGTGGCAACGCCAAGCTTGTCGCAGGCCATGCCATAATTGCCAGCCAGGCCGTTATTGACATGGCCGCCATTGCGGCCCGACGCCTTGCCGATAACCCGCTCTTCATCAATGACCACGACGCTGGCGCCTGATTTGGCCAGTTTCAGCGCGGCGGAGAGGCCGCTAAACCCGGCACCGATCACCACCACGTCCGCTTTTGCGGGCAGGGCGGCAATCGGCGTGCCGGTAAAGGCCGGTGCGGTATCCAGCCAGTAAGATGTCAGCTTCATTGGAAATGACTCCGTATCCGAATCAGGATGTAAGCGATTGACTGGCTTCAGACAGGTTGAGGGTGGCCGTCTCGGGCGCCCATCGCCATGAAATGGCGGCCCCCAGTGTCAGAAGCATTGCGGCCACCAGCATCATGGCGTGTACCCCGAACTGTATCGTGCCCATGGGCAGCAGCACGGTGCCCACCGCAGCCCCGAGCCTGCTGGCCGATGAGGCGAAGCCTACGGCGGTGCCACGAATTTCGGTGGGAAAGAGTTCATTGGGGTAAACAAACTGTAGGCCACTCCCGGCGGCTTCAACCGCAGAGTATATTATGAATGCAATGATTATAAACCAGTTGGCTGGGTGGGGATAGAGACCCACAAAAAATAAGGCGATCGCGCCCCACGCGAATGAACCGATCAACAGTTTACGCCGGCCCATTACATTGATCAGCCCCAGCGAGACAGGAACGGAGCCAAGTAACGTGAAGCTCGTTACAATGCATGAGGCCAGAAGCGAGTTCCCCATCTTCAGCTGCTCGAGTATCGGGGCCTGCAGGGTATGGATGGCAAAGGAGGGCGCGCTCTGCAGGATCCAGAAAGCGCACACAAAAGCCAGCGCGCCACGATAGCGGCTTTGGAACAGGTGCCTGAGCGACAGCCTGGCGGTGCCGGTGGGCTTGGGCTCATCAATCAGCACATGCGCGCCCAGATGTTCGCGCACAATGGCCCTGGCCTCATCCGCGCGACCGGCCTGCATGAGCCAGCGCGGGGATTCCGGCATGCCGATGCGAAAGAGCATGAGCAGCGCCGAGGGCACCAGGCTTGACCCCAGGATGATGCGCCAGTTATCGGGGAAATAGAGTGAAAGCAGGTAGCCCGCGATAAAACTGACGATATACCCCACCCACCAGAACGTAATCAGCCCCGACAGCACGGGACCGCGCCAGACACGGGGCATGAACTCGGTTACGTAGGCGGTGGCAATGGGGTAATCCGCGCCGATGGCCATGCCGATCAGCAGCCGCCAGAACAGCAGCGCATACAGGCTGCCTGCAAAATACTGCGCGCACGAGCATATCGCGAACATGAGCAGGTTGAGGGTATAGAGCCGCTTGCGGCCCAGGCGGTCTGAAATGATGCCGCCACCCAGCCCCCCGAGCAGCACGCCAAACAGAGAGGACGCGCCCAGCAGCCCCGTCATGTTGCCTGACAGGTGGAAGTCCTTGACCATGATGGGCAGGGCGATGCCGATGATGCCCAGGATATACCCATCGCAAAACGGACCGCCACCGGCGACAAGAGCCAGTCGCAGGTGGAAGCCCGAGGGTTTGAGATCATCGATGAGACAGGGGGAAGTCTGTGGTTGTTCTTGCATTGTGCGGCCGGTCCCATCCTTCATGATCGCTGGTGGATATGTGCGGGTAAGCGGGATATGCCGCCGGTGGCGCAGGGGCTGTGTGCCAGGGCTGCGAGCCGGTGAACCACACGCGCAGCCCCGTTCTGGCCCTGCCCACAACGGACATCTCGATTTTCGATGATGGTGCTGTCACAAACGGGCACGCGATCCGTCATGGATCGCGTGCAGCCTGCCTCAGTCGTAGATCATGAACAGTTCGTTGCGGTCCGCCATATCAGCCAGTTCCTTCATGGTGGAGAAGTGGTAATCCGGCTTGGTCAGCTCGGCTACGGCAATCGTGCCGCCAAAGCCGCCGATGGCCTTGCGGCGCTCGATCCAGCACACGGTGTAACCGAGGTCACGCCCCACCGAGATGTCATGATACTGGCTTTGCGCCACATGCAGGATCTCGTTTTTCACGATGCCGTCACGGCTCAGGCGCCCACGGGCGAAGGCGAAGAACTCGGGGTCCGGCTTTTCGCACAGCGCATCATCTACTGTGACCGAATCATGGAAGGGCATGCCCAGGGTCTTTTCCATGCCCTTGAAGGCCCAGCGCTGCGTGTTGGTCATGGCCACGAGCTTGAAGTGCTTGGCCAGGCGGGCCAGGGCATCGACTGAATCGGGGAAGGCGGGCCAGTCATGGGCGGCCTGGGCGAAGGCCTTTACATGCTCCGCGCCCTCGGGCAGGCCAAAGCGCGGGGCCAGGGTTTCATAGATGGGCATCAGGTCATCGGGGAAATTAAGGGTCTCGCCGCGTGCCCGCATCTCGCGGTAAGCGCTCAGGAAGGCTTCGCGCTCCACTTTCTTGCCCGCTTCACCACACTGGGTGTGAATGAAGTTCATCATGCCGGTTTCAAAATCGATCAATGTTCCCACAACATCGAACGTCAGGGCCTTGGGTAAACGCTTCATGATATTTTTCAGCCTGTTGTAGTGATTAGAAACCCGTGGTGAAGGACAGGACGCCAGCAAAGCCGCCGCCAACATAGTACTGCGGTGCGGAGGCCGCGACCTGGTGTCCGTTGACCATCATGGCCTGTCCATTGGTCTTGATGCTGCTGGTGCCCGACAGGTAGCCGTTATTGCCGATGTTGATCAGGTTCAGCTGGATCTGCGGGTGCTTGGCATACCAGAACGACTTGAACCGATAGCCCATGTTCATGTTGAATGTTTCGTAGCTGGGGATCGATTCATCGTTCATGAAGGTCGAATACTGCTTGCCGATATAGTTCATGTTGAACCCGGCGAAGACGGAGCCATTGTCGTAGTTCAGGCCGACGGCCACCGTGACTTCGGGTGTATTGACCGCGTTCTTGCCAGCCGTGGGCAAGTAGACCGTCGTGCCATCGGTTGCGGCGGCCTTCAGGTTGTTGTCGATGGTGGCATGTTCATACTGCGCGGAGACATACGGGCTGAAGTGATGCCACGGGCGCAGGCCGATTTCGATCTGGGCGCCACGCGCGGTCTGGCCACCGGCATCGATGGATTCCGAGATCGCCTGCGTGCCGGAATAGGTTGTCGTGCTGAGCTGGCGGTGGGTGAAGTTGTAGTTGAACAGTGCAAGCGACAGGTTGACGAAGCCGGTGTGGCGGTAGCCGATTTCTTCCCCGATGGCGAATTCAGGCTGCAGGCCGCTGGCGTGGCGGGTGGAGAGCTTGCCGTTGGAAATGCTGTAGCGATCCGCGTAGGTCATGATCGAGGCGGGCATGCGGAACGAAGACGTGCCGTTGATGTAGATCTGGTCATGCGGCGTGATCTTGTAGCTGGCCATGAACTGCGGCAGCGGTTCGGCCACGCTCTGCCCGGTGCCATAGGTCACATCGGGGATGGCGTTGGTTTCGCTGCGCGTCACCATGACTTCCTTGAAGCCCGCGGTCAGGGTCAGGCGGTCATGCAGCGCGCGGTAGGTATCGTTGATGAACAGCGCGTTGGTCTGCTGGATGAGGTGGATGTTGTAGGTGGAGAGCACCTGCCCGTTCTGGGTCAGGATGGCATTGCTGCCCCACTGGCCCGATGGCGTGCCATCGCCATTGGCCGCCTGGTAGCTCTGCGGTTCCGACTGGTCGAAGTAGGAATACCATGCGCCGCCCGTCAGGGTGTTGTGGCCCTTTGTCCATGACAGCGCGGCGTTGATGCCGGAATAGGCGAGGGTATAGGTGTCGATCGACCCGGCAAGGATGGAGGAGCCGGTCTGGGCGCCGGTGTTCTGCAGGGTGCCCGCGGGCTGGCTGCCAAAATAGGAGCCGTTGCGGCTCAGGGTCGAGGCACCGTTGTCGTAACCCCAGGAGTAGGTGAAGTAGGGGGTGACATCGAGCGTCAGGCCCTTGGCCAGCTTGACATTGACCGGCGCGCCCATGGTGATCTTCTTCATGCGGTTTTCTTCAAAACCGTAGTAATTCGCGGGCGTGCTGCCGCCAGGCGTGTCGTTGTAATTGAAGTTGACGCCGTACTGGTTCCACTGCGCCTTGGTGGGCGCGCGCAGGTAGTACTGCTGGGCGTCGTTATAGGCAAAGACAAGCGATGCACGGTTGCCGTCGCCCCATTCCTTCAGGAACTTCATGTCGACATGATAACGCTTTGTCGCGCCAACGCCACGCCATTCATCGGCCGTGCGGTCGGAAAAGGACACGAAGCCGCGAATGCCGGTATGGCCGATTTCGCCCGTGTCGAAACGCACGAACTCACGCCGCAGGCTGAAAGAGCCGTAGCTGAGGTTGACATGGCCGCCCATCTTGCGTGACGGGTCGCGCATTTTCACCGACATTTCACCGCCGACGGCGTTGTACAGCGGGGATTTCGTATCCGGCGAGCCCTGGGTCAGGGTAACGGATTCAATGTTTTCGTTATCGGATGATGCTGATGTGTAGGGCAGGAGGTAAACCGGGGCAGCGGCCGGTATGCCTTCGAACAGGTAGCCGATTTCCTGCTGGTTCAGGCCACGGATGGTCAGGCCCTGCTGGTCATCATTGGTGCCCAACGGGTCATTGCCACCATAAACGACGCCCGGCAGGCTGGCGATCATGGCAACCGCGTTGGAGGTCGGGCTCTGCTTTGCAATGAAGTCGCGCGTCAGCCCGCTACGTGATTTTGCAACGGTCTGCGGTGGCATGAGGCCGCCGCCTGGGGTGGTGTTTGTCACCCCGTTTGATGTTGGCGTGCCGTGGGTGACGTGAATGAATTCCGTTTTGGCCTGTGGTGGCGCTGCGGCAGCGGTCGTGGCGGGCTTGGCTGTTGTCGTGGTTGTCTTGGCGTGTTGTGACGCGGCGGTTCTGGTGCTTTCCGCTGCATCGGCGCCCGCGCTCATGAAAGGCAGCATGAAGGAGGCCACAGAAAGGAACAGGAACCTGGACCGTGACCATGCCGGATAACGGGAAAGATCAGTACGGACGGTCGTCTGGATACCGACCAATGAGCACAATTTGTTGTCAGTCATTGCGATCCCCTGAGCGCGTCGTTCGAAATGGAGTGAAGTCGAACCGATGGCGGTTTCTTACTTTCGATACTGCAACATTCTGCCCACAGAACGGGAAGGGCATACTATCAATTTATATTCCGCAACCAGAACATAATCGCGTTGTTTCGCCTCAAATGAGAGGAAAATGCCGATTCATTATGAAAGTATAATAATCAGGAAATTTTCAGACCAATCTGCCGTCTGGAGCAGGGCGCAGGCTGCAAATAGAGTATAAGTTGTTATAATATAAAAACAAATATGTCACGGATGCGTGTTCCCGCTATCGGGGCGGGAAAGGATATGCCGTGTTTCATGCGCCTGAACGGGCATGCAGGTAGAGAACATGACGTTACATAAAGGTAACGATATGATGCTTCACCCCCCTGCATGCCGCATCTGGCGCGCCAGGATTGCAGGCCGCTGGCCGGCCTGTTCCCCATGGCGGGCATCCTCGCGCTGCGTGCGGCGCCGGCCCCGTATTGGAATTCGCAGCCTGTATCTGGTATTTTGCGTTTTACCGCAGTCAGGAGAAACTCCCGTGCCCAGAACGGTTATTGTGCAGCCGCCCGGCGGCTTCGATCATGTGATCATGTCCGAGCAGCCCATCCGCGCGCCGGAACATGGTGAAATCAGGGTCAGGCTGCATGCGTCCTCGCTGAACTATCATGATTATGCGGTTGTCAGCGGTATGTGGGCACCCGCGGTGCCGCGCATCCCCATGGCCGATGGTGCGGGTGAAGTGGTGGAAGTGGGCGCAGGCGTGAGCGAATTCGCGCCCGGTGACCGGGTTGTCAGCACGTTTTTCCCTACATGGCTTGGCGGCGCGCCTGATGTGATCGGCTTCACCACCGTGCCGGGCGATGGCGTGGATGGCTATGCGCGCGAGGAGGTAACCGCGCCCGCCACCTCCTTTACCCATGCGCCGCGCGGCTGGTCGCATGCCGAGGCGGCGACGCTGACCACGGCGGGGCTGACGGCGTGGCGCGCGCTGTTTGTCGATGATGCGGTAAAGCCCGGTGATACGGTTCTGGTGCAGGGCACGGGCGGCGTGTCGGTCTTTGCGCTGCAATTTGCCAAGATGGCGGGGGCCACGGTCATCGCCACCTCATCGAGCGCTGCCAAGCTCGAGCGCCTGCGCGCCCTTGGCGCGGACCATGTGATCAATTACTGCGAAAACCCGCAATGGGGCGCTACCGCATGGGAACTGACCGGCGGGCGAGGCGTGGACCATATCATCGAGGTCGGTGGTCCCGCCACGCTGGCGCAGTCGATGGCGGCCATCCGGGTGGCGGGCCATATTTCCGTCATTGGCATTCTGACCGGCGTGGCGGGCCAGCTGGAAGTGGTGCCCATGCTGCTCAAGCAGTTCCGGCTGCAGGGCGTGCTGGTGGGCAGCAGGGCTGACCAGCAGGCCATGGTGCGGGCCTTTGAGGGCAATGGCATCCGCCCGGTCATTGACCGCAGCTTCGCGCTTGAAGAGATCGTGGCCGCTTTCCGCTATCAGGAAAGCAACCAGCATTTTGGCAAGATCTGCCTGGAGTTCTAACAAGCAGGTCAAGAGAGTAAGAGATTTTTTGAAAGTTCGCTCGGGAAACATCCAGTAATCATAAGAAAGTTTTTGGTGAAGCTTTTTTCAGAAAGCTTCAAGGAACGCCGTCTTTTTAAAAAAAGACGGCACCCAAAAACTTTTGTTATTTCAATCAATGAATTGTTTTCAAGCAGTCTCTAAACGCGATCGGCTGCCCCCTTTATTTTGAAAGGGGACGCTTTTTCTGTAACGCCTGCGCGGGCGGCCTGCTAGATCAGGCCGTAGCGGCTCAGAAGATCGCCAATTTCCGTACCATCGGCCATGTGGCGCACCATGCCAGATGCGGGGATCTTGCGGGCATCGCGCAGTTCGGCTGCGGCCTGCAGCAGCACCCGCACATCGTAAACGCTGCCAAATACTTCCGGCACGGCACGGTCAATGTCGAGCAGCGTATAGACCGCCTCCATCGCGGTGCGGACCGAATATTCGGTCGTGAACACCGTATCACGCGGCGTTTCGGCAAACTGGCCCAGAAAGGCGAGGTTGACGCTGCCCGCGGGCACGACCTTCGGCCGGTCGCCTGCCGCGCGCGGCATGAACTGCGCGGTGATGAAGGGCATCATGCACGGATGGGTGGTGGCGCCTGTGGCGGCCATGTCGTCAATCTGGTCTTCCGGCACGCCCATGTGGAACAGCCATTCGCGCGTGATTTCCTCGCCGGTGCAGTCCTGCATGGGTTTCTTGACGTAATTGCCCGGCACGTCGCTGAACAGGCCGTACAGCCATGCCACCATCTGTCCTTCGGGCTGGCCCTTGAAATGCGGCTGCCGGCTGACCACCCAGCTCATCAGCCACGCGGAATCGCGGATGGTGATCGGCCCGCCCGTAACCGTGCGGCCCGAGAAGGGGTCGCGCCCCGTTACCTTGTGCACCAGATCGGGAATGCGCGAATCACGCGTGGTGACGGTGGCGGATTCCCAGCGTGATTTCGTGGTATCGCCACAGAACACGTCAGGCCGGCCGAAGGCGGGGTCCTGTGCCGCGATGTTGCGCCATAGCTGCCAGATATTGCCCTCGGCAATGCCGGTTTCGATCGGGGCCGGGGTGTGGTGGTCGCCCCAGCGGGAGTTTTCCACCATGGAGCCATTGGTCACGAACACCAGGTCGTCTGCCCTGATGTCGATGCCGCCGGGCTGGCCGTTCTCCAGCAGGTCGATGCGGGTTGCGACCTTCTGGCCGCCTGCCATGTCAACACGCACATTGGTCGCCTGCACGCCGTGGCGGAACACCACGCCCTGTTCCGCAAGCCACGTGGCCAGCGGCTTGCTGAGCGATTCCTGCTGGTTGAACTTCGTGAATTTGAGCGTGTGCAGGTCCTTGAGGCCCAGGATCTGGTGCACGAAACGGGCGAGGTAGCGTTTCATCTCGATGGCGCTGTGCCATGTCTCGAACGCGAACATGGAGCGCCAGAACAGCCAGAAATTCGATTTCATGAAATCGGCTGACAGCACATCACTGATCGTCTTGCCATCGAGCCTGTCCTCATCCGTCAGGATCAGGGCCAGGATCTCGCGCCGTGCCTTGCCGGTCAGGGTCAGGCTGTTACGGTCGGGCAGGGGCTGGCCGCGGTCGTGCATGGCGCGGATGGGGCTGCTGCTGGGGTCGGCGCGGTTAAGGCGGTAGAACTCATCAAGCACGGAGGCGCCGGGCACCTCCAGCGACGGGATCGAGCGGTACAGATCCCACAGGCACTGGAACTGTTCTTCCATTTCCCGGCCACCGCGAATGAGCCAGCCGGTCTCGGCGTTGCCCGTGCCATCAAGCGCGCCGCCATCGGCACCGGAGGCTTCAAGAATGGTGATGTGTGCTGGCGGCATGCCCGCATCACGGATCAGGAAGGCGGCGGCAGCCATGCCACCAAGGCCGCCGCCTATGATCCAGGCCGCGCGGGTGTCAATCCCGGCGGGTTTTTCGGGGCGGACGAATGCTTCAAAGTTGCTATGGGCATATCTCATGGAATTTGCGCCTTGCTGGGGCCATGGATCATGGCCCGGCCATCTTCCCCTGATGGGAAAGTCTGCTGAACATAGCGCGATTTTTTAGCATTCATGTCGTTGATATTGATCAATTGGCAAGGCGGGGATGCATGGGCCGTACGGGCCGGACGCGGCACGCCTGGCAGTGCGCCCGGCGTTCAGGCGCAGGGCCGTATATGACACTTTCATGAAAACCCGTTTCATAGGCTGTGGCAGGTCTTGCCATCAGGTGTCGTGACTGTATGGCAGGGATGAACCTGCCCTGCGTGTTCCGGGGCGCATGGCTGGGCACAGGATTATAAAGAAGATAAAATGAAAAGCATTATTATAGCCCTGCTCTGTATTGGCCTGAGCACGCCGGTTTATGCCCAGTCGCATATCGATGTCGGGTTCTCGCCCGAAGGATCGGCAACCGAACTGGTGCTCAACGTGATCAAAAGTGCCAAGAGCCAGATCCGCATGATGGCGTTCTTTTTCAGCGCCGATAACGTGGTCGATGCCCTGATCAAGGCCAGAAAGCGCGGCGTGGACGTGGCGATCGTGCTGGATGAGGAAGGCAACCAGGGCAAGGGCAACCAGATGGCCATCGCACGGGTCAGGGATGCCGGCATCCAGGTCAGGATGGATGATGTCTATGCCGTGCAGCACGACAAGGTCATCATTACCGACGGCCAAAATGTCGAGACCGGCTCCTTCAATTTCACCAAGGGGGCCCAGCGCAAGAATAGTGAAAATGCCCTGGTGATCTGGGATGACCCCACCCTTGCGCAGGCTTATCTGGCCCATTGGCAGAACCGCTGGGATCATGCCCGCTAGAGCAGATCCAGTTTGATTGGACACATTCTAACTGGTGAAGATGCTCCAGGCCTGGCGTTTCAGCCCGCCTCCCGGCCAATCAGGGCCAGCAGGGCTTCCGCCGCCGGGCTGCGGTAGCGCTCCTTGTGGCGCAGCCCGTAAAAGGCGCGCGGGCCAAGCGCGCGCGGCACGGCATGCAGCGTGCCCGCCTGCAATGCGGGGGCGATGACCAGTGAAGACAGCGCGCCAACGCCCGCCCCGGCCTCGATCGCGGTGCGCACGCTTTCGTTGGAGGGGAGGACAAGCCCGATTTTCAGCTCCTCCGGCGCAATTCCCAACTGGCGCAGCTGGTGCTCCAGCGTGGCCCGCGTGCCCGAGCCCGGCTCGCGCATGACCCATGTGGCCGCGCGCAGCCAGTCCGTGCTGGCATGGGCGGGCGGGCAGGGGGTGGCCTGTATCAGGGTCAGGCGGTCGCTGCCCAGCGGCCACTGCGCCAGGGCAGGGTCATCGACAAGGGCCTCGACAATGCCGAGGTCAACCATGCCATCACGCACCCGGTTCGCGGCTTCCTCCGTGTTGCTGATGGCGACGTCAACGATAATATGCGGATAGAGCTGGCGGAATGACACAACAAAGCGCGGGAGCCAGTAGGCCGCAATGGTCTGGCTGGCCACCACGCGCAAGGTGCCCCGTTTCAGGCCGCTGAATTCCTCCAGCATGTTTTCCGCCGCGGCTGCCTGCGCCAGCACGGCCCGGGCTTCGGGCAGGAACAGGCGGCCTGCCTCCGTCAGCCGGATGCCACGACCGATACGATGGAACAGCTTGATGCCGTGGCGCTCTTCGAGGGCCGCGATGGCGGCTGACACGGCGGATTGCGTCACGTTCAGGGCCCGGCTGGCGGCGGTGACGTGCTCGCGTTCGGCCACGGCAATGAAAAGGCGGAGCTGTTCAAGGGTCATGCCCCAGCCCTATCACAATCAATCATGATAAACGATTGAAATGAGAAGAACTATGCATTGGATTGATTGAATGCCCACCTCCTACCCTGCGTGGCGAAAGGGAGGATACCGTGACGACCATGCCATGCAGGCCACCATTCCTGTTGAGTAACATTGATTTTTCAGCGCGTGTCGCACCGGGTGTCGGGCTGTGTCTGTCCATCACCGTGCTTGCCATCGGGCTTGAAAAGGCGCAGGCGGCCCTGTTTGGCAGGGCATGGCTGGAAGCCCTCAACATGGCCCTCCTGCTCGGTGTGGGCCTGCGCGCGATCTGGCGGCCTGCCCCTGCCTGTGGGCCAGGCATAAACTGCTGTGCCCGCACCGTGCTCAATATCGCCATCGTGCTGCTCGGGGCCTCGTTCAGCGTGGGGGCGGTGCGGGCGATCGGGCCGGGGCTGGTGGCGGGGGCCATGGGCATTGTGGCGTTCAGCCTGGTCTTTACCTGCTGCGTGGGCTGGCTTGCGCGATTGCCCGCGCGGCAGACGCTGCTGGTGGCCTGCGGCAATGCCATATGCGGCAATTCGGCCATCATGGCGGCGGCCCCGGTCATCGGGGCTGATGATGACGAGGTGGGCGCCAGCATTGCCTTTACGGCGGCAGGTGGCCTTGTGGTGGTGCTGGGGCTGCCGTTCGTGGTGCCCCTGCTGGGCCTGTCCAATTGTGCAGGGGGCGTGCTTGCAGGGTTGAGCGTTTATGCCGTGCCGCAGGTTGTGGCTGCCGCAGCGCCCTTTGGCATGGCGGCCGTGCATGTCGGCACGCTGGTCAAGCTGGTGCGGGTGCTGATGCTCGGCCCGGTCTGCGTGGCGCTGGCCGTGACTGCCAGCGCATGGCGCGCGCGTGAGGCGGCGGAGGGATCACGCCTGCCGCCCCTGACCCGGCTGGTGCCGTGGTACATCATCGGGTTTGTGGTCATGATGGTGGTGCGCACGGCGGGGGGCATTCCGGCGGGGCTTGTCGTGCCGCTCAACCATGTGGCCACGTTCCTGACCATCCTTGCCATGGCAGCGCTCGGGCTGGGGGTGGAACTCCGGGCCATTGCGCGCTCGGGCAGGGCGCTGGTGGTTACGGTCACCATTTCACTGCTCGGGCTGCTGGGCGCAAGTGTTGCGCTGGTGCGCTTCATGGTCGGGGGGTAGGACGGTGCGGGATGGAGGCTGCCATCCCGCACGGCAGGGTCAGTCCTGGTCCTTCAGGGCCTTTGCCTCTTGCGCACGCGTGGCGAAGGGTACTTCCTGCCTGTCATCAAGTTCATCCATGCTGCCGCCTGAATTGCCGAGGTTTTCCTCCAGCCATGCCTGCTCGATGGGCTCGCCGTTCGCATCGAGCGGCACGGGTGAGTCAACGGGGATCTGGCCCGCGTCGGGGTTGCTTTCCATCCCGACCAGTTCGGATGCGGCTTCGCGGTAGGCGGCAGCACCACAGCCGGGCTTGCCGTCGGCTTCCCACAGTTCCTGGGCTTTGGCGGTGATGCGGGCTTCGGTTTCGGGCGTGGTGGCCAGGGGGTTCTGCATGATCATGTCCTTGGTAGCGTGTTCGGTTTGAAATCAGTCTAGGACGACGGATGCCTCGCTGGTCAGCACCCGGAAGATAAAGCTCTCCTGCAGGTAAAGTTCGACCGTATCCGCCGTATGGGCCAGATAGCCGATCGAGAAATCCTGCCCGATATCAAGCTGCATGTCGCCGCCGCGCAGCGAGATGACAAAGGCCCCCTCAATGGCGGGCGCCCAGACCAGCTTGCCCTCGATCAGGCTTTCGATGTGCTTGCGCACCGGGTAGCCTGCATCATCACCGCCGCTGACCGCCTCATATGCCTTGGCGCCAAGCACGATGGCATAGGGGCCGTTGACGCCCGCAAGGCGCAGCGCGCCAAGGGCATCGGCAATGGCATGCGGGTAATCCTTGACCGATGCCGGCAGCTTGACATGCGCGTTGGAGGTAGCCTGCGCAATGCCCTTCATGCCCGCTGCGGCGTAGCCGGTGAAAATGGCGCGATCCTCGGCAAAGGCGATTTTCCTGGCCGCATCCTTCACCGGCTGCCAGTCGGCATCGCGTGCGCCGCGTTCCACCGCGTCGATTTCCGCGCGTGACAGGGTAAAGGGCACGCGCAGTTCCACCACCGGCAGCACGTCGCGTATTACGGCCTGCACGCCGTCGGTGGGCGCATCGATGCGCCTGTCGCGCCCCGTGCCCACGGCGGCGAAGGCCGTGCCCCTGGGTTCGGAAACATCAACCACGCGCCGCCCGGCCAGGTGGCGGCGCAGGGTGCGGGTGGCTTCCTCCTCGATTTCGGTCCAGGCGGCGGACGAGACGGGGGCGAGGTGTCTGTGCAGGTTGTTCATGTCTGGTGTCCTTTACTTCAATGATCCGATGCCAAGCGAGCCGGTTGGTTCCGCCACGGGTTGCGGTGCTGCGGGCGGTGGGGCGGCAACGGGGGCCTGTGGCGCGGGCAGGTCGGGTGCTGCATCAAGGAAATCGCTGGTGGGAATGAAGAACAGGTTGCCGGTCACCGCCGTGCTGACATCAAGCAGCCGGTCGTAGTTGCCCGGCGGCAGGCCCACGAACATGTTGTCGAGCATGCGCTCGATGCGTGCGGGCGAGCGGGCATAGCCAATGAAATAGGTGCCGAATTCGCCCGTGCCCACCGTGCCAAAGGGCATGTTGTCGCGCACGATCTGGAGCTGCTGGCCGTTTTCTTCAATATTGGTCAGCACGTTATGGGCATAGCTGGGCTTGGCGGCCTCAGGCAGCTCGATATCCGATACCTTCCTGCGGCCAATGATGTGTTCCTGCACCTCGGTGGGTATGGCATCCCATTTTTTCAGGTCGTGCAGGTATTTCTGGATGATGACATAACTGCCGCCCGCAAAGGCCGGGTCTTCATCACCGATCAGTGTTGCATCACGCGCGGGCTGGTCCACCGGGTTTTCAGTGCCATCGACAAAACCGAGCAGGTCGCGGGCATCGAAATACTTGAACCCGTGCACTTCATCCACAACCGTGGCAACGCCTTCGAGCCGCGAGACGATGGCGGTCGCGAGTTCAAAGCACAGGTCCATCCGTGTCGCGCGGATATGGAACAGGAGATCGCCCGGCGTGGAGGGGGCATGGTGCACGCCATTGATCTCGGCAAACGGGTGCAGGTCCATCGGGCGCGGTGCGCCGAACAGGCGGTCCCACGCCTCGGACCCGATGCCGGTTATGCAACTGAGCCGACCATCATCAATGCGGAATCCGACCCCGCGCACAAGTGATGACAGGTCGCCCATCAGGTCGCGCACCTGCGGGCCGACCTCGGTGTCGGGGCTGAGGGTCAGGACAAGGAAAACCGCAGCCTGGGTCAGCTTTGTATCAATGGGTTGGGGTGTGGCCAATGCTCTCGAACTCCCTGCAGGCAACGCTTATGGCGGCCTAGCATAGGCAGGTGGCGGGGCGTGGCAAGATGGGGCGGCAGGGGGCAGGTAGGCGGATTGAACACGCGGCCGCCCCGGTCAGGGAAGGCCTTTAAAATATTTCCATGATCCTGGGCCGGTCCAGCATGATGCGCTGCGACGAGAGGCGTTTGATCAGCTGCATGTCTTCCAGTTCCTTGAGCATGCGGCTCGTCGTTTCAACGGCAAAGCCCAGGTAATCGGCAATATCCCTGCGGTCCATGGCCAGGGTCAGGATATTGGAGTGCCGGTCATAGAAATCGGCCTGTTTGCTGCATTCAAGCAGGAAACCTGCCAGCCGCTTGACCACAAGCGGGTAGGTGGCCAGCAGCAGGTGGCGCTGCGCGGCCTTTGTGTAATTGAGCGCCTGCTGCAAGAACAGGGTCTGGATGCGCGGATGGATCTCGATCAGCTTGAGCAGCGCGGGATAGGGAATCTGGAACAGGTAGGTATCCACCAGCGTAATGGCGGAGGCGGGATAGACCCCGTCTTCAATGGTGCCGAACATGTCGTCAGGCCACATGAAGGCAAAGATGTGGTTGCGGCCATCATTCAGGTGATGTTCCAGCCGCACGGCGCCTGAACGGATGCGGTAGACATATTTGCCCGCTTCGCCCTGGGTGTAGATACGGCGTTTTGCGGGTCTGTGTATTTTCGTGGAGATCGCGTTTAACGCCTCCCGTTCGGTGTCAGTAAGCGTGAAATCTCTGAACATCATGAACATCTATATGCATGGACGCGTTGTTTTTGTGTGTTCATCAAGGATCGGCCCCATGATGGGTGGCGGGGCATTTCATCCTGCGGCCCCGATATGGACAGCCATCAGATGGTGCGCGCCTTTCGTGGCCATCAGGGTCGCGCAGGTCGGCACCGTCTTCATTCCATTCTATGATCATCCGCCAGGGGTATGTAATCTAACACTCATATATACGATACCGTATCGTATCGCAATATGACATATAGGAAGCGCCTATAAAAAACGATCTGTCGCGGGGGTGGAACTGCGGGCAAAACGCCGCCTTGCTGAAACGCTGTGCGACACCCGGAAATCCCTATTTTTCCTGGATGCAGATGCCGGACGTAAAGATATTCCACGCGCGTTCAAAGAAGCGCGCCCGCATCTGCGGGTCATGCAGCATGTTCAGGCCCAGCATGGTGTTCTGTAGCGGCCAGCCCAGGAACAGGCTGAGCAGGACGCGGGTTGTCTCTTCATGGTTGGTGGAGTGGATGCGCCCCGCATCGGCGGCGGCCTTGATCAGGCGGCTCAGCGTGGCCACGAAGGGCTCCACGATGGTCCGCATCATGTCCTCCACGAAGAAGGCGATGCGATGCCCGTCCGCAATGACAATACGGTAGGCTTCAAGCGTTTCGGGCCGCAGCATGAAGTCAAGGAAGAACTCGCTGATTTCACGCGTGGCGACCAGCGGGTCGGTGGAGGAGGCCTCGACCGCACCTGCCGCCTCGAGCAGCAGTTTGCCACGGGCCGCCACCACCGCGCGGAACAGTTCTTCCTTGGATGCGTAGCGTCGGTATAGGCTGGCCTTGCTGCACTCCGCCACGCGCGCGATCCGTTCCAGCGACGTGGCGGCGTAACCCTGCTTGATGAACAATGCCGTTGCAACTTCAAGAACATGCCGGTCGAGTTGCGCCGAGCCTTCAGGCGTCGGGCGCCCGCCCGTATGTGGCGGTCTTGATGGTACGTCAGACATTCTTCGTTCTTAACTCCAGCCGTGAGCCAGTCATATTATGTCATGAAACATAACATGGTATGCAGGCATGGTGCCATCCAGCCTGTCGGCACGGGGATGCCAGAACGGGGGCGCGTGTTCAAATGGTCATTGCGAATGGGTGGTTCGCCCATGTTCCGGGCTAGCTGCCACCCTTCATCCGCAAGGAAAGCCGCGCGACCTGCCCGGACAGGAACGCCCCCCGGGTGCTTGCCACGAGATTGATGTCCACGCCCCGGGCATTTTCCATGACCAGGCCAGCCGTGCCGTGATGGATGGTGGCCGTGCCGCCCACGCTCCAGTACGTGCCATTGAAGTCCTGCAGGTGGCCAAGGTTGCGCACGCAGCCCTGCGCCCGCATCACCATGCCGCCCACGCTTGGCATGCCGCCGCCCCGTATGGTGAAGGGGTAGGCGTGCGTGCCGTCATACAGCGTGCCCTGGCCCCAGACATAACCGATCCCTGCCGCGACATGGTGCGCCGAGAGTTCGATCCGGGCATCGGTGGCCTCGCACGCGGCCTGCGCCGTGCCGTGAAAGGCCAGGGAACTGGCGAGGACCACAAGGCCTGTATGCCGGAAGGGGTTCATTGCATGATCCAGTGAAAGAAGAGCAGGGACCATCCGTTTTTTTTGAACGGAACGGTTCGGTTTCGTTTAATTGGCGGCAAAAGGCCCGTCAATGACAAAACCGCGCCATCCCGCCATTTCCTGCGCCGGGTGCGATAGTCCCTGAACAGTTTCCCGAAAGCAACGTAACAGTATAATGTCTTGGAATTATAAAAGTTTTGGTGAATATTTTTTTAAAAGCCTCGAAAGGCGATACCCGGAAACCTTCATTTCATGAATGACCTTTTGTTCAGGCAATCTCTTGCGGCTGCCTGATGGTGCCCGGCTTCAGCCTCACCGGTTGTCGCGGCGCAGTTCATAAGCGCGCAGGTTCAGGTCCGTCAGGGCGAGGATGGGGGTGGCAACGCCATGGGCACGGGCGCGGGCAACGAGATCGCCAATGATCTGCTGCGCTTCCACCGGCGCACCCTGCGAGAGGTCGCGGAACATGGAGGATGTCAGCGTGGAGTCAGGCTGCGTCAGCCTCCTGGTAATGCCGTTGATAGTGTCAGGCGCGAGCGGGTAACCCGCGGCTGCCGCAACCGTGGTGCATTCGTTTATCGTGGCATGCACGAAATCGGTGCCGCCGGGCAGGCGGGCCACCTCGCCCACGCTCGCGCGCATGAGGCAGCATAGCGTGCCCAGCGAGGCCAGGAGCGACCATTTGTTCCACATGTCCTGCACGATGCGGGAGGAGGGCACTGTCTCGAACCCCGGCGCGCGCAGGGCGTCCGCCATGGCATTGGCGTCCTGTTCGGCCACCAGCGGGCCGAATACCAGCCGCGGGGTAACGCCCACCTGATGGATGCGGCCTTCGGCATCAAGGCTGCTGACGATGAAGCAGGTCCCCCCCATGACTGCCTCGCGGCCAAAGCGGCTGGCCAGCACCTCAAGGTGCTGCATGCCGTTGAGCAGCGGGAGGATGCGCGTGTCTGGCCCGATGGCAGGCGCCATGTCGGCCATTGCGGCGGCAAGGGAATAGGCTTTTACGCTCAGGATGACGATATCGTAGGGATGGGCGATCTGATCCGTCGTGATCATGCGCGGGGCCAGCGTTGCATCGCCCAGCGGGCTGACAAGGCACAGCCCTGTTGCGCTGAGTTGCGCCTGCCGCCGCGGCCGCACGAGAAACGTCACGTCATGGCCCGCCGCCGCCAGGCGCGCGCCAAAATAGCCCCCCACGGCACCCGCGCCGACAACAAGGATCTTTGGAGTCATCATCGTGTTTCCCGCCTGTATCCGGTCCTGCGTTTCAATGCGAATCTGCTCCCGTCCTGCCTGAGTGGTCAATGCCCGGGTGGTCAGGCTGGCATGCGCGCGGGGGCGGCCTGGTGGCGCATGCTTCACGGCCATCGGTTCCCTGCCCGCGCAGCACGGACGGCAGGCAGGGCGGGCAGGCGGTTCCGCTGCCCCTTGTGGCCGGTTATTTTTCAGGTAAGGGCATGTTTCGGGCCTGTCCGGTCATGCCGTGCCGGAGGGCATGCAGGAGGATGACATGGCCAGCGTGCCAAAACGGATCCAGTCCATCGTGCGGTCCGCCGCCATTCTGGAAGTCATGGCGCAGGCAGGGGGCAGCGCGCGGCTGGGCGAAATCGCGGCGAAGGCAGGCATGGAAAAAACCACCGCCCACAACATCCTCCAGACCCTCGACCACCTTGGCTACGTGCAGCGCAGGCCGGGCGACATGCGCTACCATCTGGGCGGGCGCATTCTCAACCTGTCGCGTATCATGGGTGATGACCACGGCCTGCGTGCGCGCATGCGCCCGACGCTTGAAGCCATTGCGCGGCATAGCGGGGCGACCGTGCACCTTGGCGTGCCCAGCGGCGATGAGGCTGCCTATCTCGACCGGGTGGACCCGCATGCCCCCGAAGGGGCCGCCACGCCCGCGCAGCGGCGTGAAACCATCGAGGGTTCGGCAGTGGGGCTGGTGTTCCTGGCCTTTGTGCCCGGCATGGGCCAGCGCGTGCTCAGCACCCGCGCCCATGCGCTTGACGGGCATGTGCGCGACCAGATCGAGGCCGTGCGCCTCAGGGGGTACGCGCTTGACCTTGAAAGCTACCGCCCCGGCCAGAACGCGGTGGCCGTGCCGTGGCGTGAACACGGCGAGGTCCGGGCCGCCATTGCCCTGACCGGCCCCTGCGCCGACCTGCCACGCCCGCGCCTTGTGCGGCTGGCCTGGATGATGATGCAGCACGTGGCGCGCGCCACGGTTCAGCAATGTTGAACAAATCGGGATTTTGGTGATTGGTGTGTTACGCCCGCGCAGGCGCGGGGCTAGGCTGCGCTTTTTATGCAAGCCGTGGATGCCGACATGAAACTGACCGATGCAATGACCATGATGGAGGCCGCCCTGGCCGAGGCGCGCAAGCGCGGGTTTGGCGTGTGCATTTCCATCGTGGATGCCGGGGCATGGCCCGTGGCCTTTACCCGCATGGATGGCGTGCCGCTGGGCCTGATCGATGTCGCGACCAAAAAGGCGCGCACGGCGGCCCTGTTCCATATGGATAGCGCCGATCTGGCCACGATCGCCCGCCCCCAGGGCGAGGCCTACACGCTGGAAAACACCAATGGCGGCCTGACCAGTTTTGGCGGTGGCCTCGTGCTCAGGGGCGCGCATGGCAGCGTGGTCGGCGCGATTGGTGTCTCTGGCGCGCCCACGGAGGATGATATCGCCATCGCCCGCATCGCTGCCAACACGCTCGGGGCCTGAGCGCCCCCTTACCTGACCCGGACCCGCTCCCATGACCCAGACCGCCCCCCCTGCCAGCGGGGTTGCCCCCATCGCGGCGCCCCATGGCGCAAAAGCAGCTTTCTTCATCCTTACCTTCGGCACGTTCGTGGTCGGCACGGGTGAGTTCGCCATCATGGGCATGCTGCCCGAATTCGCAGCCTCGCTCGGGCTGTCCCCCTCCGATGCGGGGCATGCCATTACGGCCTATGCGCTGGGTGTGGTGGTCGGCGCGCCGCTCATCACCATTCTTGGCGCGCGCCTGTCGCGGCGCGAACTGCTGCTGATCCTGTTTGCCCTGTTCTGCTGCGCCAACCTGCTCAGCGTGGCCATGCCCACGCCGGGGCTGGTGGAGGTGGCCCGCTTCATCACCGGGCTGCCGCATGGCGCGCTGATCGGCATCTCGGCGCTGGTCGGCGCCTCGATGGTCGAGCGCGCGCGGCGTGGCTGGGCCGTGGGGCGCATCCTGTCGGGCATTGCCATTTCCACCCTGGTCGGCGCGCCGTTTTCCACCTTTGCCGCCGATCATTTTGGCTGGCGTGTCGCCTATCTCATCATCGCGGCGCTGGGGCTGCTGACGGTGGCGGGCATCTGGCGCTATATCCCCGCGGACCCGCCCAACCGCAGGAACTCCCCGCTCAGGGAAATCCGCGCCCTGGCCAATACGCAGGTGCTGCTCACGCTGGTGACGGCGTCGATCGGCTTTGGCGGCATGTTCGCAATCTACACCTACCTGACCAGCGTATTGCTCAACGTGACGCATGTGCCTGAATGGCGCATCATGATTTACATGATCGTGTGCGGCGCGGGCATGCTGATCGGTGCCAATGTGGGGGCGTGGATCGTGGACCGTAACCTCGACCGTGCCGCCCTGCTGGCGCTGGGCGGCAGCGCGGTGGTCATGCTCGCCTTTCCGCTGGTGCTGCACAATGAGCCGGCGCTCATGCTCGATGTGCTGCTCGTGCCCGCCTTCGTCAACGCGCTGGGCCCGGCATTGCAGACCCGGCTGATGGATTTTGCAGGCGATGCGCAGACACTGGCGGCCTCGCTCAACCATTCGGCCTTCAACATCGCCAACGCGCTCGGCGCATCACTGGGCAGCGCCCTGCTGGCGCGGCAGTTCGGGTATGGCGCGCTGGGGGTTGGCGGGGCGGTGCTGTCGGCCGGGGGGCTGGTGGTCTATGTGCTGGCCATGGTCCTGCTCAGGTGCCACGGGCAGGTGGAGGTGCGCGGCGATATTGAATGAGCGGCCGGTTCTAGAGCATTTTACCAGTTCGAATGTGTCCATTCAGACTGGATCTGCCCTAGCGCACGCCCAGGGCCTTCATCTTGCGGTAGAGCGTGGCCCGGCCAATGCCAAGATGCCGCGCGGTGGCCGTGACATTGCCCTGCGCGAGTGCGAGCGCCGAGCGGATGACATTTTCCTCCGCCTTGCGAAAGCTCACCCGGCCCTCCGCCTCAAGCCGGTGCACCAGGTTGGGGTGGGTGCGGATCATGTCATCCGTCCAGCCGGTCAGGATGCGGGCGGCATGGGTGGCCCCGGTGACTTCGCCTTCGGCATTGATGGCGACAAGCGGGGCCGAGCACCCTTCGGCCACGCCCAGCGTCAGCACGCGCGCCCCCGCGTGGTACTCACGAAAAAGCTGCTCCTCGATCCGGCGGCCTGATTGCAAAAGGGTGTCGAGCACGAGCGGTGCGAGCCTGCGCGACGTGTCACCATTGAAGGCGGCAAGGTTGATTGCGCCCGCGACCTGACCGTGCGCGTTGAAGATCGGCACGGCATAGCTTGCCAGCAGCGAGAAGCAGAAGCGCCAGTGCTCGCCTTCCCCCAGGAAAACGGGGCAGCCATCCTGCACCGCCGTGCCGATGCCGTTGGTGCCTGCCATGTGTTCGCTCCAGATCGCCCCCTCGCGCAGGGCAAGCCTGCGGCACAGGCCCATATGGGCTTCGTCTATGTTGCGGGCGAGGATGGTGGCGTCAGGGTCGGCAAGCAGCACCATGAAGTCGAGCCCCTGCACAAGGCCGAACAGGCGCTGCATCTCGGGCATGGCGATACGGAGCAGGCTGGCGGAGCGGGTGCTGACATGCCGCAGTTCCGCGCCCGAAAGCACATCGGCCTGCCACCCCTGCGCAGGGTCGAGATTATAGGATGAAACGCAGCGCTGCCACGACCGGGCCACCTCGGTTGCACCAGGGGCGCGCTGGGGCTGGCCCGTGGGGGGCGGCTGGGCGGGGTTATGGCAATGCGGTTTCATTTCTCCCTGCCCCTGGATGTCGGGCTGCGTGCGGCATGGCTGCCGTAATGGCCTGTCTGGCTATGAGTGTATATATCTGTCGTCCGTCATTGCACATGACATAAAATGAACGCGTGGCGCCGTGCAGCCTGCCCGCGCCGGATGGTGCGGGCTACCAGAGATAGACGACTTTCACGTAATAGGCATTACTTTCGGGTATGTTTCGCCCATCAACAGAATGCGAGTAACGTGTCGTAAAGGAAAAGTGCTTGGAAATATTGAGCATGGCACCCGCGCCCAGCGTTATTTCACGGCTGTTTGAATCATCCATGTACTGGCTTGCGGTCCGGTCGTAGGTGCCTTTCACGTTCTGCCAGTCCAGCGCGAAGAAGGGCTCGAACAGTTTTGTCGCCTTCCAGCTGAAGCGCAGGTTGGTATAGAACACCACGCCGGGTGAATAGGTATGCCCGCCCTTGACGTGCTTGGCTGCCCCCGCCACGGTGCCGGCATCGCCATCGAAGCTGAAATGCTTCCATTCATAATCGAAAATGAAGCTCGAGATGTTCGACCAGTAATCGGGCGAGGTCGCATCACGCGTGCCAACGGCCGTCTGCATGAAGGTCTGGATGCCGAACGTGCTGTGCCTGTTGGGCTTGAACCACGCGGCGGGGCCGACAATGGTGGGGCCAAGGCCGCCGTAATTCGTGCCATCCGCCAGGCTGTAGCTCTCGGTCTGGATCAGCTCGAAGGCGAAGCCCACGTGGGGAATGGCGTCAAAACTGCGGAAATGGACATATTTGGTCATGCCCGCCCAGGTATGGCTGCCGCCTTCCGGCTTGCGTTGGCCCAGGCTGTTATAGGAGTGGCCCGCCGCATTGCCATCGCCATACTGCACCAGCACGTTGAAGGGCTTGAAGTCGACGGGCAGGTCATATTCGTGGGGGCCGATGATCCCGAGGGTGACGTCTGCGCCGTGGGCCTTTGGCGTAAGGAACAGCACGGCCGAAGGAAGGGCAATGCGCAGCATGGCATGGAGCCATGCCGATCTTCTGGTCAGACGCATGGGAGGGGCTTCCCTGATGAAAAGCAGGCATCCGGCGCAAACCGGATACCTGCACGGTTATTGTTTTTTATTGGGCTGCAGTACCAGCCTGCGCCCCATCGAGCGTGTAGGCGATAATGTAATCGCCACTCCGGGTGCCCAGGCCACCATGGCCGCCAGCCGCAATCAGGACATACTGTTTGCCACCGACCTCATACGACATGGGGGTCGCCTGGCCGCCCGCGGGCAGGCGGTCGGTCCAGAGCACGTTGCCGGTCGCGAGATCGAAGGCGCGCAGGTAATCATCTGCCGTGGCCCCCATGAAGACAACGCCACCTCGAGTCACAATATTGCCACCGACGTTATACATGCCGGTTGGCAGCGGGATGTTGTTATGGGTGCGGAACGGCCCCGTATCACGCGTGGTGCCAACAGGGTGCTGCCACACGATCTTCCTGGTCACGAGGTCGATCGCGCTCAGCGTGCCCCAGACCGGGCCCTTGCACGGAATCTGCAGCGGGTTCAGCCACGGGTTGGTCAGCGCGATGTAAGGCGTGCCGTAATCGGGCGAGACGGAAAGCGCATCGCCCTTGGCGGCAGGCTCCTCGCCCTTGCCATCCCATTTGGGCAGCGTGCCGTTGCCTTCCAGCTTCTGGCGGTGGTCGAGCCTGATGCGGAAGGGCAGGTAGCTCGCATTGGCCAGCATGATCTTGCGCTGCGGGTCGATGGTGATGCCCTGCCAGTCAACCACGCCATAGAAGGCTGGGTAGACCACCGTGGTCTGGCCTACATGCGGCGGCGTGAACTGCCCCTCATAGGCGGACTGGCGGTACTCGATGCGGCACAGCATCTGGTCGAGCAGGGTGGCGCCCCACATGTCGCTTTCCTTCAGGTTCGGCGGCGTGAGCGTGGGCATGGCCGCCGGGAAGGGCTGCGTGGGGGAGGCATGGTCGTCAGGCGCAACACCCGCGGTCGGCACGGGGCGTTCCTCCACCGGGTAGCCGGGCACGGTCTCGCCGGTGCGGCGGTCAAGCACGAAGAACTCGCCGCGCTTGGTGCTCTGCACCAGGGCGGGAATGGTCTCGCCATTGGGGCCGGGCAGGTCAACCATCGACGGGCCGGAGGGGATGTCCATGTCCCACAGGTCGTGGTGCACGGTCTGGTAGGTCCAGCGGCGCTCGCCGGTTACGATGTCCAGCGCGATGGTGGCCGAGGAGGTCGCATCATCAAACGGGCGGCGCGTGCCACCCCAGTTATCCGGCGGGGAGTTGCCGGTGGGAATGTAGACCATGCCAAGGTTGAGGTCGGCGGTGTACACGCCCCAGGCATTGGGGGTGTCGCGGGTCAGGACTTCATCGGGGTTGGGTTTCCAGGTTTCGGGGGTGTGGCCCGCATCCCATGCCCAGGCCAGCGCGCCGGTGGTCGCGTCAAAGCCACGGATTGCGCCGGACGGCTCGAAATTGGCCTGGTTGTCAAACACCCAGCCACCCGTAATCAGGCGGTTCTTGGCCACCAGCGGCGGCGAGGTGACGAAGTGGAAGCCATGCGGCACGTGGCCGAGATATTCACGCAGGGAAATGAAGCCGTGATCGCCAAAATCATCGCACGGCTTGCCGGTTTCGGCATCGAGCGCCACCATGCGCACATCCGCCACGGGGGAGTAGATGCGGGTGCGGCAGCTTGTCTGGATCTCGTCGGGGATGCGGTAATACGACACGCCACGGCAGGCGAGATAGACGTTCTTGGCAAGGTCGGCGGTATCGGGGTGGGGGTCGAACTTCCACTTCACCTTGCCGGTGGCTGCATCCATCGCAATCACCCAGCTATGGGGGGTGCACATGTACAGCGTGTTGTCGACCTTGATGGGGGTGACCTCCAGGTTGAATTCATGGCCCTGGTCGGGACCGGCCACGGTGCCTTCGCCCGCCTGCTGCACGTCACCCGTGCGGGTCAGCCAGGCGCGCTTGAGCCTGCCCACGTTGGCGGGCGTGATCTGGCCCAGCGGGGAGTAGCGATCGCCTGCCGCCGTGCGGCCATAGGCCTGCCAGTCGCC
This sequence comes from Komagataeibacter sp. NFXK3, assembly GCF_054182245.1. NCBI lineage: Bacteria > Pseudomonadati > Pseudomonadota > Alphaproteobacteria > Acetobacterales > Acetobacteraceae > Komagataeibacter > Komagataeibacter sp. NFXK3. The sequence goes on from NZ_JAPIVJ010000002.1 coordinate 63,761, forward strand.
ATCGGGCATGCTCTCGGCAGCCGATTCCGGTTGGCCCTGGGCGGCCATGCGATCAGCGGGGACCGTGCCATCAATGGAATAGGACGAAAAGCAGCTGATGAGCAGCACAAGGCACGATACGCCAACCGCGCCGAGCAGGGCCTTCTTGTCAGCCAGCCAGCTCTCATGCGCGCGCCACACCTGCGGCAGCAGCAGCCACACGCCAATGCCCACCAGCGTCATCAGCCGGACCTCGAGGCCCCAGATGTTGAAGCCGGTCTCGACCAGCGCCCAGATGGTGGCCACCACCAGCAGGGCGGCATACAGGCTGCTTGCCAGCCCGGGCTGCTTCAGCCCCAGCACTGCGGCGGCGAGCAGGACGCAGCCGGTCAGCACATAGAACCATGAGCCGCCCAGCAGGAGCAGCTGGGCCCCGCCAAAGAATAGAAAAAGCCCGATCAGGGCCAGCAAGACGGAGGTTATGATGGATAATAACCTCTTGGTAGTTTCTCGCATGCCGCGTTTCTTTCCATAGTTTTCCAAAGCTGGGCTGCGTATGCAGGTTTTGGGGTGCCTGCTGTGCCCAGCCAGAACCTGCTGTTCAGCATGAGGGGGGCGAAAAACGCCATGCCCTACCGCGCGGGCTTCACGTAGCTGTGTCCGGGCAGGGCGCAACTGTCTCATAATCGAGACGGGTTTCTTGCCGTATTGTCATGATAAAGCCCGAAAGCCGTGAGGGGCGCCGGGTCCGTATGGTCGGGCTGGCCGTGGCGGGGCAGGGGATGATCGGGTCTTGCCAGGCGGCATTCGGGCTGTGGGGCATGGCCGGTGCGGCGCTTGCCAGATCAATAGACGTTATGCACGTTTTTCTATGAACGGGAGTCTGTACTACCTTGGCATGATAGACACTTCCACTACAGTGCGGGAAGTGCCAGAACGCCCACAAGTGAAGCGACATGATGTTGTGTCGTTATATTTCTGCAGGCAATCATGCTTTTCAAAACCCTCCCGGCTGAAGCCGTCATTGGTCTTTGCGCCCTGTTTGCATGTACTTTCACGGCCCTGACAACCGAGGTGGCGCCTGTCGGCATCCTGATCGACATGGCCCGCGGCTTTCACATCCCCGAGGGTGAGGCCGGGCTTGCCGTCAGCGCCTTTGCCCTGATGGTGGCGGTATGCGCCGTGCCGCTGACCATCATGACCGCGCATATCGACCGCAAGCGACTCGTACTGGTGTCGCTGCTGGGCTATGTGGTGTCGAACCTGGTGGTGGCGGCAGCGCCGAGCTTTGTCATCCTGTGCGCGGGCCGCCTGATCGGGGGCGTTGCGCATGCGCTGCTCATGTCGATTGCCTCCGCCTATGCCGCGCGGCTGGTTCCGGCCAAGATGACTGGGCGGGCCATTTCATTCGTTTATGGCGGCACGTCGCTTGGCGCGGTTCTGGGCGTGCCCGGTGCTGCGGCCATCGGGCATCTGGCAGGCTGGCGGATGGCGATGTACGTCATGGCGGGCCTGTCCGTTATCCTGACGCTGTGCATCGCCTTCTTCCTGCCGCCGGTCACGACACCGGTGCAGGTCAGGAACGGACTGCCCTCGGCGGGGCCCAGCCGGGCCATGCGCATTTTCCTGGTCGTGATCGCGGTCAATGCCATCCTCTTCTTCGCCCATAACCTGCTTTATACCTATGTCACGCCCCTGCTGCTCGACCACGGGCTGGCGACGGGCAGCCTGAGCATCGCCCTGCTGCTGACCGGCAGCGTGAGCATCGTGGGCCTGTGGGGGGCAGGGCTGTTTGTCGATACCCGGCCCGCAACGGGCCTGCTGGGCGGTGGGGGCGCCATGTTGATCGGCATGGGGCTGATGTATGGGCATATCCTGTCAGGCTGGGCGGCGGTGGCGCCGGTCGGGCTGTGGTGCATGGGGTATTCGGCGGTCATTCCCTGCGTCATGTCGGGTGCGATCCGCGCGCGGGCCACACGGCCCGACGTGGCTGGCGCCGGGATCAATGCCGCGAGCAATGTGGGCATTCTCATGGGGTCTGCCGTGGGCGGGCAGGTGCTGACCGCTGCGGGCTTCGGGGTGCTCACGCCCATGGCCATCATCACGGTGGTGGTGGGGCTGGCTGTGGCCATGGCCAATCCCCGTGCCTTTCCCCACCGTCTGGTCGATACGGACCATGAGGATTGAGGGCAGGCGTGATGACATGGCCCGTGCTGTACAGTTTCCGTCGCTGCCCGTATGCCATGCGGGCGCGGCTGGCGCTGCTTGCGAGTGAAACGCCCTGTGCTTTGCGCGAGGTCAGGCTGGCGGCCAAGCCTGCCGCCATGCTGCGGGCCTCGCCCAAGGGCACGGTGCCGGTGCTGGTGTTGCCCGATGGCCGGGTGATGGCCGAAAGCCTCGAGATCATGGACTGGGCGCTGGCCCGTCACGACCCGTGGCACTGGCGGCCCGGCACGCGGCGCGACCTGATTGCGCGCAATGACGGGCCGTTCAAATATCATCTCGATCGCTACAAATACGCGACCCGCTACCAGTCGGATGCGCTGCACCACCGGGGGAAAGCGTTGCAGATCCTCCATGAGCTTGAAGTCATGCTGCATCCCGGTCCGTTCCTGCATGGTGCACGGCCGGGCATGACGGATGCCGCCATTGCGCCCTTCGTGCGCCAGTTCGCGGCGACCGATCCTGACTGGTTCGCGGCCTGCCCTCTGCCGCGCGTGCAGGGGTGGCTAGGGGCGTTTGTGGCCCTGCCACTGTTCGAGCGGGTGATGGAACGCGTGGCCCCTTGGCGCGAAGGCGATGCGCCGGTTTTACTGGGGTAAGCAACGCCGCCTTTTTGTAAAGAGGGGGCACCCAAAAACTCTTATTCTTTTCAAGCCATGGTTTCGGCCTTTGGCATTGTCTGTGCGCGGAAGCGCGCGGTTTTGGGGTCGCACACATAGGCCTGCGCCATGGCGGCGGGGTTGCGGGCGAGTTCATCAACCGAGCGGATGATGAAATCCGCCTTGGCATCATCCATCAGGGCGCAGAAATTCAGCCGTGTCCAGCCCGGCTTACGGATCTCCTCACCATTGAGAATGGCGTGGCGCAGGGTGTTTGACAGGGGTTCATCAATACCAAGCAGGCTGTGCGCGTAAGGCCCCGCACAGGCGCAGCCGCCACGGGCCTGGATGCCATACCCGTCGGACAGCATGCGCGTGAAAAGCTGCTGGTGCACCATCTCGCCCGGCTCGGACCCATGCACGCGCAAGGAGAAGATGGGCAGCGCATGGCGTGCCTGCGCGTTGCCCACGATCTCGATATGCGGGTTGCGCCGCCAGACCTGCTCGGCGCGGCGGCGCAGGGCATGGTGGCGCCCGTCGAGCCAGTCCTGCCCCATGGCGTCCTTGACCAGGAAGGCCAGGGCCGCGCGGATGTCACCAATGACATTGGGGGTGCCTGCTTCCTCGCGGCTTTCGAGGCGTGTCGCGTAATCATGCCCCCACGGCGAGACAAACCGCACCGTGCCGCCGCCGGTAAAGACCGGGCGCGTGCGCGACACGGCGGCATCGCGCACGATCATGATGCCCGATGCCGCAGGCCCGCCCACGAATTTATGCGCCGAGAGCACAACGGCATCCTTTTCATATGGCGTGCCCGCCCGCATGTTGATGGGCAGGTACGGCCCGCCACCGGCATAATCCCACACCGCCAGCGCGCCGTGGCTCTTGAGCATTTTTGTCACGGCATCCACGTCGGTCATGATGCCCGTGACGTTGGAGGCGGCCGAGAACGCGCCGATGCGCAGCCGCGCGGGGTCGGTCTGGGCAAGGGCACGGTCAAGCTGTTCAAGGTCCGGGCCGCCTTCAGGGGCTTCGCCAATGGTGATGACCTCCGCCCCGCTCTCGCGCCAGGGCAGGATGTTGGAGTGATGCTCGTACGGCCCGATGAACAGTATGGGCCGCGCGCCGGCCTGTGCGGCCTCGGGCACGCCAAGCAGGTGCATCAGCCGGTTGAGCCCCGCCGTGGCGCCCGCGCCGCAGAACACGGTGGAGAACCCTTCGCCCGCCCCGCACAGGCGCGCGATCTGCGCCCGCGCGGCGTGGCGCATGCGGGTCATGTACCCCCCACAGAACGAGGCCTCGGTATGGGAGTTGGCGTAATAGGGCAGCACGCGGGCGAGAACGAATTCCTCGATCTGCTTCAGCGCCCGGCCCGAGGCGACATAATCGGCATAAACCAGTGGTTTGACGCCAAACGGGCCGGGAACGGGCGCGCCTTCCCCGATCAGGCCCGCGCGCAGGCCCTCATGGCCGCCTGCAAGCAGGCTGGTGGCAAACTCTGAAAAAGACGTGTCATCCATCTGCATGGCCTGTTCCCCCCGAAAGCGCGTTGCAGGGCGATGTTAATCGGCTTTAGGGCAATATTTTTCCCTATTTCATGCTATCCATGCGGTCAGATGGTGTCATATGATCGGTTATGAGCGAAAAAATGGATCATTTTGATCGCGCCATATTGCGTGCCCTGCAAAAGGATGCGGGCCTGTCGCAGCGCGAACTGGCCGAGCGGGTCGGCCTGTCACAGAATGCCTGCTGGCGGCGGCTCAACGCCCTGCGCGCGCGTGGCCTGGCAGGCGAGCGCACCCTGCGGCTTGATCCGGCACGGCTGGGGCTGGGGCTTACGGTTTTTGTCATGATCCGCACGCGCAGCCATTCGCGCGAGTGGCTGGAGCGGTTTCACAAGGCTGTCAATGACATCCCCAATGTGATCGATTTCTACCGCATCGCGGGCGATTACGATTACATGCTCAAGATCATCACCCAGGACATGGCCGCGTTTGACACCATATACCGCACCCTGATCAGCCGGGTCGACCTCGACACGGTCACATCCTATATCGCCATGGAGGCGATCGCAGCCAACCGTGACCTGCCGATCTAGGCAGGAGCGAGCAGCGCGCAGGGGCGGCGCATGTGTGTATGCACCGGGTGTGTCCCGATAACAGGACTCATCAATTCCGTCCTTTCACGCTAAGACCGCACGCGGTGGCCGGGGCAGGCGGCTGCGGGTTTGTGGAGTTCATGATGCGTATTCTTGTTACTGGCACCGCCGGGTTCATCGGTTTTCATGTGGCCCGGCGCCTGCTGCGCGAAGGCCACGAGGTGACCGGCATTGATGGCATGACCCCCTATTACGATGTCACGCTCAAGCACGCGCGCCATGCCCTGCTGCGCAGGGAGGCGGGTTTTGCCTGCCATGAATTCATGCTCGAGGATGCGCAGGCCCTGCACGATGCCTTTGAGCAATGCAGGCCGGAACGGGTCATTCACCTCGCCGCCCAGGCAGGGGTGCGCTACGGGATGGAAAATCCGGGCTCGTATGTCAGCGCCAACCTCGTGGGCACCTATAACGTGCTTGAGCAGGCCCGGCGCTGCGCCACGCCCCACCTCATGATTGCCTCGACATCATCCGTCTACGGGGCCAATGCGGCCATACCCTTTGCCGAGGACCAGCGCTGCGACCATCCGCTCAGCCTGTACGCCGCCACCAAGAAGGCGGATGAGGATCTTGCGCATTCCTATGCCCATCTGTGGAACCTGCCCATAACGGCCTGCCGTTTCTTTACGGTGTACGGGCCGTGGGGGCGGCCTGACATGGCGCTGTTCAAATTCACCGCCAACACGCTCGCGGGCCGCGCGATCGATGTCTACAACAATGGCGACATGGAGCGGGACTTTACCTATATCGACGATATCGTCGAGGCGATTTACCGCCTGGCCGTCCGCCCCGCGCCAGCACGGGGGGAAAGCGACCGTGGCGCAAGCCCCGTGGCCCCTTACAGGGTTGTCAATATCGGCAATGGCGAGCCGGTCAGCCTCATGGCGTTCATCAAGGCGATCGAGGCGGCGCTGGGGCGCAGATGCGTGTGCAATTACCTGCCCATGCAGCCCGGTGACGTGCCGCGCACCTGGGCGGACTGCACGGCCCTGCAGGAACTGACCGGCTTTCGCCCCACCACCTCGGTGCAGGCCGGGGTGGATGCCTTCGTGGCGTGGTACCGCGACTATTACAGCCTGCCAACTGACGCCTGAACGCGGGCGCAGAAAAACAGACAGGCAAAATAAAATAAAAGTTCTTGGGTGCCGCCTTATTTCCAAAAAGGCGGCGTTTTTATCTTTACTGCTTTTGTTCGGCCAGGCTCAGAACCAGCTCCGCACGCCAAAGGTCAGGCGCAGCGCCCCGCTCTCGCCGTGCTGGTCATGCACGATGCGGCGGGCCTGTGTCAGATACCCCGCATAGGACACGGCCACATAAGGCGCGAATTTGCGCCAGATCTCGTAGCGCAGGCGCAGCCCCGCATCCACATCCGAAAGCCCTGCCCCAACCTGCCGCGTGGGGTCGGCTTTGGTATAGAGATTGAACTCCGCCTGTGGCTGCAAGATGAGCCGGTTGGTGAGCAGGAAATCATATGACCCCTCAATGCGGGAGGCGAAGCGCCCTCGGTCGCTGACATAGGCGGTGGCCTGGAACTCGAACTGGTACAGCGCCAGCCCCTGCACGCCCAGCGCCCCCCATGTGCGGGTGGGGCCATCATCAATATCGGCGCGGACACCGGCCTGCACATTCCAGTAGGGCGAGACCGCGCGGCTGTACAGCAGTTCATGGTCGCCATCATGCAGGCGGCCATGCTCCAGCGTGCCCTCCGACTTGAGCCACAGCCTGTTGTAGTCGCCACCGTACCACGCCTCGCCATCCCAGCGGAAATCCGTGCCGCCGGGCGCGTAACGCCCCTCAAGCTGATCAAGAATGCCATGAAAGTAGCGCCCCTGGTCCATGACCGGCTTCATGCCACCCACATAGGCCACGGGGGCGTTGGTGGGCGCATCGGCGGCGTGATAGGCGGGCCGTGGCGGGAGTTTGCGTGGATGTGCCGTTGCGGTTTTCCGGGCCGCCGTCGTGGTCGTGGCCTGGCTCTGGGCCTGCGTAGGCAGGGCCGTGGCCAGCAGCAGGGCTGCAACAGGAAGCGCGTACTTCATTCCACGATCACCGTGCGGAACATGCCCGTTTCCATATGCAGCATGAGGTGGCAGTGATAGGCCCACATCCCCGGCGCATCGGCCGTGACAAGGTAGCTCAGTTTCGAGCCGGGCTGCGAGATGAGGGTGTGCTTGTAGGGGCGGTAGGCGCCCTGGCCGTTTTCAAGTTCGCTCCACATTCCATGCAGGTGGATGGGGTGCTCCATCATCGTGTCGTTGATGAGGGTAAAGCGCACGCGTTCGTTGCGCCTGAGCCGGATTGGCCCGGATTCGGAAAACTTGCGCCCGTTGAAGCCCCAGATATAGCGCTCCATGTTGCCCGTGAGATGCATGATGATCTCGCGCGTGGGCGGCCTTGGGTCGCTGCCCGGCCGGGTGGCGCGCAACTGGCTGTAGTTCAGCACGCGGCGGCCATTATGCTCCAGCCCATCGCCAGGGCTGGCCAGGCGGCCGGTGGGCATGCGGGCGATATTCTGGTTTTCCACGTTCAGGGGCGGGGGGCCGGGATCATCCACTTCCATTACGGATGCAGTGTCGGTGGCGGGCGCGTCATGGCGCATGGCTGCCTGCGTGTGCATGGGGGCGGCAGGCTTGTGGTGTGCGGGGGCATCCATGTGGTGTTCAGGCATGGACATGCCGTGTCCGGCCGGTTCCGGGGGCGATGGCCGCATGTCCCCCATGTCCATGCCAGCCATCATGCCATCCTGGGGGGCTGGCATTGGGGTGCCATGCCCGTGCGGTATCGGGTTCGGGGTGGATGCCTGCATGCCGCCCATGGGGTGCTGGGGGTCAGTCATGTCCATGCCGTCCATCATGCCGCTTTCGGGGCGCGGCATGGGGTGGGTGTGCGATGCGTGCATGTCGGGCGCAGGGTCCGGCATCGCCATGCCGTTCATGCTTTCGCCCGGTTTCATGTCGCCCATGCCCATATCGACCATGGTGCGCACCGGGCGCGGGTCCATGGGCGGAATGGGGGCGCTCATGCCCGGCTGCGGGGCCAGCGTGCCCCGGGCGTAGCCGGTGCGGTCCTCGCTCTGGGCAAAGAGGGTGTAGGCACGCGCCTCCCTTGGCTGCACGATCACGTCATAGGTCTCGGCCACGCCAATGCGGAACTCATCGACCGCCACGGGCTCGACCGCGTTGCCATCGGCTGCCACCACCAGCATTTCCAGCCCCGGTATGCGGATATCGAAAAACGTCATCGAGGCGCCATTGATGAAGCGCAGCCGCACCCGCTCGCCGGGGGTGAAAAGGGCGTTCCAGTTCATGTCGGGCGCATGGCCGTTGAGCAGGTAGGTATAGATCACGCCGGTTACGTCAGCGATGTCGGTTGCGGCCATGCGCATGCGCGACCAGGCCAGCCGGTCCTTCAGCGCTGTCAGCGGGCTGCCTGCGGCCCTGGCCTCACGCGGGAAGGAGGCCAGCGTGCGCTGGCGGAAGACATAGTAGTCATCCTGCATCTTGAGGTTGGAGAGCATGTCCATGGGCGAGACATCCGTCCATTCCGACAGAAGAATGACATAATCACGCGCGCAGGCCTGCGGGTCGGGCTCCGGCGGGTCGATGACGATCGCGCCATACAGCCCCTGTGCCTCCTGCATGCCGGAATGGCTGTGGTACCAGTACGTGCCGCTCTGGGTGACGGGAAAGCGGTAGGCAAAGGTCTGGCCGGGGGCAATGCCGGCAAAGCTCAGCCCCGGCACGCCATCCATGGTGGCGGGCAGGCGCAGGCCATGCCAGTGGATGGAGGTGTCTTCATCCGCCAGCGTGTTGGTGACGTTGATGCACACCGTATCACCCTGCCGCCAGCGCAGGATCGGGCCGGGCACATCCCCGCCAATGCAGGGCGCGTGCAGCACCTTGCGGTCGATTTCAATACGGGTGCGGCCCACGCGCAAATCCCACCGTGCGCGGGCCATGGGGGGCACCGCGCCAGAGGGGGCGGTGCGGGCGTGCAGCGGGCGGGGCAGGGCGGCCATGAGCGCGCCCGCGCCCAGCCCCGTTACAAAACGGCGACGGCTCAGGCCGCCCCGGTTGCGAGACGGAATCAACATGAGAAAAATCCGGCAAAAAAACAGGTCATTCAGATCCCGCCCCACACAAGCCAGGGCAGGCGCCAAAACGCGGTGACGTGTTCAGATGTTGCGGATTTTGGGTGGTCGCAGGGGTGGCAGCCAGTCGCCGCCCACGGCCGGCGCCTGCCGGGCGGCAGGGAAAGCGCCGTCCCCTTCGGCAGGCAGGCGGGTCAGGCGCTCGGCCACGAGGGGCGCAGGCATGTCCGACAGGCCCGCATGGACATGGCAGCACGGATCCTGGCTGGTGGGGGCGGGATCGTGGCGGGCATGATGCATGCGGGCCATATGCAGGGCATGGACGGGGGTCATGCAATCAGGCGCCATGGCGCAGGCGGGAGCCAGCGGATGGGCATGGGCGGCAGGCGTGGGCACAGCGCCAGCAAGCAGCCCTGCCTGCATCAGCAGCCAGACCAGCAGGCCAACCCATGTCCGGCCGCGTGCCCTGAACATTCTGCACTCCCATCTGCCATGAAGCGTTGCAAACTGTTGCCCATAATACCCACGGGGGGCATAAAGGGAAGCTTTTTATGCCCGCCTGCCCGAGGCTGTATCAGGCAAAGGGCGGCACCTTATTTGGTGACAGGCCGCCTGCGCACCATCCGGGTCGCGATCAGCATTACCGCCAGCGTAACCCCCCAGGCCACGAGCTGGATGCCCATGGGCCGGTCGGAATAGCCCACCAGTGCCTTGGCGGCCCGCCCCACCATGCTGCCATCGGACAGCAGCCACGACGTATCCCACACCTCATAGCCCAGGGCAGGCACGATATCATCGCCCGCCAGCAGGGCCGCGGCCTGGCTGGCCATGCCCGCGGCCAGAAGGGCAATGAGCAGGCCGGTCACGGCAAACAGCCGGTGCAGCGGAATGACGATCAGCCCGCGATACAGCAGCCATGATATGCCGCCGCCCGCCACAATGCCCAGCAGCCCGCCCACCAGCATGGGCACCGGGCCGGAATGGGTGGAGACCGCGATGCCATACAGGAACAGCACCACCTCCACCCCTTCGCGCAGCACGGCCACGGCCACCACCACGGCCATGGCGGCAAGCGAGCGCTGGCCGGTTGCCACTTGCGTGCCCAGCGCCTTCATGTCCCCCGCCATCTCGCGCCCGTGCCGGGTCATCCAGATATTGTGCCAGCCCAGCATGACCACCGCGATGCACAGGATGGTGGCCGAGAACACATCCTGCCCGTTGCCCGACAGCGCCGCCGAGAGGCTGCCCGCAAACACCGCCACCCCCGCGGCCCCCGCCACGCCAGCCGCAATGCCGCCCGCCACCCAGCGCCCCCGTCCTGCTATGCCCTGCGTTGCCGCCAGCACGATGCCGATGATCAGGCCCGCTTCCATGACCTCGCGAAAAACAATGAGCAGACTTCCCAGCATGTTCAGGGCTCCTGCGTTACGGTAACGGTGCCCGTTGCCTGGTCGGGGTGGTAGTCATCGAAGAATTTGTAGGTGCCGGGATGCAGCGGCCCGGCATGGACCGTAATGGTGCTGCCCGGCACCACGATCTTCTCGAATTTCAGGTCATAGCTCTCAAATTCGTCCGTCGTGTCATCCTGGTTGTCCAGCATGATGAGGAAGCGCGTGCCCGCGGGCACCGTAAAATGGTCCGGGCTGAAATGATGGTCCTTCACCACCAGGTGCACGGGGTCCTGCGCCCATGCCGGTGGGGCGGACAGCAGGGCCGCAAGCCCGAGGCAGGACAGGATGGTCGCGTAACGCATGAACAGACTCCGCGTGGAATGACGGCAAAATATTGCGACTTATTATCACTGTCAATTTCAGTCTTGCCACCCACATATCCTGTCCTGCCGATGCGGGGCTGGCATGCGCAGGCAGGTGCCTGAAAAAAGGTATGTTCTGTTGACATCTTTTTTGTGCGCCATAAAAGGTTCTTGTTAAATACACCTTAATGGAGGCCAGAATGGCGCCGCCGCTCGATGACACAACCCGCAGCATCATCAAGGCCTGCGTGCCCGCGCTTGAGGCCCATGGCCTCGCGATCACGACCGAAATGTATCGCCGCCTGCTGGCCAATCCCGCCATCCGCGACCTGTTCAACCTCTCGCATCAGGAGGATGGCGCGCAGCCCAGGGCGCTGGCGCTGGCCGTGCTGGCCTATGCCCGCAACATCGATAACCTTGGCGCCATGGCGGGCGCTGTCGAACGCATTGCTGAAAAGCATGTGGGGCTGAACATCAGGCCCGAACACTACCCCTATGTGGCCGAGGCCCTGCTGGGCGCGATTGCAACAGTGCTGGGTGATGCCGCGACCCCTGAAATTCTGGAGGCATGGGGCAAGGCCTACTGGTTCCTGGCCGATATCCTGATCGGGCGTGAAAAACAGATCTATGACGCCCACGAGGCGGCACCCGGCGGCTGGGTGGGGTGGCGGCCCTTCCGCGTGCAGGCCCGCAAGGCCGAGAGCGAGACCGTGACCTCCTTTGAACTGGTGCCTGAGGATGGTGGCCCGGTGATGCGGCATGCGCCGGGGCAGTATCTCAGCTTCCGGCTTGATGTGCCGGGGCATGGGAGTGAACGGCGTAATTACAGCATCTCGTCAGCGCCTTCTTCGCAGGGCTATCGCATCAGCGTGCGCCGCATCGACGGTGGTGTGGTGTCGGACTGGCTGCATGACAGCGTGCGTGAAGGCAGTGTGTTGCAGGTTTCCGCCCCCGCTGGCGCGTTCACGCTCACGCCCTCAACCGGGCCGATTGTGTTCCTGAGTGCAGGGGTGGGGCTGACGCCGTTCATGTCCATGCTGGCGGAGCTGACGGGCAGTGACGCGCATCCCCCCATCCATTACATTCACACCACCCGCAGTCCGGGCACGGAAGCCTTTGGCCCGGCCATCCGGGCGCTGGCAGGGCGCGGGCGGTTGCAGGCGGATATTTTCTACACCCGGCAGGCCCCGCAGGCCGCAGCACCCGTGCCGGGGATGACCTGCCATGAGGGGCGCATCACGCCCGCATGGCTACAGGGCAGGGCGGACAGGAATGCAACCTATTACATCTGTGGCCCCGATGGCTTCATGCGTGACATGGTGGGCGCGCTGAAGGCAGCGGGCGTGCCGCCTGCGCAGATCCGCTACGAATTCTTTGGGCCTGCCGATGATCCGGCGCTATGAGGCGGGTAATCGTTTTATAAACATGCCTTAAAAAACAAAGACGTTTTTGGTGAAGCTTTTTTTCAGAAAGCTTCGGGAGAACGCCGCCTTTAAAAAAAAGGCGGCGCCCAAAAACATTTAGCTTTCTGGTCGTCATCCGGCACGCTGCGGGCAGATCAGGCGGAACCAAACACATGGCCATGCCCTTAACGCCAGTATCCGCATCGCGCGTGGTGCCGGGCGGGTCCTGTGCATTGCCCCGGAAGGTCCGCCGCCATGATTACCGTGCATCATCTCGACAATTCACGTTCCCAGCGCATCCTGTGGCTGCTTGAGGAACTCGAACAGCCCTACGAGATCCGCTTTTACAAGCGCGACCCCAGAACCATGCAGGCCCCCAGGAGCCTGCGCAGGATCCACCCGCTGGGCAAGGCCCCGATCATCACCGATACCGAAGGCGACGTGACGCTTGCGGAAAGCGGGGCCATTATCGAATACCTCGTCGAGCGCTACGGCAACGGCCGCCTGCAGCCCGAACGCGGCACGCCGGAGCACGTGCAGTTCCTGTACTGGCTGCACTATGCCGAAGGCTCGGCCATGCCACCGCTGCTGCTCAAGCTGGTGTTCGGCCTGCTGCCCACGCGCGTGCCCTTCATCATCCGCCCCGTGGCCAGCCTGATCGCGCGCGGGGTGCAGTCACGCATCATCAATCCGCAACTCAGGCTGCACATGGATTTTTGGGAGCAGTCGCTCAGCCAGCGCGAATGGTTCACCGGCAAGGACTTCACCGCAGCCGATATACAGATGAGCTTTCCGCTTGAGGCCGCCGCCACCCGCGCCGGGGCGCTGCCGGGCAGGCCGCATGTAGGGGCCTTTTTGCGGCGCATCCATGCGCGGCCCGCCTATCAGCGCGCGCTGGTCAGGGGCGGGGCCTATGCCTTTGCCGCGGCAGGCGACGTGCCGGCCTGACAGCAGGGCTGCGGTTTACGCCCTACCTCGGTTCGTATTAAGTGCGCGCATTCCTTCCGCGCCCCCCCGAGGTTCCATGATTCGTCTCGACAGTATCAGCAAGCATAACGGCCAGCGCCTGGTCTTCATTGAAGCCTCGGCTGCGTTGCAGAAGGGCGAGAAGATCGGCCTCGTGGGGCCAAACGGGGCAGGCAAGACCACGCTGTTCCGCATGATCACCGGGCAGGATGAACCTGATGAAGGCCAGATCCTGACCGATCGCGGCATCACCATCGGCTTTTTCAGCCAGGATGTGGGCGAGATGGCAGGCCGCAGCGCCGTGGCCGAGGTGATGGAAGGTGCGGGCGCGGTATCGGAGGTGGCCTCCGAACTCGCCACGCTGGAAACGGCACTGGCCGACCCCGAACAGGCCGACCAGCTTGAAACCATCCTTGAACGCTTTGGCGAGGTGCAGGCCCGTTTTGAGGAACTCGGCGGCTATGCGCTCGACAGCAAAGCGCGTGAAGTACTGCACGGGCTGGGCTTCAGCCAGGAAATGATGGACGGCGATGTCAGCCGCCTTTCAGGCGGGTGGAAGATGCGCGTGGCCCTTGGCCGCATCCTGCTCATGCGCCCCGATGTGATGCTGCTCGATGAGCCAAGCAACCATCTCGACCTTGAAAGCCTGATCTGGCTGGAACAGTTTCTGGCCGGTTACGATGGCGCGCTGCTCATGACATCGCATGACCGGGCGTTCATGAACCGGGTCATCAACAAGGTGATCGAGATCGATGGCGGCAGCCTGACCAGTTTTTCGGGCGATTACGAGTTCTATGAGCAGCAGCGCGCCCAGAACGAGAAGCAGCAGCAGGCCCAGTTCGAGCGCCAGCAGGCCGCACTCGCTAAGGAAATCAGCTTTATCGAACGCTTCAAGGCCCGTGCCTCGCACGCAGCCCAGGTGCAGAGCCGGGTCAAGAAGCTGGAAAAGATCGACCGCGTCGAGCCGCCCAAGCGCAGGCAGGCGTTGAGCTTCGACTTTCCGCCCCCGCCGCGCTCGGGCGAGGACGTGGTCAAGCTGCGTGGCGTGGATAAAAGCTATGGCAGCCGCGTGATCTACCATAACCTCGACCTGCTGATCCGCAGGCGCGAGCGCTGCTGCGTGCTGGGCGTAAACGGCGCGGGCAAGTCCACGCTGCTCAAGCTGGTTACTGGCGCCACCCAGCCCGATGCGGGCACGGTCACGCTGGGCGGCAGCGTGAAGCTGGGCTATTTCGCCCAGCATGCCATGGACCTGCTCGATGGCAGCCGCACGGTGTTTGAAACGCTGGATGATGCCTTTCCGCTGGCCAGCCAGGGGTCGCTGCGCGCTCTTGCAGGCAGCTTCGGCTTCTCGGGCGATGAGGTGGAGAAAAGCTGCCGCGTGCTGTCAGGCGGCGAGAAGGCGCGGCTGGTCATGGCGCTGATGCTGTATGACCCGCCAAACTTCCTGGTGCTTGATGAACCGACCAACCATCTCGACATCGCCACCAAGGAAATGCTGATTGCCTCGCTCGCGCAGTACGAAGGCACGATGCTGTTCGTATCGCATGACCGGCACTTCCTTGCCGCCCTGTCCAACCGGGTGCTGGAAGTCACCCCCGGTGGCATTCACCAGTATGATGGTGGTTACACGGAATATGTCGCCCGCACCGGGCAGGAAGCCCCCGGCCTGCACGCCTGACCCGGCAGATCTGCCCTTGAAAATACCATTGGGGGGTATAAAGTCAGGGCGGTGAGCATGAGGAGCGCCGCCGTGGTCCAGACTGTCAGTTTCCCCGTAGGGGGCATGAGCTGTGCGGCCTGCGCCACGCGGCTTGAAAAGGTGCTCAACCGGCAGGCGGGCGTGCAGGCCACGGTCAACTTCGCCACAAACCGGGTGCAGGCCACGGTTGATGACCCCGCAATCGCGCTGCCCGCCATGGCCACCGCCATTGGCAAGGCGGGTTTTACGGTGGACCAGGGCAGCGTGGACCTGTCGGTTACCGGCATGAGCTGTGCCGCCTGTGCCGCGCGGGTGGAGAAAATCCTCAACCGCCTGCCGCTGACACAGGCCAGCGTGAATTTTGCCACCGGGCGTGCGCATGTCACGTACGTGCCCGGCGTGAGCGGGCCGGAAACCTTCATTGCCCGCATTGAAAAAGCCGGTTTTGGCGCAACCCTGGTGGATGACGCGGCGCGGCACCCGGACCCGCACGCCATGCGCATGCAGGCATGGCGGGCGGAACGCAACCAGTTTGCCCTGACCCTTGTGCTGGCGCTGCCGTTTGGGGCGCAGATGCTGGGCATGCTGGGGGGCATGGCGTTCATGCTGCCCGGCTGGGTGCAGGCCGTACTCGCCACGGTGGTGCAGTTCTACTGCGCGCGCCAGCTTTATCCGCGCGCGTGGAAGGCCGTGCGCGGGGGCGCTGCCAACATGGATGTACTGGTGGTGCTGGGCACAGGCATCGCCTATTTCTTCAGCATGGCCGTGCTGCTCCTGCGCCTGCCGCAGCCGCTGTATTTCGAGAGCAGCGTGGCCATCATCACGCTCATCTCATTGGGCCGCCTCATGGAAAGCCGCGCGCGTGACAGGACGGCGGCAGGGCTGGAAAGCCTGCTGAAGCTCCAGCCCGCGCAGGCCCATGTGGAACGCGACGGCGTGGTGCATGACTGCCCGGTGGAACAGGTGCGCGTGGGCGATGTATTTGTCGTGCGCCCCGGCGAGAGCCTGCCGGTGGATGGCACGGTGCTTGATGGCGCATCGGATGTGAATGAAGCCATGCTGACCGGCGAGAGCCTGCCTGTTGCCAAACGGGTGCATGACACGGTTTTCGCGGGCACGTTCAACACCACCGGCAGCCTGCGGGTGAAGGCCACCGGCGTGGGGGCGGATACCGCGCTGGCGCATATCGTGAAAATGGTGGAGCAGGCGCAGGGCAGCAAGGCGCATGTGCAGCGCCTGGCCGACCGGGTGGCGGGTGTGTTCGTGCCGGTGGTGCTGGTGCTGGCAGGCCTGACTTTTGGCGTGTGGTGGGGGATGAGCGGGCAGGTTGCGCCCAGCCTCATCGCCGCCGTGTCGGTGCTGGTCATTGCGTGCCCGTGTTCGCTGGGGCTGGCCACGCCCACCGCCATCATGGTGGGCACCGGGCTTGGGGCGCGCGCGGGCATCCTGTTTCGCAACGCCGATGCGCTGGAACAGGCCCAGAAGCTCGATACAATCATGCTCGACAAGACCGGCACCTTGACCGAAGGCGCCCCCACGGTGCAGGACATGCAGCCCGTGCCCGGCGTGGACCCGGCCCGGCTGCTGGGCGTGGCCTGCACGCTGGAGCAGGAGTCCGAGCACCCGCTGGCCCGCGCCATCATGGCGCATGCAGCAAGCCTTGGCGTGCGGCCCGGCACGCTGGCCGGTTTTGAGGCCACGCCGGGGCTGGGGGTTGCGGGCATGGTGGACGGGTTGCCTGCCTGCCTCGGCGCACCGCGCTTTCTGGCCGAACGTGGCATGGCGCTGGACCCAGACGGGACTGACGGACCGGCAGGCGCGGGGCGCACCGTGATCGGTGTTGCGCAGGCGGGGCATCTGCTGGGCCACATTACCCTGTCCGACACGTTGCGGCCCGATGCGGTGGCGAGTGTGTCAGCACTCCGGGCAGCGGGCATCCGGGTTGTCATGCTCACGGGCGACAGCCCGCAGGCGGCAGGCCCCATTGCGGCTGCCGTGGGGGTGGATGACTGCCGCGCGGGCGTGCTGCCCGCTGACAAGGCAAGGATTATCGAACAGTACCGCGCGCAGGGCCATGTGGTGGGCATGGTGGGCGATGGCATCAATGACGCCCCGGCGCTGGCGGCGGCCGATGTGGGGTTTGCCATCGGGGCCGGTACGGCCATCGCGCGCGAGACGGCGGATATCGTGCTGATGAAAAATGAACTGGCCAGCGTGAACGATGCCATTTCGCTCTCGCGCGCCACATTGGCCAAGATCAGGCAGAACCTGTTTTTTGCGTTCATCTATAATATTCTTGGCCTGCCGCTTGCCGCCTTCGGCCTGCTCAACCCCATCGTGGCGGCAGGCGCCATGGCCATGAGTTCGGTCTCGGTGGTCAGCAACGCGCTGCTGCTCAATCGCTGGAAGCCGCGCGCGCCCGGTCACTGAATGACGTTCACACCCTGTTACGGTCTGTTCCGCGTGCGTGCGCTCGCCTATGCTATTGCCAGTTGCATGACCCAGCACGATTCAAGGGATAGAACGACGCGTGACCAGACATAAACAGCAGGGAACAGACCCTGCCTCGTGCACGCAGTGCGCCCCCCCGCCGCAGGACAGGGTCGTGGAACAGCCGCACAAGAAAGCCCTGATCAACCGCGTGCGCCGCATTGAG
The DNA here is from genome assembly GCF_054182245.1 of Komagataeibacter sp. NFXK3. Lineage (NCBI taxonomy): Bacteria > Pseudomonadati > Pseudomonadota > Alphaproteobacteria > Acetobacterales > Acetobacteraceae > Komagataeibacter > Komagataeibacter sp. NFXK3. The sequence continues at coordinate 81,287 of NZ_JAPIVJ010000002.1, forward strand.
GGGCAGGTGGGTGGCGTAATGAACATGATCGAGAATGACCGCTACTGCGTGGATATCCTGACCCAGATATCGGCGGTCAAATCAGCGCTGGATGGGGTTGCGATCCAGATCCTGTCCTCTCACGCCAAAGGCTGCGTGCGCAAGGCGGTGCAGGAAGATGGCGGCGAGGAAACGATGGAGGAACTGCTCGGCATCATCCGCAAGCTGATCCGCTAGGGCAGCTCCAGTTTGAATGGACACATTCGAACTGGTGAAGATGCTGCCTTTGCTAAAAAAAGGCAGCATCCGGACGTGTTCGTTCCATAATCATCAGGAACGTAACTGGTTTTCGGCGTATCTTTACCAGAGAATTATTAAAATGACCGCACCGCCTGATTATGCAAAAGTGCGCGAGGTATGCCCCATTTGTGGCCAGGGATGGGTGCTCGTTGCACGGGACAACGCAACACATGCCCTTTGTTTTCGCTGTGATGAATGCACAAGTGAATGGGAGGATGTCCGGAACATCCAGATTGAATCATCAAGAATGAGGGATGATTATTACGATTGGGATTTTATGGAAAGCAGGGAACTGGCAACACATAAAGTATATAAATACGTTATCAATAAAATATCAAAGAACTGGTAATGTATCGTGGCACCCCTGATGTTTCAGGGGTGCCTCCCGCCATCATTTTCCATATCCCTGCGTTTGTGCGCATGGCGGCGTTACATGCCCAGCGCCATGCGGCCTATGGCCGGGTCATCGGTAAAGAAACCATCAAGCCCCAGATCCAGATGGCGCCGTATTTCGGCAATCGCGCCGGGCACGTTGCGCGCGCTGTCGCCCTCGCCATTGCGCAACTGCATGGGCAGGAAGTGGTTCTCGGGGCGGAAGGTGTAGGAATGCACCAGCAGGCCCGCCGCGTGGGCGTCATCAATGAGTGTGGTGGGGGCAAGCCACGCGCCAGCGGCATCACGCGGAATGATGTCGTCGTTCGAGGGACCGATGACATCCGTATAGGCCCGCAGACCGCGCAGGCCATCAGGGGTCATGAGGTCGCCAAACGTGACCGGCCTGGCCGTGCCCAGCGTGTCAGGCACCGTTTCCGTGCGCCCGCCCATGAGGAACATGAGCCGGGCCTGCGGGTTGATGGCCTGCACCTGGCCATGGAGCACGCGCAGGTTCGCCGTCTCGAAGGACTGGACCTCAAGCGGGCAGTAGCGGGTATAGTCGTGGGCCGCGATGACGTGCAGGAACGTCTCCTCTGGCGTGTGGCCGAGTTTATGGAAATGCGTTGAATTCTTGATTTCAGGTATCAGCCCGATCATGCGCCCGCGGGTTGCTGCCTCGGCTGCCACAAAGTCGATCACTTCCTCAAATGTCGGAATATCGAAATGCCCGTCATAGCGCGTGTTGTGGGCGCGGAGGGCGGGCAGGCGTTCCCTGGCGCGCAGGGTCTTGAGTTCGGCCAGGGTGAAGTCGGTCGTGAACCAGCCGGTTTCCGCCTTGCCATCTATGGTCATGGTGCGGCGGCGGCTGGCAAATTCCGGGTGGCTCGCCACATCGGACGTGTCCGCGATGTTGCTTTCATGGCGGGCGATGAGCACGCCATCGCGGGTGGGCACGAGGTCGGGCTCGACATAATCCGCCCCATCGGCAATGGCGCGGGCATAGGCGGCCAGCGTATGTTCGGGCCGCAGGGCCGATGCCCCCCGATGCGCCATGACAGTGGGCACCGGCGCCAGGGAAGGGTTTGCAAAAGCCTGCCGGGCTGCCAGCGCGGCCATGCTCGTCAATGTGCCTGTCATGGCCTGTCTGCGGGTCAGCATGCCTCTGTCCTTTAAATAAAAGCGTGCGCCAATTTTAAGCCAGAATACACACAGGGCAATGGCGGGCGATTGGCCTGAATGGCGGTTGGCCGGGAATCTTATATGACAGTTTAATGAAAATGCGCCCGCAAGAAGAGAAAACCGCTTTTTCGATTGCCATTCCTGCCATGACGGTCCGCCTCCGGTGTGGTTTGCGTGTTTTTTACTTGCCACGGCAGGCGCGCGTCGTGGCCCCAGACGCATCTGGCGTGTCCGGGGCAGCCATTTCAAAAAGGCTTTCTCCCCGCGGGCATGACGTCATTATTTTCAGGGAGAGTAGAAATATTAATGATACTTTTTCAATACATATTCAGGCACGTTGCATAATCAGCATGTGTCCTGCCATCATAATGGCTGTCTTTCATGGTTCTGTCGCCACGGTGATGTCATGCAGGTGTGGTGGCCGATGGTCTGGCCATGTCACTATATTTTTACAAAACATATCCTGCCTGTCTGGCGGCTGCTTTTACTCATGAGATGTGAAGCAGCTATACGCGGAGATAGGGGTATAAAAGGTTGCAGGACTGCATTAAGTAGCGGTATCGGTATAAAACTATTGCATCCCGCACGGTCATGCCTGTCTTCCGGCATTCCTGCTGGACCAACGTGCATGAGAGGCGACGCTAGATGGCTGCAGACCGGCCCTGTTTTCCTACCAGTATTCATCGTTCCACCCCCAACGCCATCAGACTGAACCGGGCCCTGCGCATGTCGCGCCGCGATGCGCTGCTTGGCGCGTTCGGGGCTGCCGTTGTCGTGACGGGCAGCAGGCAGGGAATGGCCGCCACGGCGGAGCAGGACACGGTCGTGCCGCTGTTCATGGCGCTGTCGCAGCGCCTGACGGACCGTGACACGCTCGACCCGCGCATTGGCAACGCCCTGTATGCAGGCATCATCCACGCCGTGCCCGAGCGGCGTGACCAGCTCCAGAAGCTGCATGACTTCATGGCTGGCGGCAACTTTACATCGGCCCATGCGCTGGCCGCCGCCGCCGAGCATCAGGACCCCGTGTTCAAGGCTGTCATTCAGGATATCCTGACCGGCTGGTATCGTGGCCTGGCCGACCACAAGGTCGTGGTCTACCGCTCCGCGCTGATGTTCGACATCACCAAGGATGCGATCTATCCCAAGACCTATGCAACGGGTGGCCCGTTTTACTGGACCCAGACCCCGCCGGAAGTGGCTGTGCCAACAGGTGAACCCGCCCTTTCGCCTTCGAAACTCGTGATCGAACCTACCTGATATCCGGAGCCTTTTTTATGCCGTCCGAACAAGACCTATCTGCTGACGTCGTAATCGTCGGCTCCGGCGTCGCTGGCAGCTCCATTGCCAACGAACTGGCGCGCGCGGGTATTTCCGTCATCGTGCTCGAAGCGGGGCCCCGGGTCGACCGCCAGCACTTTGTCGAGAATTTCCGCAACCTCGAGAACAAGCCCTCCTATCAGGGGCCGTTCCCGGCAGTGCCATGGGCGCGTCATCCGCCCGACCAGGTTACCCCCAACGATTACCTGCACACCACCGGCCCCGATGCCGAGGCCTACCAGCAGGTCTACCTGCGCATGATGGGTGGCACCACCTGGCACTGGGCGGGCTGTGCGTGGCGTTACCTGCCATCGGATTTCGAGCTCAAGACCCGCTATGGCCAGGGCCGTGACTGGGCGCTGAAATATGATGACCTCGAGCCGTTCTATTACCAGGCCGAGGTGATGATGGGCGTGTGCGGCCCGGACCCGAAGGAGGAAGACCTCGGCTCGCCGCGCAGGCAGCCTTACCCGATGGATGCGCTGCCCATTTCCTACGCCGCCCAGCAGTTCCGCAAGCTGATTGGCGAGAAGACGCCGTATCGCGTGGTGCATGAGCCGCAGGCCCGCAACACCCGCCCGTATGACAGCCGCCCGACCTGCGAGGGGCATAACAACTGCATGCCCATCTGCCCGATCGGGGCGATGTATAACGGCAGCTACTCCGTCTATCATGCCGAGGCGGCAGGGGCGAAGTTCGTGCCCAACGCCGTGGTGTACCGAATTGAGCGTGACAGCGCCAACAAGCGCGTTACCGCGGTGCATTATTATGATCCCGACAAGGGCTCGCACCGCGTGACCGGCAAGTATTTCGTGATTGCGGCGCACTGCATCGAGACCGCGAAACTCATGCTGTTCTCCGCCGATGAGCAGAGCCCGGACGGCATTGCCAACAGCTCGGGCCATGTTGGCCGCAACATGATGGACCACACCGGCGTGCAGGTGAGCTTCATCAGTGGCGACAAGGCCCTGTGGCCCGGTCGTGGCCCGCTCGAAACCAACGTGATCGACAATTTCCGCGATGGTGACTGGCGCAACGAGCGCGGCGCGTACCTCGTGCACATGGTTGATGACAACCAGGTCGACCTTGCCACCCAGCTTGCCATCGCCAAGGGGTATGTGGGCCGCGAGCTTGAGGAGCAGATCCGCTATCTCGCCTCGCACACGGTCCGCCTGTTCAGCCATAACGAAGGCCTGGCCGACCCGGATAACCGCCTGACGCTGAGCAAGACCAACAAGGACATCCTCGGCATCCCGCACCCCGAGGTCTATTACAAGCTGCCCGAATATACCGTGAAGAGCTGCGAGCACACGCGTGGCCTGTTCCGCGACCTGATCGGCCTCATGCATGGCACGGACGAGGAATGGACGCCTGGCTACTTCCCGCAGGACCATCCCGCGGGCAGCACCATCATGGGCACCGACCCGAAGGATTCCGTGGTGGACGGCTTCTGCCGCACGCATGACCACGAGAACCTGTTCATCGCGAGTTCGTCCGTTTTCTCTTCGGTCGGAACCGGCAATATCACCCTGACAGTCGCCGCACTTGCCCTGCGCGTGGCTGATACGCTTAAAAAAGAACTCGCCCATGCCTGACGTGACGCGCAAGATCCTGTGGTCGGTCCTGACCGCAGGCACTGCTCTTGCAACATTTTCTGCCGTTCCCGCCCGGGCGGATGACCCTTCTGCCGACCTGATGGCCCGTGGCGAATATATCGCCACGGCAGGTGACTGCGTTGCCTGTCATACAGCACCCGGCGGCAAGCCATTTGCCGGTGGCCTGAAGATCAGTACGCCCATGGGCGATGTGGTGACGACCAACATCACGCCTGATCCCGATCATGGTATCGGCAAATACACGGAAGAGGATTTCGAGAAGAGCCTGCGCCACGGCATCCGCCGTGATGGCAGCAGGCTTTATCCCGCCATGCCCTACGTGTCCTATGCCGGCATGACGGATGGCGACGTGAAGGCGCTGTACACATGGTTCATGCACGGGGTGAAGCCGGTGGCCGAGACGCCGCCGGTCACATCGCTCAACTTCCCGGCCAACCTGCGCATCACCATGGGCCTGTGGAACATGGTGGCGACCAGCGAAACCCCGGAGACGGGTGATTCCGCCACCTTTGACAAGATGCGCCGGGGCAAATACCTCGCCCATGCCCTTGAGCATTGCGGCACCTGCCATACCCCGCGCAACATCATGCTGAGCGAGAAAGAGGACAGCTACCTTGCCGGCGCGAGCCTGCTCGGGTGGTATGCCCCGAACATCACCTCAAGCAAGACCGGCGGCATCGGGAACTGGAGCGAGGACAACCTCGTTGAATACCTCAAGACTGGCCATGTGGCAGGCCTGAGCCAGGCGGCCGGCCCGATGGGCGAGGCGGTCGAGCACAGCACCAGTCACCTGACCGATGATGATCTGCATGCGCTTGCGGCCTACATCCTGCAGGTTCCTGCCAAGGATGACGAGGCCGAGCACAGCCCGCGCGAGCAGTTTGGCAAGCCGCTGGAGCAGGCCGATGTCCGCTCGGGTGAACTCACCCGTATCGACAAGCTTGACCCGATGGATGGCGCGCAGATCTATGATGCGAACTGCGCGGCCTGCCATGGCGGTAACGGCGCGGGCACGGCCGACCATTATGCGCCCTCGCTGTTCCATAACTCGGTTGTGGGTTCGGCCCGGCCCGATGACCTGATCATGGCCGTGCTCAACGGCGTGGACCGGAATGCGGGTGGGGTGCATGTGCATATGCCTGCCTTCAACCAGAGCTCCGACGTGGAGCGCCTGAGCAATGCCGAGGTTGCCAGCGTGGTGAACTACGTCACGGCCACATTTGGCAGCGGCGACCACGGTGTCACCGCCGAGCAGGTGGAAAAAATGGGCAAGGAACTGCCCAAGACGCCCTGAGGCCAGATAATCCGGTGGCTGCCTGTATTCCTTTGACAGGGGCGGGGCTGCCGGGTCTGTGCTTTCAAAAGCTGTTCATCACGAGAACGCCGCCTTTTGTAAAAAAGGCGGCGTTCTTGTTTATTACAGTTGCGAAAACAGGGCGGATGCTGCCGGAAGGGGAAGGCGTGCCTGCTCATGGGTCGTCTGGCGACCTGGTGGTGTCTGTGATAGGCACGACAGGTGCAAAACGGGGTCCCGGATCATCATGATGCATTTCATCACCGATTTTGCCGATCAGGCCGTAATGCTGCCGGTGATGGTAACTGTAGTCCTTATCATGGCTGTGTACGGATGGCGGCGCGGTGCCATGGTCTGGACGGGTACTGCCATCGCGATGCTGGCGGTCATGCTGCTGCTTAAAATAGCCGGTCTTTATTATGCCGCGATAGAGCAGACCACCATCATCAGCCCCAGCGGGCATGTCGCGGCAGCGTGCATGGTGTATGGCGGCCTGCTTGTGCTGCTGGGGCAGCGGTATTTCGTGCGTTTCCCGGCGCTTATGCTGGTGCCGTTATCGGGTATTGGCATTGGCGTGGCATGTACCCGCGTGGCATTGCATACCCATACCCTGTTCGAGGTTGTAACAGGGGGTGTGGTTGGCTGTGCTGCAGGCCTGGTGCTGGGGCGGGCCTGCGGGCCTGTGCCGCAGCGGTTATGGCTGTACCTGCTGCCTGGAGTGGCGTGCGTGGCCGTGCTGTTCCATGGGGCGCATCTGGGTATTGAAGGTGCAATACGCTCCATGTTCCTACCCAGGAAAATTATTACATGATCAAATTGGAAGAATAAAAATTTCAGGCTTTATTTTCAAAGACAAAGTTCTTTGAAGTTTTTTGAAAGAAAGCTTCACCAAAAACTTTTGCATTATTCGTGGCCAGATGGCCCGGACGGGCACCGGCCAAGGCATCATGCCTCGACCAGCGCCCGGTTTTTGCCGGATCAGAACGGGGCGTCGATGTCCACCACGTCGATCAGCTTGTGATTGACGAATTCCTTGATGCCAAGGCCGATCAGTTCACGGCCATAGCCCGAGCGCGCCACGCCGCCAAACGGCAGGTCGGCCTTCACCATGGTCGGGTGGTTGACATAGACCATGCCGGTATAGATCTGCTCGGCCACCTTCACGCCGCGCTTGGTGTCCTTCGTGAACACGGCGCCGCCCAGGCCGTAGGGCGAATCATTGGCGATGCGGATGGCATCAGCCTCGTCCTTGGCGCGGTAGAGCTGCGTTACGGGGCCAAAGAACTCCCAGTGGCGGGCTTCATTGTTCTCGTGCAGGTTGGTCATGAGCAGCGGCTGGAAGAAGGCGCCCTTTTCCGGCACCGGCGCGCCGATCACTTCCACAACGGCGCCATGCTTCTTGGCTTCCTCAACCTGCGCGCGCAGGTCGTCCGCCGCCTTCTGCGAGGAGAGGGGGGCCAGCTGTGTTGCCGGGTCCATCGGGTCGCCTGCCTTCAGGCTGGCAACACCTTTCTTGTACAGCTCCACAAAGCGGTCATAGATCGCGTCAGCCACAATCAGGCGCTTGGCGGAGACACAGACCTGGCCCGCATTCCAGTGGCGTCCGAACACGGCCCACTTCACGGTCTTTTCCAGGTCGGCATCTTCCAGCACCACGAACGCGTCGGAACCACCAAGTTCCATCGTGGATTTCTTGAGCGCCTTGGCCGCAATGCCTGCCACAATGGCGCCAGCGCCTTCGGAGCCGGTCAGGGCAACGCCACACACGCGCGGATCGCTCAGGATCACCTCGGTGTGGTGGCGGGCGGCATACAGGTTGCGGAAGCCGCCCTTGGGCAGGCCTGCTTCCTGCATCAGCGTATCGAAGGCTGCGGCACACTGCGGCACGTTGGAGGCATGCTTGAGCAGCACCGTGTTACCGGCGGAAAGCTGCGGCGCAATGATGCGGGCCACCTGATAGTAAGGGAAGTTCCACGGCTCGATGGCGAAAACGATGCCCTGGGGCTGGTGGATGATCATGGCCTCGCCCTCATCGGGGCTGGCGACCGGCAGCTTCTCGGCTTTCAGCAGGCGCTCGGCATGTTCGGCGTAATACTCGAAGATCTCTGCCGACAGGATGGTCTCGGCCTTGGACTCCGCATACGTCTTGCCCATCTCCAGCGTGATCAGGCGGGCATATTTGTCAATGTCGCGGCGCAGGATGGTCGCTGCCGCCTTCATCACTTCCGCACGTTTGGCAAACGAGGTGTGGCGCCATGCCTTGAAGGCATCATAGGCATCGGTCAGCGCGGCCTGGACTTCCTGATCCGTAGCATCGGGGAAAGTCTTCAGCTTTTCACCAGTATAAGGGTTGGTCGTAGCATAAGCCATGGACAATCTGTTCCTTAGAGTTTCGTCAAGTATATATTCCACGTGCAGGCGTGCAAGAATCGTTTCAGCTATCACCAACGCCCCGAACGTGCAAAAGCTGATTTTCCATCAAGGTAGAAATGATGGCGGGATTCTTTACGGAAAACCTGACTTTTCTGCCCTCTGGCCTGCCCTGTGCCGGTAGCGGGTGGCTATGGTAAAATGGAATTTACCATCTGCGCACCATGGGTTTCAGGCGCTCAGGCGGAAAGCGGGCTGCCGAGCAGTTTGCGTTCCCGGTCCGTTATGACATCAGCCAGCGTGTAGCGGTCGAGCACGGAGATGAATAACCCCAGCGCTTCATGCAGCACGCCACGCAGGCGGCACACATCGCTCAGGAGGCAGCCTCCCCTGCGGTTCACGCCTTCAGGCGGTGGTGGCTGCATACAGGCCACCAGCCCCATGTCTTCTTCCGTATAGCGCACGACATCACCGATCAGGATCGTCGCGGCAGGCCGCCCCAGCCGCAGGCCGCCGTTGCGACCACGGATGGTTTCCACAAAGCCGCCCTGTCCCAGCCGGTGGATGATCTTGATGAGATGATTTTCCGAAATGCCATAAGCCTGCGCAACCTCCCTGATCGATGTCAGGCGGTCGGTATGGGTGCCCAGGTAGATCAGGGTTCTGAGGGCGTAATCGGTATGCAGGGTCAGGCGCATGGAAGGAGATATATAGAGTTTTCCCGTTAATTCCAGTGGTTAATGCTATTCTCCGTCCCGGCTGCGTCCGATAGGGGTGGGGGAATGGGCAGCCTGGCAGGGGGAAAAGATCAACATCATCAGGCCGGTTGCACGCTGGCGGTGCGACTGCGGGGGAAGGCGGCTTCCGGGCGCAATCCGGACATGCAAGGGTCTCAATAACGGTTACCCGGCAGGGAATCGCCGTGGCAGGGCTGCGCCCGGGCGTGGATTGGGCTCCAGCAGGGGACAAAAATAATGCCCATGGCTTTCACCATGGGCATTGTCGTCAGGGCAGGCGGAAACGGTCAGAAGTTGGCGTTCAGGCGACCGTAGTAGTAGCCACCCGTGATGGGGATCTGCGCCGAGTTCTCGTCATACGGCTCGGCGCCAAGGGCATTGAGTTCCTGCGACATCATGCGCGGGCGGACGTTGAACACGTTGTTCGCGCCGACGGCGAAGTGCCAGTTCTTCTGGAAGCGTACGCCAATTTCGATATCGGTCATCCAGTGCGGGGTGTTGATGAACTGCTGCAGGGCATTGTTGGAATACTGCAGGGCAGAGGGGCCCCAGTCCTGGTACTGCAGCATGGAAGTCGTCTGGCCATACCGGGTCTGACGGATGTTGAAGTCCCAGTTTTTATAGGTGTAGTAGGCGTTCAGGATGATCTTGCTACGCGGGTTGTCAGATGTGATCGAGGCAATATCCGCCAGGTTCAGGTTGGCACCGTTATGGTGCAGGCGGGTGCGGTTGAGATCGATCGACATCGACAGCGCAAGGTTGCCATACTTGTGCAGCCGGAAAAGATAATCCGCCTTGATGTCTACACCCTGTGTGCGGGTGCTGGCGCCGTTGGTGAAGTAGTCGGCATAGACATTGTTGTAGCCAGTAAAGCCAGTTGGCAGCGAAGCAAGCTGGGCAATGGCCTGAGCTGCGATATAACCCTCCGTCGTGTTGCCGTAGGGGGTGCTGCCACCGAAGTTGGTATCCTGCACGATACGGTCACGCAGGTTGATCTGGTAGACATCGGCTTCCACATGGAAGTTATCGACAGGCTCCAGCACGATGCCACCGCTGACGCTGGTCGAGCGCTCAGGCTTCAGCTTGGTTGCGCCAATAGCTTGTGCCGCGGCGGAATCGGCGGCCAGTAGGCCACTTGCACCGGTGGGCGAGACGTTGACGGCGCTGAAGTGCGATTCAGCCAGTGTGGGCGCACGGAAGCCGGTGCTGATGGTGCCGCGGATGGCAATGCGCTTGTTGAAATTGTAGCGGGTTGAAATCTTGCCGTTCTCGGTATTGCCGACGTCGGTGTAATGCTCCAGTCGACCCGCGAAATCGAGTTCCCACTTCTTGGTCAGGCGGAAGTCGCCATCCATGTACCACGCCCAGATGTCACGATACCACGTGCCGGCCGAACCTGGTGAAATACCGGCATAACCCTGCGTGCCACCGTTTTCGTAGGAGACCGGCTCACCTGCGGTAATGTTATAGGATTCCATACGCTCTTCGGCACCAAAGGCCAGCGTCATCGGAACGACATCACCGATCTTGAAGTGACGGCGGAAATCGAGGTTGTTGGTCCACTGCGTCATGCTGTAGGTCTCGGCTCGTGCCGTACGGGGGCTGGAGCCGTAAGCAGTAACATAACTGGTGTTCAGGGTATTCTTGTTGCCGATCTTATCGATATCTTCGCCGTAGGTGGTGCTGAGATCCCAGTTGAAGCCCATGAAGTTGTCACCCTTCAGGCCCAGTGTTGCGGCAAAATCGTTTTCTTCCATGGTTTCCAGAGGGGAGAAACCATAAGGGGCGATGCTTTCGCACGCGGTGCAGCTACCGCCTACGGAAGGTGTACGGTAGTTTTCATAAGCTTCCGAGTGACGATGGGCATAGGTGATAAGCCCATAAAAATTAATGCCAGGCGTGAACTGTTTGCCCCATTCAATCGCCAGATTTTCACGCGTTTCTTCCGGCGTGCTCATGATCATGTTGGAGTTCGTGGCAATCTTGCCAGCATTGGGGCCTGTATAGGTCGCACTGGAGGCGCTGGCGGGCTGTGAGCCGAGCAGGCGGTGATCACGCGCGTTGTTGGCCACGAAATGGTCGGAGTGGTACATCTGCCCGCTGATATGCAGGAAGCCGTCCTGGCCGAGCTTCATGCCGCCATCGGCGTTGAGCTGGTAATTCCAGCCATCACCGTTATAGGCGTTGGCACCGGTCTGACCGCTGAAATTGAAGCCGTGATCCTGCTTCTTGGTAATGATGTTGACCACGCCCGCGATCGCGTCCGAGCCATACATGGCGGCCGCGCCATCCTCGAGCACTTCGATATGGTCGATGGCGTTGGCGGGGATCATGTTCAGGTCAACGGGGGTGGACCCTGATTCCGGGCCTGAATCGGCATAGAGGTTGGCCGTGGTGTGGCGGCGCTTGCCATCCACGAGCACGAGCACTTCATTGGGGTTCAGGCCGCGCATGCGGATGGCGGATGTCAGCGCGCCCGCATCGGCGCCCATGGCGCTGACATTGATCGAGGCATTGGTGCGGGTCAGCGCATCGGCAAGGTTCATCTGGCCCGAGCGGCGCAGTGCTGCCCCGCTGATGACCGAGACCGGGCTCATGCTGTCACGCGCCTTGCGGTTGGTGGAGTGCGTGCCGGTGGAGACGCTGATCTGCTCGACACCGGAACTGTTCACGCCCCCATTATCTGCCCTGTTGGCCTTGAGGGTGGTAGCGGCACGGCTGTGCGCCTGTGTCTGTGCGGTTGCCGTGTGGTGCGCCCGCACGGTGCTTCCCTTCTGATCCGCTGTCGTCGCGCTACCAGATGGTGTGGCGGCTACCGCTCCACAGGAAACAAAAGAGCAGATAGTCGTAATCAAAAGAGAAGTGCGTCTGTTCATTGATGGCCCCGCAATCCATAGCTCGTCATGCTATTTATTGGCTGCTCGTAACAATTGACGAGAGGGAAAAATGCCTCCCGGTCATTGCGGATGCGGTGTGTTGCGACATGGCAACACAATGTTATGCATTACTTTAAGTTAACTTTAATAAAAACCAAACTAATGGCGACCTGGAAATTCCTGGGCATGTCCTGATAATATCTTTTATTTTCAATAAACTAATAATTTCCAGCATGCTCCGCTATTTTGATGCATTTTCGTGGTTGACGGGGGATGAAAAGTTATTTGGTTCTTTGTAATAACAACTTGAAAACAAGGTATTGCGTGTTTCCATATGTCTTAGAGCCTGAATCAGAAAGCGGTTTGATTGATTTTTCGCAGAACTCTGCGGATATGGGCAATCATCAACCACGCGTGGGATGACGAGATTGTTGCCTCGACATCCTTCGTGAGGCGACGGCAACGTCCGAGCCATGCAAAGCTACGCTCCACGATCCAGCGTTTGGGCAGGACGACGAAGCCTTCGGCCCGATCGCTACGTTTGACGATCTCGATCGTCCATCGGCCGAGTTCAGCCAGCGCACCACGCAACTTCTCGCCAGCATATCCCCCGTCACCGATCAGATGGCGAAGCCAGGGAAACAATGAGCGTATCCTGACCGCTACCAGCGGCGCACCATCACGATCCTGAATGTCGGCGGGATGTACAACAGCCGCCACGACATGACCCAGCGTGTCGGTCGCGATATGTCGCTTGCGTCCCTTGATCTTCTTGCCCGCGTCATAACCGCGTGGGCCGCCATTTTCAGCGGTTTTAACCGACTGGCTGTCGATAATGCCCACTGAAGGCGTGGCGTCTCGCCCGTCCTGCTCACGCGACAGGATCACGAGAATATGGTTCATGGCTTCCCATCGTCCCTCGCGGATCCAACGGTAGAAATAGCCCTGCACGGTCGTGAAAGCGGGAAAGTTACGAGGCAATTGTCGCCACTGGCAACCCGTAGTGACGATATAGAGGATCGCCTCCATGACCCGGCGCAAATCCGTACGTCGTGGTCTCCCCAGTCGTTTCCTCTCGGGCATCAAAGGCGCAATCAGCGCCCACTCCGCATCGCGAAGGTCGCTTGCATACTCCAGGTCGTCCCTTTGATACTGCGCTCGGGTGATTTCAGTCCAGGCCATCTTGATCTCATCAGGTTATCGCAAACCCATGAATCATAACCCGCTGAAATCACTCAACTCATTTTCGGTCAGACACTTAAAGAAATGTGATATAAAAGATACAATCTCCTGTGTGCTGGTGGCGGCCCACATCCTGTGCCAAAGTGCTGGAGGCGCGCCTGTCGCCTCGGTTGCGGATGTGGGGGTATGGGGTGTTCCCGACGGCTGGAATCGGCGTGCCCGCGCCTGCGGCAGGAGAGTCGACCCTGCCAGCCCTTTTTGATTCTGTATGACCGATGCCCGGCCGGAGGAGGGGGTTATCCTCCCTGCAGGCGGGCCACCCGGCAGGCGGCCAGATCCCACGCCGCGCACCCGACGGATTTGAAGAACACGGGCTGGTCCGGGGCCGGAAGCCTGCCCTGCAGCGCCAGCGAGAGGGGGTGGACGGTCAGCCAGTCTACCCCGGCCTGATACAGGTCGCCCGCTTCCGTGGGGGCGCCGATGGGGTCGTCAACATACAGGGTGCTGCCCGCAATGGTGGTCGGGCCAATTTCCACCATGTCGGTCCGGTAGGCGCCAACGCCTATGACAAGGCAGGAGGCGCGGGCAGGTTCATTATAGATGGCCGATGTGCTGGCCGTGAGTGTCAGCACCACATCAAAGGGCTCTTCATGCGCCTGTTCGGGGCGCATGTTCAGTGCGGGCATGGCGTGTGCCGCGCAGAAGGCCTGCGCCCGCTCGGGCGTGCGCCCGCGTATGGCAACGGTAATGCCGGGATGGACGGCATCAAGGGCCTGCAAATGCGCAATGGCCTGCGTGCCGGTGCCAATCAGCAGCACGCGCCGCACGGGCGCGCGGGCCAGCGTGCGGATGCCGAGCAGGCTGATGGCCGCGGTGCGGCGCATGGTGACGGTGGGGCCATCAAGCGTGAACAGGAAACGCCCGGCCTGCGCTTCGGCACAGATGACCTGCCCCTGTATGGAGGGCAACCCGGCGGCCGGATTGCTGGCAAACAGGGTCAGCAGTTTGGTGACCATGATGTCATCGGCAACGCAGGGCATGCTCATGAGTGCGCCGTGCTGGTTGCGGGTGCGGATGGTGGTGCGCTCGGGGCACAGGATCTGCCCTGCGGCCACATCAAGCGCTGCCTGTGCCAGGGCATCGATCAGGGCAGGGAAGGGGAGAAGGGCGCGTGTTTCGGGCGCGGAATACTGCTGCATGCGTGTGAACCCCTGCATCATGAAAAAGGATTGTAGGGGTATGGTATTTTGCGCCTGCCGTCATCCGGGTGCGTGCAGGGGGCGGTGCATGGACTGTACAAATATGTATTGAGATAAAGGCTGGCATCCGCACGGGAGGGGCATGGAGCCTGGTCCCCTGGTGGGCCTGCCTGTCAAAAAAATAATGTTATCGCTCACGACGGAAATATAACAGATATGATGTGGAGCGTACCATGCGGGAACTCACTATTTTTTAAGGTTTTCCGGTATTGCGATTTGTTCTCATTCGTGATTATGGTGCTGCCACATCATGAATGGGATGGATAAATGTTTGTCTGCTCCTGCAATATGCTGACTGACACAGACGTGGAGACTGCAGCCCGCAATGGCGCGGTCAGGCCCAAGGAAGTCTATGAATCCAAGGGCTGTCGGGCCCAGTGCGGCAACTGCGTGCCCGGTGTGGTGTGCATTCTGCGCCAGCTTGCCCGCCAGGGGCGCATGGTCATGCCCGAGGTGCCGCATGTACCATCTGATATGCAGGCCATCTGACCCGCTTTCCGGCTTGTGATGGTTCTTCCTGCCCTGCCATCGTCGCGCGGGGCGGGGCCTCATCGGGATAGAGGCGTGTGGCGCCAGTCTGATTGAAGGCATGAAAAAACGGCACGCCTGTCAGGCGTGCCGCTATGTTTCACAAGATCGAAATAAAAGAATTTTTGGTGAAGATTTTTTAAAAAAGCTTCAGGAAGCGCCCATTCCCTTGAAAAAAGCGGCGTCCCGAAACGCTGTCTATTAATAGCCGCCCGTCAGCCCTGCCGCCGCACGCTGCGGGGCTGGAGGGTGGAGGGCGATGCCCCCAGCGCCAGCCGGATCACGCTGCCCAGCACCATCGTCACCACGATATTGACGCCCAGCGCCAGCAACCCGGTTGAAACGGAAGCCGAGAAGCCGCCAAACGCAATGGGGTGCACGGGCTTGAGTCCATCCAGCCAGCACAGCCCCAGCCCGAACAGCGAGCCACTGGCCCAGCCGCCAATCAGCGCAGGCGCCGAAAGCCGCAGCGGCAGCAGCCCCATGATCAGGGCGGGGAAGGTCTGCAGGATGATGACGCCGCCCAGCAGTTGCAGGTCGATGGCGAACTTGGCGTTGAGGAATACGACACAGCCCAGCGCGCCCACTTTCACCCCCAGCCCGGCCAGGCGCGAGCCGGTAACCGATTCGCTGTGGCGGGGCAGGATGTTGTGCATGATCAGGTTGGCCGCGCCGATCGCCATGACCGAGGCCGGCACAAGTGCCCCCACCGCGATGGCCGCAAAGCAGAAGCCGGCAAACCATGAAGGGAAGATGGCCAGGAAAAGCTGCGGCACCACCTGCGAG
Organism: Komagataeibacter sp. NFXK3; assembly: GCF_054182245.1. Taxonomy (NCBI): domain Bacteria; kingdom Pseudomonadati; phylum Pseudomonadota; class Alphaproteobacteria; order Acetobacterales; family Acetobacteraceae; genus Komagataeibacter; species Komagataeibacter sp. NFXK3. The sequence goes on from NZ_JAPIVJ010000002.1 coordinate 97,088, forward strand.
GACGAGGTGGTCACGATCCCCGCCGCATGCGCCATCAGCCCCAGCAGCGCGATCAGCCCGAGCACAATGGTGTAAATGGGCAGGAACACGGCATTCTGCCGGATGGTATCGGCGGATTTCGCCGCCAGGATGCCGGTCAGCGTATGGGGGTACAGAAAGGCTGCAAAAGCCGAGGAGAGCGCAAGTGTTGCATAGGGCACCGTCTGGTCCTGGCTCACGACGCGGCCACCGGGAATGGCGGGCAGGTGTTCCGTCGCCGCATGGAACATGGCGCCATAGCCGCCAAGATGGATCGGCACGATGATGACGGCGGCCAGCACGGCGATATAGATCATCACATCCTTGATGAATGCGGTCAGCGCCGGGGCATGCAGCCCGCCCAGCCACGTATAGGCCGCCAGCGACACGAACGCGAACAAAAGCGGCAGCATGCCGGTATAGCCCAGCGCCTCGACAACCGTGCGGATGCCGATCAGCTGCAGCGCAATATAGGGCAGCACCGCCACCAGCCCGCTTATGGCCACGGCCAGTTCCAGCGTGCGGCTGCCAAAGCGCGCGCGCACGATGTCAGCCGCCGTGGCGTGCCCGCCATCGCGCGCGATGGTCCACAGCTTTGGCATTACGGCAAAGATGAACGGATAGACGATGATGGTGTAGGGCAGCGCGAAAAAGCCGAAGCCCCCGGTGGAATAGACCAGCGCCGGCACCGCGATGACCGTATAGGCGGTATAAAAGTCACCCCCCACCAGGAACCACGTGACCCAGGCGCCGAATTCCCGCCCGCCCAGCCCCCATTCCTCGCCCTGGCTGTGGTGGGTCGCGGCCTTGCGGCGGTTGAGCAGCGGGCGCCAGAACCGCACCGTGCTGCCCAGCACGATGGTCGCGACAAAAAAGAGGATAAACACGCCAATGGCGGCGTTATCTGGCAGGGAGGTGCTCATGACTGCTTGTCCACCTTCCATGCCATCCAGATCAGGACGGAAGTGACGGGCACCCAGGCAAGCTGGTACCAGTAAAAGAACGGGAAGCCGAGCAGCACCGGATCGTGCCGGTTATACAGCGGCACCCAGAGCAGCCCGGCAAAGGGCAGCAGGAGGAGTATGGTTTTTTTCATGTTGACCGAACTTCTTGTTTTTGTGTGGCCGTCAGCAATTTTTCTGGAAAGCCCGGTAGGGTGTCAACATGATTGGAGGTATTTTTAAAGTATTTTTTGAAGAATTGATCGGGTTATTTTGTAATTACATTTCGTTATTGTGCGGTGCGCAACGTTTTTGCTGCAACGCACAACGCAATGCAGCAAAATCAGGCATTTCCCGGCATGGGAAAACTCATTCATAAATCAAATAATTAAAATCATTAAAATAATATAATGTGTGTCCCACTTTCCGGGCACCTGTGTTTGTTATGACAGTTTATAAAAATATATCTTTGTAATTAAACGATATTATTTTCATTTTTCGCATCGTGTCCGACTTCTCGCGCCCGGAGCCGTGCTGCGTGGCAAGCCGGGGCGCGCGAAAATAGTGATTGCCCGCCCTTGCCCGTGCCGGTTAAATTCACTGCCCGGACCTGCCAACAACAAACAATATTAAAGCACGGTCGTCTGTTTTTGCCCTGTGCCGGAGCAGGCGTTACCCTTGACAGACGGACGCGCGTAGGAACGAACAGACATGACCAAATGGGTTTATAGCTTCGGAGATGGGCTGAACGAAGGGCGCGCGGAAATGCGCAACCTTCTGGGTGGCAAAGGCGCCAACCTTGCGGAAATGGCGGCCAACGGCCTGCCCGTGCCGCCTGGCTTCACCATTACGACGGAAGTCTGTTCGGCCTTCTACGAAAATGGCCGCAAATATCCCGATGACCTGCGCGCCCAGGTAGCCGATGCGCTGGCCCGGGTTGAAAAATCCATGGGCCTGCGCTTTGGCGATGCCGCGGCCCCGCTGCTGGTCTCGGTGCGCTCGGGCGCGCGCGTGTCCATGCCCGGCATGATGGATACCGTGCTCAACCTCGGCCTCAATGACGAGACGGTGGAAGGCCTGGCCCGCTCCTCCGGCGATGCCCGCTTCGCATGGGACAGCTACCGCCGCTTCATCCAGATGTACGGCTCGGTGGTGATGGGCGTGCCCCACCACCATTTCGAGGACGTGCTCGAGCAGTTCAAGCGCGCCAGCAAGGTGGAAGACGACACTGCCATCACGGCAGAGCAGTGGCGCACCATCGTGGCCGATTACCGCCACCTCATCAGCACCCATGCCGGCACCGAATTCCCCACCAACCCGCAGGACCAGCTCTGGGGCGCGATCGGGGCGGTGTTCGGTTCGTGGATGAACCCGCGCGCCAACACCTACCGCAGGCTGCACGAAATCCCGGCCTCATGGGGCACGGCGGTGAACGTGCAGTCCATGGTGTTCGGCAACATGGGCGATGACTGCGCCACGGGCGTGTGCTTCACGCGCGATCCGTCCACGGGCGAGAACATCTTCTATGGTGAATACCTCATCAACGCGCAGGGCGAGGACGTGGTGGCGGGCATCCGCACGCCGCAGCCCATGGCGTGCGCGCGGGCCGAGGCGGGCCAGCACCCGATGGAAACCACCCTGCCGCAGGCATACGCCGAGCTGATGCGCGTGCGCTCGGTGCTCGAAACCCATTACAAGGACATGCAGGACATCGAATTCACCGTCCAGCGCAATGTCCTCTACATTCTCCAGACCCGCAGCGGCAAGCGCACGGCTGCCGCAGCACTCAAGATCGCCATCGACATGGCGCGTGAAGGCCTGATCACGCAGGAAGATGCGATCCGCCGCGTGCCCGCCTCCTCGCTTGACCAGCTTCTGCACCCCACGCTCGACCCCAAGGCCGAGCGCGTGCAGCTCACGCGCGGCCTGCCCGCCTCGCCGGGGGCTGCTGCCGGTGCCGTCGTGTTCTCGGCCGAGGAATGTGAAGCACGGGCCGCCAAGGGCGAGGACGTAATCCTGGTCCGTATCGAGACCTCGCCGGAGGACGTGCACGGCATGCACGCCGCCCGTGGCGTGCTCACCACCCGTGGCGGCATGACCTCGCACGCCGCCGTGGTGGCGCGTGGCATGGGCCGCGTGTGCGTGGCAGGGGCTGGCAGCATTCATGTCGATTACGCCGCTGGCACCATGACCATCGGCACGCATACCATCGCGCAGGGCGAGTGGATCACGCTCGATGGCGGCACAGGGGCTGTCTATCTGGGTCGTGTGCCCACCATCGCACCCACCCTGTCCGATGATTTCAACACGCTCATGGGCTGGGCCGACAGCGTGCGCCGCCTTGGCGTGCGCGCCAATGCCGAAACGCCCGATGATGCCGCCACCGCCCGGCGCTTTGGCGCGGAGGGCATCGGCCTTGCCCGCACGGAGCACATGTTCTTCGGCCCTGACCGCATTGGCCTCGTGCGCCAGATGATCATTGCCGATGATGAACTGGTGCGCCAGAAGGCCATTGCGGGGCTGCTGCCTTTCCAGCGTGATGACTTTGCCAGCCTGTTCCGCATCATGGCGGGGCTGCCGGTAACCGTGCGCCTGCTCGACCCGCCGCTGCACGAGTTCCTGCCGCATGCGGAAGCCGAGATGGCCGAAGTGGCGCAGGCGCTGGGCAAGAGCGTGGAAGAGGTGCGTGCCCGCTGCGCGGCGCTGGCCGAGACCAACCCGATGCTGGGCCACCGGGGCTGCCGCCTTGGCCTGACCAGCCCGGAAATCTATGCCATGCAGGTGCGCGCGCTGATCCAGGCCGCCGTGATCGTGGAGAAGGAGCTCGGCAAGCCGATCCGCCCCGAGATCATGATCCCGCTGGTGGCAACACAGGCCGAGCTGGCCACCACCCGCCGCGCTGCCGAAGACGAGATCGCCCGCGTGCTGAAGGAAGAGGGCACCAACCTCAACTACTATATCGGCACCATGATCGAACTGCCGCGCGCCGCCATCCAGGCGGACAGGATTGCGGAATATGCCGATTTCTTCTCGTTCGGTACCAATGACCTGACCCAGACCACCTTTGGCCTGTCGCGTGATGATGCGGGTTCTTTCCTGCCTTATTATGTCGATAACGGCCTGCTGCCGCGCGACCCGTTCGTGTCCATCGACCGTGATGGCGTGGGCGCGCTCGTGCGCCTTGGCGTGGAGCGGGGGCGCAAGACCAGCCCCGACCTCAAGCTGGGCATCTGTGGCGAGCATGGTGGGGACCCGGATTCCATCGCCTTCTTTGATGAAGTCGGGCTGGATTACGTGTCATGCTCGCCCTTCCGCGTGCCGGTGGCCCGCCTTGCGGCGGCCCAGGCGGCCCTTGCCACCCGCAACAGGGTCGGCAACCCCGCCTGACACCCGTGGTGGCCTAGAGACTGAAAAAATGGCGCGTCGCCTGCCTCCAGGCAGCGGCGCGCCTGTCAGGCAGGACCATGAGCGAAAAGCCGATTATCCTGCATCTTGTATCCGAGGCGACGGGACAGGCGCTCGAGGCGGTCATGCGCGCCTGTGGCGCCCAGTTCCAGGATGCCGAGTTTGCCCTGCGTAACTGGAACCTCGTGCGCACGCGCATGCAGGTTGGCCGCGTGCTGGCCGGGATCAGCCACGAGCCGGGGCCGGTCCTGTCCTCGCTCACATCACCCGAATTGCAGACCATGCTGCGGGTGGGGTGCGCGCGCCTTGGGGTGCAGGTCAAGAACATCCTTGATGGCACCATCCATTTCCTTGAACAGCAGACTGGCATCCCCGCCGAGCGCCACCCCGGCGGCCAGTACGTTCGCCGCATCGATGCAATGCAGTACGTCATTGCCCATGATGACGGGCAGAAGACAACCGACCTGACCCGCGCGGAGGTGGTGCTGGTGGGGGTCTCGCGCACATCCAAGACACCCACCTGTTTCTATCTGGCCAACCGGGGCATCAGGGCCGCCAATATTCCACTCGTGCCGCATGCGCCTCTGCCTGCGGGGCTGGAGCATTTTCCCGGCCTTGTGGTGGGCCTGACCATTGATGCGCATACCCTGCTCGAAATCCGCCGCTCACGCGTGGGCATGATGCTGCCCGGCCGCTCCATGGCGGCCCCCGGCATGTCGGAAACATCGGTCAAGCCCTATATCGACCCGGTCAACGTGCAGGAGGAACTGCTCTGGGCGCGGCGGCTGTGCACGCGGCATAAATGGCCGGTCATAAACGTCACCCATCGCTCGGTGGAGGAAACGGCGGCCGCCATCATCGACATGCTCGAGCATGACGGCACCAGCAGCATCCTGCCTGCCGTTTAAGGCGTGAGATAAAAGTTTTTGGTGAAGCTTGTTGCAAAAAGCTTCAGAAAAAGCCGCCTTTTTGAAAAAGGGCGGCACCCAAAAACTTTTGTCATTTTTGAAATCCGCCCAGAGGGCAGGTTGTATCCAACCGGGGCGACGTGACAGATACGCCGCCATATCCTATTGCTGCGATAGCGCGTGCGCCTGCCTTTTTTCTGTCCTGATGGATCATGGATGATTGATACACTCACACCCGGCCGGATTATTGTCGTGGGTGATCTTCTGCTGGACCGCTATATTACCGGCTCGGTCAACCGGATCTCGCCCGAGGCCCCGGTGCCCGTGCTGCTGCATGCGCGCGAGCACGCAACGCCGGGGGGCGCTGCCAATGTCGCGGCCAACGCGGCAGCCCTTGGCGCCCCGGTCAGCCTGATCGGGGTGGCGGGTGCTGATGGCGCGGCCCGCACCCTGCGTGAAAAACTGGCCGCGTGGCCCGGCATCGACACGGGCGGATGGGTGATCGACCCCGCATGGACCACCATCACCAAGACCCGCATCCTTGGCGGGCAGCAGCAGATCATCCGCATTGATGAGGAAATTCTCGCCCCCTTCAGCGCCGAAACCAATGCCCGCCTGCTCGCCGCCGTTGATGCGGCCCTGCCGGGCGCGCGGGTGCTGGTGTGTTCGGATTACGCCAAGGGCGTGCTGTCCGATGAGGTGATACGGGGCATCATGGCGCGGGCGGCGGCAGCCAGCGTGCCCGTGATCGTGGACCCCAAGCGCCCGACATTCGGCATTTACGCAGGGGCGGCGCTGATTACGCCCAATCGCGCCGAGATCAGCCGCGCCACCTTCCTGCCCACCGACACCGATGCGCAGGTGGAGGCGGCGGCGCGCGTGGCGGGCAGCCAGTTTGGCGGTGACGTGCTGGTCACGCGCTCCGAGCAGGGCATGTCGCTGTGGCAGCAGGCAGGCACCGTGCGGCATGTCTCGGCCCAGCGCTCGGAGGTGTTTGATGTGTGCGGCGCAGGGGATACGGTGGTGGCCACCATCGCCACCATGCTCTCTGCCGGGCTGCCGCTCGAGACGGCGGTGGTCATCGCCACCACGGCGGCGGCGATCTCGGTCAGCAAGCACGGCACGGCCACGGTCTCGCGCCATGAACTGCAGCATGCCCTTAACGGGGAAACCACGGGCCACGGCAACCTTGTCAGCCTGGGCGAGGCCACGCGCATCGTGGCGGACTGGCGGCGCCATGGCGCGCGCATCGTGTTCACCAATGGCTGTTTCGACCTGTTGCACCCCGGCCATATCGCCCTGCTGCGTGGTGCGGCCCGCCAGGGCGACAGGCTGGTGGTGGCGCTTAATACCGACCGCTCGGTGGCAGCCCTCAAGGGACCGTCGCGCCCCGTGCAGGATGAACTGGCCCGGGCTACCGTGCTCGGCGCCCTGCGTGATGTCGACCTCGTGGTGCTGTTTGATGAGGAAACGCCCATCGAGGCCATCAGGGCCCTGCGCCCCGATGTGCTGGTCAAGGGCGCGGATTATACGGAAGAGCAGGTGGTGGGCGCGCCCTTCGTGCGTGGTTATGGCGGCCGCGTGGCCCTGATTGACCTGATTGATGGCCGTTCGACCACATCGCTGGTGCAGCGCGCAGGCGCGGGTCCGGCCAATGGGTGAGCAGCAGCCCGTGGGCGCACAACCCTTTGGGGCATTGCGCGACTGGATGGCGCAGGCCGCCCTGCCGTTATGGATCGAGGCGGGGTTCGACCCCGTGCGCAAGCTGTTTCATGAGCGGCTGGGCTTTGACGCGGCGCCATGCAACCCGCCCGCCCTGCGGCTTATGGTGCAGGCCCGCCAGATCGCGACCTATGTGCGGGCCGCCGATGATGGCCATAGTTCTGCCGGCGCCACGGCGCTGGCCTGCATGGCGCAGGTGCGTAAAGAATACTGGCGGGCGGATGGCGCGCCGGGCTGGGTCTTTTCGCTCGGCCCCGATGGCGCCTTGGCCGATACGCGGCGCGACCTGTATGCCCATGCCTTCATTCTTTATGCCTGCGCGTGGTCATACAGGCTTTCGGGCGAGCGGACGTGGCTGGAGACGGCACGGCAGACGGTGGATGAAATAACCACCCTGTTCGGCACGCCGCAGCCCGGCGGCTATCTTGATACCGTGCCGGGGCAGGATGGCTTTCGCCGCCAGAACCCGCACATGCACCTGCTTGAAGCTTTCCTCGCGCTGGCCGAGGTGGGCGGCGGGGAAATGTACCTCGATCACGCCCGCGCCCTTGCGGTGCTGGGCATGCGGCATTTCATGCTGCCCGGGGGTGCCGTGGGCGAACTGTTCACGCCGCTGTGGCAGCCGAGCGCGCCGCCGGGGCAGAACCGGACCGAGCCGGGCCATGTGTTTGAATGGGCCTGGCTGCTGGCGGAATATGCACGCCTTGCGGGGGAGGGGGCGGACTCGCCCTTCATGCATGCCTCGGCGCGGTTGCATGCGTTTGGCATGCGCCATGGCGTCTGCCCTGGCACGCTGGCCGTGTGCGATGCGGTGACCGATCACGGCGCGCCGCTTGAAGCCACGACGCGCATCTGGCAGCAGACCGAATTCATCCGCCAGCTCGCCCGCCGCGCCGCAGGGGGCGATGGCGGGGCACAGGACCTGCTGGCCCCGGCCTGCGCCCGTTTTGCACGCGCCTATGTGCCGCCCGGGTTGCGCGGCGGCTGGTTTGACCGGCTGGGGTCGGATGGCACGCCGCTTGATGGCTACATGCCCGCGAGCTCGCTGTACCACATCTATGGCGCCGTGCGTGAAATCGGTTGAAGGGAGCCGCCATGGCGGTTCACCCTTATGAGGCCATCCAGGCCCAAACCTGCACACGCTTCAAGGTGCCCTATCTGGATTGTGGCCGGCACCTGAAGCCGGGCATTGCCTGCAATGTCAGGACAGCCTGCGGCTCATAAACGGCGTGCGCCTTGAACCTGAAAATGGCACGGGCGGCTGGTACATATGGGCAGGCGAGGAGACCTCGGACGATGTCGATTTTTTCGTGCCGCTCCATACCAGCCACATCGACAACTGGTGCGCGCTGGTCATCCCCTATCGGGGCCTGTCGCCCGGCTGGCGATTCCTGATTGCCGAAGGTTATGGGGATGTTGTGGATCAACGCGCACCCTGAAATCGCATGACATTGCAGGGGCCCGTTCCGCAAGGAGCGGGCCTGTTTGCATGCAGGGGCCGCAGGCATGCAGCAGGCTTAAACCTGATATGTGGCTGGTTTGAAGTTGCGGCCTTATGGTTTGTAGTAAGAAAAACAAAATAAATAATAAATAAGTAATAAAAAATCTGTTCAATAAATAATCATGCAAATTTTTGATATATGAAATATGAATGCTCTATATGGCCGCGCCTGAATATAATCGTGTTTACTGTGCGTGGTGGACATGTGGGACAAAAACCGTACGATATGCCTGACAGTTATTTATCAAGCATTTTCCTTCACGTCCCGGTCCATGGAGTTGAAGCATGTCCAAGGCAGATCTCAAGCTGCTGATCATCCAGCCATCGCATTACCGTTCCAAGACCGACCGGACCATTTTCAAGACCAAGCGGCGGCAGATGGTGCCGCTGGCCCTGCCCTATCTTGCAGCCCTCACGCCGCGCGAATGGACCGTCACCCTGCTTGACGAGCAGCTGGAGGACATCAATTTCGAGGTGCCGGTCGATGTGGTCGCACTCAGCGCCTGGACGCTGCATTCCCCCCGCGCATACGATATTGCCGCCGAGTTCCGCAGGCGCGGGGTCAAGGTCATCATGGGTGGCCCGCACGTGTTCTTCTATGCCGAGGAGGCGGCCGAGCATTGTGATGCGGTGGGCGTGGGCGAGGCCGAACCCATCTGGCGCACCATGCTCGAGGATGCGGCGGCCGACCGGCTGCAAAAGATCTACCGCGCCACGCCGCTCAAGGAACTCAATGACCTGCCGCCCCCGCGCTACGACCTGCTGGACCTGAAGAAGTTCGGCCCCTTCCGCACCTTTGCCGTGCAGTCCTCGCGCGGGTGCCCGTTCGTGTGTGATTTCTGCTCTGAGCGGTTCTATCTTGGCGGGCGCTTCCGCTGGCGGCCGGTCGACCAGATGGTGGCCGAGCTTGAGCGCATCAAGGACAAGGGCAGCCACTTCTTCTTTGGCGAGAGCAATTTCGGCGGCAAGAAAAGCCGCGCCATGGAACTGATGGAAGGGCTGGTACCGCTCAGGATCCGCTGGTCCACGCTGTGGTCGTCCAACCTGTGCCTTGATACGAACTTCCTCGACCTTGCCCGGCGCAGCGGGGTCATGCACGTCAATATCGGCATCGAGAGTATTGACGAGGAAATGCTGCAGGGCATGAAGAAGGGCTGGAACAAGGCCAGCCGCTATGGCGAGATGTTCGACAACCTGCGCCGGCGTGACATCAGCTACTCGCTCAACTTCATCTTCGGCTATGATGACGAGCACCCCGATGTGTACGAGGCGACCCTCTCCTTCCTCGAGGCGCACAAGGTGCCTGCGGCCTATTTCAATATCCTGACCCCAACCAAGGGCACGGCCCTGTTCGAGCGGATGAAGAAGGCGGGCCGCATCATCGACCCCGAGGATATCGACCGCTGGCCCGGCCAAGTCTGCCATATCTGGCCCAAGAACTGCACGCCGGGGCAGATGGAGCAGCGCATCCAGAGCATGTACCGCAAATTCTACAGCATGCGCTCCATGGTGCATCGCCTGCCCTTCCCGCGCACGCGCTCGGACATGTCATCATGGATCCTGAACATGACGGAACGCCGTATGGCCTTTTCATCCACCGGAAACAATGATTTTGATATCTATTGACCCTGCCCCCGCCAATTTCGGCGGAGGTGGCAACAGATAGGGGAAAGACGGCATGCGCGGATCAATCGGTAGTATGCTGCTGGACCGGCTCCGGCATCTTGGTGTTTCGCGTATCTATGGCGTCCCTGGTGATTACAACCTTGAATTCCTCGAGCTCATCGAGCGCACGCCGGGCATTGAGTTCATCGGCACCTGCAATGAACTCAATGCGGCCTATGCGGCGGATGGCGATGCGCGGCTGGCGGGCATCGGGGCCGTGCTGGTCACCTACGGGGTGGGCGATCTGTCATGCCTCTCCGCCGTGGCAGGGGCGAGTGCGGAGGGCGTGCCGCTGGTCGTGATTTCAGGCATGCCGCCGTGGCATGCCATCCAGTCGCGCGCGCTGGTGCACCATACCCTGGCCGATGGCAATTATGACAACGTGCTGAACTGCTACCGGCAGTTCACGGTCGCCTGCGCGCGGCTCAACCCCGCCACCGCCGTGGCCGAGACCGACCGCGTGCTGCAGGCCGTGCAGGCGCTGCGCCGCCCGGTCTATATCCAGTTCCCCTCCGATATCTGCTATGTTGCGGTTGATGTGCCGCCGCCGCCCACGGTCGCTGCCGTGTCCGATCCCGGCCTGCTCGCCCGGGCTGCGGAGCAGGTGGTCCGGCGCATCAGCCAGGCCCGCAGGCCCGTGGTGCTGGTTGATGCCATGGTGCGCCAGTATGGCCTGCACGAACGCGTGCGGGCGTTGTGCACGACCTTCGGCATTCCCTATGCCGCGCTGTCCACCGCGCGCACGCTGCTGCCTGAATCCGGGCCTGAATGGCTGGGGCAGTATGGGGGGGCTGCTTCCGCCCCGGCTGTTGCGGATTACGTAAAGGCCGCGGATTGCGTGCTTGCGCTGGGGGTCCGGTTCGTTGACTCCACATCGGGATATTTCTCGCAGCAGATCGCGCCGGGGGCGATGGTGGATGTACAGCCTTTCAGCCTGAACTGTAATGGTGAGAACATTCAGGGCATTACGGCTGCCGACCTGCTTGACAGCGTGCACCAGCGCCTGGCCAGCGTGCGCATGGCGCGGCCCGAGCGGACTGCCGCGCCCGCCACCCCCACGGCGCCCGCGCCGCAGGATGAAGGCTGGGCCCAGGCCCCGTTCTGGCGCCGGGTCGAAACCTTCCTGCAACCGGCTGACGTGGTGGTGGCCGATAACGGCTCCTCCATGACGGCCATGCTGCATGCGCGCCTGCCGGCAGGGTGCAGCCTGCTGGTGCAGCCGGTATGGGCTGCGATCGGGTATTCTCTGCCTGCCAGCCTTGGCGCGTGCCTCGCCCGGCCCGAGCGGCGGCATGTGCTGTTTATTGGCGATGGCTCCTTTCAGATGACCGTGCAGGAACTCTCCACCCTGCTGCGCCATGAGGCGAATATCACCATCTTTCTCATCAATAACGGTGGCTACACCATCGAGCGCATGATCCTTGGCCCGAAATCGGCTTATAACGACGTTGCCAACTGGCGTTATGCCGACCTGCCGCAGGTCTTTGGCCCGGACAGGGCGCCGCGTGCGTTCAGGGTGGCCAGCATGGATGAGCTCGAAGCCGCGCTGGACCAGGCGGCGGCCCATAAGGGCGTAAACTTTATCGAGGTGCTGTTCACCCCCATGGATGCCCCGGCGGGCATGGCTAGGATGGGGGAGGCGGTGCGGCGCTATGATTATGGAATCGATCTGCCCGAGCAGGGCTGATTGGGGCCGGTGCCCGCGGGCAGGTCACTTTTTTGCCTTCGGGCAAAAATGACCTGTTTTTATGCTGGACGGGTGCTGTAACGCAGGCTATTGAAAACAGGACAGTTTTTTCGGGCCTGCGTCTGGAGTGGCCTGAAACGGGCTGGCAGGGCCCAAAATCGGGCCTGTCAGATAGCCAGGCAGTTCACGAAATCGTGATAATAGAAGATTAAATATTGTGCATTTGCACAGATTTTAATCTGGCCTCGTGCCCCTCTAATGAGGCGCGCGGCCATTATGCTGCTTTGCATGGCACAGTTTTTCCGGGCACCGGCAAAAGGACCAGGGCGGTCTTGAGGTTATGCGTATTTATTGAACAATAATAATATGCCGATACTGTAATGGTATGCTGGTTATCGCCAACTGTTCCAGATTTTTTATTGCCAGTATTTTGGTTCTGGTGTTCCTTCCGTCTCACCAACACGACACCAAAGGAACTGAAAACATGTTTATTGAAAACATCAGCACCATGATTGCCCACTCCGTTGACGCCATGTCCTCCCTGACCATGGTTGCTTTCCTGCCCATGATCGCTGCCCTGATGATCGCTACCATCGTGTCCGATCGCGCTGCCTGAGCTGTGGGGTTTCTGTCCTGACACCCCTGCCGCCGGAATTCCCACGCTAATGTGGGAATGGCCGGCAGCCAGCAGGCCAAAAAGAATGACCATGACAGGCGCTTCGGCGTCTTTTTTTGTGCCCGGAATTTTGCCTGAGCGATCATGAAGCGCCTGCCTGCACGTACAGGCGTCATGCTTGCCTGCGCGGGACCAGTATCAGCGCGTTCCAGGCGACGATTTTTTCAAAAAGCTTTGTAAAATGCCATGGCGGGCGTTTACCGCCCCTTTTGCCCGCATGGCCTGGGCGCGGGTGGAAATACATTGCCCAACGGGGCTTGTCGGCATGTCGGCATGGGTGTAACGGCGCGCAACCTGTTGCGTGCAACACGCGCGCTTTACTCCATTCGTCCAGAGCATATGCATGACACAGACAATGATCCATGACCGTGGAGGGGCGCCTGCGCCCATCCGCCACGTTGGCAGCCCCGGCCTGATCTTTTTTATTCTTGCCCTTGGCGGCTTTGCCATCGGCACGGCTGAATTCGCGGCCATGAGCCTCGTGCCCATGATCTCGGCAGGCATGCATGTGACCGTGCCGCAGGCGGGCCACGCCATCGAGGCCTATGCCGCAGGCGTATGCGTGGGGGCGCCACTCATTGCCATGCTGGGGGCCAAATGCAGCCGTAAATACCTGCTGATCGGCATGATGGTGCTCTATGTCATTGGTAATGGGCTGACAGCACTCGCCCCCAATTACCTGTGCCTGCTTTTGTGCCGGTTCATCAGCGGGTTGCCACATGGGGCCTATTTTGGCACGGCTGGTATTGTCGCCTCCGCCCTCGTGCCTGAAAACCGCCGCACGCAGGCCGTTGCCCGCGTGGTGCTGGGCCTGACCATCGCGACCATTGGCGGCGTGCCCATGGCCAACGGGCTGGGCATGCTGGTGGGGTGGCGCTGGGCGTTCGTGCTGATTGCGGGGCTGGCGCTATGCACCATGCTGCTCATCATGCGCTTCGTGCCTACCGACCCGCCGCGTCCCAACGCCAGCGCCATGACCGAGATCCGCGCCCTTAAAAACCGGCAGGTGTGGCTGACGCTGGGCATTGGCGTGGTAGGTTTTGGCGGCATCTTCTGCGTCTATACCTATCTTGCCTCCATCTTGCAGGAGGTCACGCATGCGCCTGCCTACATGACACCCGTGCTGCTGGCGGTATTTGGCGTGGGCATGACGGTTGGCACCATGACCTGTGCATGGGCGGCCGACCACAAGATGATGCCCACCATTGGCGGAACACTTCTGGTCAATGCGGCAGCACTCGCGGGCTTTCCCGGTTCGGTGCATTCCGTGTGGGGCATGATGCCCATCGTGTTCCTGATCGGCTGTGGCGGGGGGCTGGGCACGGTCATCCAGTCGCGCCTGCTCAGTGTGGCGGTCGATGCCCAGGCGCTGGCGGCAGCGATGAACCAGAGCGCCTTCAACATGGCCAACGCCATTGGCCCCTGGCTGGGCGGCATGGCGATCAGCGCCGGGCTGGGCTGGGAATCCGTGGGCTGGGTGGGCAGTTGCCTGGCCATGGGCGGCTTCGTGATCTGGCTTTTGTCGCTAAGCGACATCCGCGCCGCAGCCCGCAGGCAGGCCGGTGGCTGACGGGTGTAAAAGTTTTGGTGAAGCTTTTTCAAAACGCTCTGAAAGAACATCGTTTTTTAAAAAAGGCGACACCCGGAAACGTCTGTTTTTTTTAAATCAGGGGATGGTTGATGCGCCGTGCCATCCTTCCTATCGTGCCGCATGAGCATTTCATCGGCACAGGATCCGTGTCTGCCCCCGCTGTTAGGTGACCTGTTTCCTGCCCGTTCCGTGCAGGGTGACGTGGGTGCCGTGCTGCTGCGGGCGCAGGCGGTGATCGACACGGTCATCGCCCCCACGGCAGCGCAGCGTGACCGCGCGGGTGGCTACCCCCACCAGGCCATGGCCGCGCTGAAGGCCACCGGCGTGCTGGCCCTTGCCGTGCCCTGCGCCTGGGGGGGCTTGGGGGTGACGCAGGAACTCTCGCTCGAATTCATGCTGCGCCTTGCCGTGGCAGACCCCGCCATCGCCCAGATCTACAAAGTGCATGACGATCTGGTGCGCGAGATATTTGCCTATGCGCCCGCAGCGCTCAGGCCCGTGCTGGCGCGCCGCATCGTGCATGAGCACGTCATTCTCGGCATGGCCGTGGCCGAGAACGGGCGCAGGGCCGACAGCTTCATGCAGACACTGGCCAGGCCAGGTCATGCTGGCACGCATGTCGTGTCAGGCCGCAAGATCTATGCCACCGGGGCCTCGGGCGCGGACCTTGTGGCCGTGTCCTCTTTCGATCCCTTGCGGGCGCAGCAGATGGGGGGGAACGTGCGCGCGGGCGTGCGCATGGACCTCGTGCCGCGCGGGGCGGCGGGGCTGCGCTTTCACCATGACTGGAACCGCATGGGCCAGCGCGCGACCGATTCCGGCACCGTGACGCTGGAAAATGTCGTGGTTGATGATTTCTGGAACGCGCTCGCGCCTGATACCGACCTGCCGCAGCATGTCGCCCTGCGCTTTCAGGCCGGTTTCAGCGCCATCCTGACCGGTATCGGCATTGGCGCGTTGCGCGCGGTCTGTGCCTTTGTGCCGCAACACGCGCGCCCGTGGGGGGCGGCAGGGGTGGAAAGCGCGGACCAGGACCCCTATGTGCGCCGCCTGCTGGGCGAGATCGGGGCCGACCTGTCCGGTGCCTGGTGCAGCGTGGCGCAGGCGGGCCGCCTGCTTGACCAGCATGAGCAGGGCGAAGTGCCCCGCGCCACGGTAGCCATGGCGGCAAGTGCTGCGCGTTCGGTCGCCACGCGCGCGGCCCTGCGTGCGGCCAGCGATGCGCCCGCTGCGGCAGGCGCGCGGGGCACGGATGCAGCCCAAGGGCTGGACCGTTACTGGCGCGATGCCCGCACCCTGTCGCTACATGACCCCGTGGACTGGAAAAATGCTGAAATCGGCCGCAACCTGCTGACGGGCTGGGTGCCGGAGCCGGGGCCATATCAGTAAAAAGTTTTTGGTGAAGATTTTTTTAAAAAGCTTTGAAAGATACTGATTTTTTCAAAAAAAGAAGCACCCCGAAACTTTGATTTACGGGTTTGACAGGCGACCCGCCTGCGTGATTGATCGCGCCTGAGTGTGCCTGAACCAGAAGGTAGAGCGGAATGCAGCGACCCGTCATAGCCATCATATCAACCGGCGGCACCATTGCCCGCCAGGCGATGGACCCGCGCGATACGGTCGATTATGCCGAGATCGGCACAAGTCTTGGCGGGGCCGACCTGCTTGCGGCCCTGCCCGAGGCTGTGCGGGCGCGCTTTGCAGTGCGGGGCATTCCTTTTTCCAGTTGCGACAGCGTGGAAATGACCCTGCCCCGTTGGTTTGAACTGGCCAGCGTCATCAACCACACGGTTGCAAGCCAGCCTGATTTGAGCGGCGTGGTCGTGACCCATGGCACGTCCTCGCTGGAGGAGGGCGCCTGCTTCCTCGATCTCGTGCTCGATGTGCCCTGTCCGGTGGTGGTGGTGGGCGCGCAGCGTCCGGCGAGCGCCATCAGCGCCGATGGCCCGGCCAACCTGTATGCCGCCCTGCTGGTGGCATCAGCTCCACAGGCGGCCGGTCGCGGCGTGCTGGTGGTGGCCAATAACGAGATCCATGCCGCCCAGGAAGTGACCAAGGCTTCCACGTACCAGCTTGAAACCTTCCGCTCGCCCGATTTCGGCCCACTCGGCATGATCGAGGCCAACCGGGTCTTCTTTGGGCGCGCAAGCGGCTACCGCCGGCATGTGGGCTGGCCACCCGCTTATGGCGCGGGCGGCGAAATTCCGCGCGTTGACATAACCTACAGCCATGCAGGCGCCGATGGCGTGGGCATACGCGCCTTTATGCGCGCCGGTGCGCGTGGCCTCATCGCGGCAGGCATGCTGCCCGGCATGTGCACGCCCGCCGAGAACGCTGCCCTTGATGAGGCCGTGGCGGCGGGCATTGTGGTGGTGCAGGCCAGCAGCGGGTATTGTGGCGGCGTGGTGCGGCGTCAGGAACTGTGCCAGCGCGGCCTGCTTGCCGCGGGCCACATGCGCCCCCGGCAGGCGCGCATCCTGCTGGCCCTTGCGCTCATGACTGGCGCGGATACCGATGCCATCCAGGCGTTGTTCGACCGGCCCTGATCCGGGACCATTTATGGACAAAGCCTTTTAAAAAAGCATTCCCGGCCGTCGTCAGAACACGCTGTTGAAAGCAAATTGCGGCGAGATGACCTGCCCGGTGTTATGGCCCGCAAAGATGGCGGTAACACCGGCAATGATGCCAAAGCGCGGCGACCAGTTATATTCCACCGCAGGGGCGATCACCCAGTCACCCGAGGCCTGCCCCAGTATGTCCTGGTATTTGCCCTGTGCGTTATAGCCACGCACCCGCGCGCCATTGGCCCAGTCGCGTGCCAGATCCATGGCGATGACCCATTTCTGGTTTACGCCATATTCCAGCGAGAAGCCGCTCTCGCCATACATGCCCGGATGCGCAAGCCCCCGAAACCCCGCCGAGGTGCCGTAACTGCTGATATCGGCAATATGCGCCTGCGTCAGCGCGCGGCGAAAGGTGCCCCATGTACGCAGCCGCAGTTCATGGTGGCCGGGCAGGGTGTAGGTTGACTGCTCCGTCAGTGCCACGCGGAAGGTGTAGGTGCCGGTGCCCACGCCATCTTCCGCGCGGCCCAGTTTTGTATAATCCCCGGAAGGAAAGGCCACGCCCACGAACAGGCTGAGTGCCGGGATGTAGCGCTTTGGGTCGGCATCAAGGTAGCGCCACATCACATCCACCGGCAGGTCGCCCATTTTCGCGCCACTTGTCGTGCCGCCATAGCCGCCATGCCGCCAGCCGTAACTGATGGTGGGCGTCATCTGCAGGCTGATCGAATTGGTGATGGAATATTTGTAAAGCGTAAAGCTCGAGACCATGTGGGCCCTGTCTTTTATGGGCGCCGCACGGCCCACGCTATCAAGGTTGCCCACCGGCTGGCTGTAGGCAAAATACGGCTCCCACGCAAACACGCCCTTCTTGGTCAGCGCGCCGGAGGGGGAGACGAGCGAGCCGGTGTACCACTGGGTGTAATGCTCGTTCACGCCCTGCGAGCCCGCCGCCGTGCCATTGCCCGTGCCTGCTGCCTGCGCGGATGAAAAGCTGGAAAAAGCAATAAGGAATGGAATCGCAACGAATAATATTGATTCCGGTAGCGGAATGTATGATGCTCTTCCATAGGGGCGACCAGCGTCTTTTTCCCGTGCTGTCAGGGCGCGGGTAGGGGATGTGGTGCCCGGCCTTGCGGCGTGGGTACGTGTCAGGGAAATCATGGTTGCGGCCATTTCCTGCTCAGGGCGTCCCTGCATGCATGGCAGTGCATGCCGGGTCTTATGGGGGGTAAGTGTTCGGGTGCCTGCTATACAAACTGCAGTCGCAGGGAAGGGATCAGGACATCACGACAGGGCTCCTCAGGCTGACAGACCGGTGAGACGGCGGGGGAATGGCAGTTCTCCCGCCGTTTTCCTTTACGGCGTGGTCATGTGTGGCGGCTCCTGCCCGTCACGCGGGGCAGGGTGCGCGGGGTTGAGGCATTTCCAGCCGATCACCAGCAGCACGGCCACGATGGACATGCTGGCAATGGTGTAGGTGCCATTGGGGTAATCAAACAGCATCAGCACGAGCACGCCGGCCAGGTAGGCCAGTGTCAGCCACGAGGTGAAGGGCGCGCCCGGCATTTCAAAACCGGATGAGGCCATGCGCCCGCTGCGTACCGCCTGGCGCAGCTTGATCTGGCTGAGCAGGATGAACCCCCATGTGCTGATGATGCCGATCGCCGCCATGTTCAGCACGATTTCGAACACCTGCGAGGGCACGATGTAATTGAGCACCACGCCCACCAGGTACACCGCAACCGTAAGCAGGATGCCGTTGGCCGGCACGGCGCTTGCGTTCATGCGGGCCAGCGGCTCGGGTGCGGCGCCGCCCAGCGCCATGGCGCGCAGTACCCGCCCGGTGGAATACAGCCCCGAGTTGAGGCTGGACAGGGCCGCCGTCAGCACCACGATGTTCATGATCGTATCAACGCCCGGCACGCCAAGGGCTTCAAAAAACGTAACAAACGGGCTGGTGCCACCGTGATAGGCGGTCCAGGGCAGCAGGTTGACCAGCAGCACCACCGACAGCACATAGAACAGGCCGATACGCCAGATCACGCTGTTGATGCTGCGCGGCAGCACGGTGCGCACATCCGCGCACTCCCCCGCCGCGGTGCCGATCAGTTCTATGCCCGAATAGGCGAACACCACGCCCTGCACCAGCAGCAGGCTGGCAATCAGCCCGTGCGGAAAGATGCCGCCGTTATCGGCAATCAGGTGCAGGCCGGTCTGGTGGCCATCCACGGGCATGCGCACGCCCAGTATGATGCTGCCCACGACAAGGAACAGGCACAAAGCCACGATCTTGATGAGCGAGAACCAGAACTCGATCTCGCCAAACCACTTCACGCCCACCAGGTTCAGCGTTGTCACCACGCACAGCGCCATGAGGGCAAAGACCCATTGCGGCACGAAAGCGAACGTGCCCCAGAAATGCATGTACAGCGCCACTGCCGTAATATCGACAATGCCGGTCATGGCCCAGTTCATGAATGACAGCCAGCCTGCCACGAATGCCGCCTTCTCGCCCAGGAACTCGCGCGTGTAGGACACGAAGCTGCCGCAGGTGGGGCGGTACATCACCAGTTCGCCCAGTGCGCGCATGATCAGGAACGAGAACATGCCACACACAAGATAGACCAGCGCGAGCGATGGTCCGGCCGCCTGAAGCCGCGAGCCCGCGCCAAGGAACAGGCCCGTGCCGATCGCGCCGCCCACGGCGATCATCTGGATCTGGCGGCTGCCCAGGCCCTTGTGATAGCCCTCGTCATCTTCTGCCGGCAAAATGGGGGTGCTGTCTTCCTGCGCGTGGTCCGGTATGCTCATGCTGTCGTCTCCGCCGTGGTCATCGCAGATGGGAGGGTGAAGGAGGGGCCAGCCGGTTGTCTGGCGTGGCATTGTTCGGGGCAGGCCTAAACCATGTACAAAAAATATGCAGTTTTGCTGTATGATAAAAATGGTTTGGCCTGGTCCGTACAGATCCGGCCTCTAGGGGGCGGATCCTGTGCGGTGGAGAGGAAACAGAAAGAAATATCATGCAGCATCAAATAGTTGTTCTGTCGCGAACATTGTCAGACGCGTTAACTGCTGACAAGCAAAGATGCCTTGATAAAAGCGTTATGATTAAAAAATGAACATCATTTTTAAAGCTTTGGCAGAAAATGCATTATATTTAATCATGAAAGAGAGCCGCTGCACCATGTCCGAACCGGAATCTGGCCCCGTGAGAGTCCGCGCCGCCGCCGTGATTGCTGGCCTGCTCGGCATTCTCATCGCCCCGGTCGCGGCCCATGCCGACAACCAGCGTTTTGACGGTGGCGAACTTGCACAGGATGCGCCGCAGTATTTTGTGCTGCGCCCCGATGATGCGGCCACCACCACGCAGATGGGCGAGCTGCGCCTGTCTGAAAACAGCATTGATTTGAGCAATGGCGAGCGGCTTGACGTCACGCTTGATCCCAGCGGCCGGGCGGGGCATCTGCTCTACCGGGTGGAATATGGGCAGAATCCGGTCACACCGACGGGGAACCTGCTGTGCGCAGCACCCCTCAACCCGCTTTACCTTGATTTTGTCACCCATGACGATGACGAAGCGCATTATGACATGACGCTGTACTGCAGCTCGCGCGTGGTGCCGTTCCGTGCGATTGGCGCAGGGCGCAGCGCTGCCGTCTTTCATTACACCCGCGCCACCGATACGGTCTGGGCGCATAGCCCGGCCGAGAGCGGCTACCTGCATGGGGCGGTGGCGCAGTACTGCGCCCGCCATCACGCGCATGACACGCAGGCCACCTGCACCGCGCGCGAGGAATCAGCCTATGCCGCCATCATGGCGCGCCAGATCGCGCCGCCCGTGCTCAGGCAGTGCGCGGCCTATGTTACGGGGCGGCGCGAGCATGCGGGTTATGTCAGCTTTGCCGGCCTGCTCAACTGCGCGCGCGGGCATGACAGCAGGGCGGTGTTCGATTATTGCGCCGCCCGCATTACCGGGCAGAAGCGGGCGGATGATACGATCTTTTTCGATGCCAACCCCGCCCAGGCGGATGGCGTGGCGCTGTGCTTCAATGCGCTTGCGGCCCGCCAGGCACGCGATTAGGCCGCAGGGCGTTCAGGCCACATCGGGCACTTCAATGCCCGAGACGAATTTATAGACATCTTCATGATGCAGCAGGAAGACACGGTGCTTCTTGCCCAGCAGCAGGGCTTCCTGCGTGTAGGGCGCGTTGGAGACGATGGCGCCAATATCGGCGCGGCTTTCAGTCTTTTCCTTTATGCCCTGCCAGATCACGTCATCATGCACGGGCTTGCGGTCGATCCAGCAATGCACCAGCATTTTCAGCCCGTTGCGGTTGCAATGGATGACCGAGCCCAGGCCGGTGGCCACCGGGGGGCGGATTTCCCATCCCGCTTTCTCAATCCATTGCGAGCAGAAGGCCGCATATTCCGCCTGGTTCATGTCCGGGTGGTAAATGCCAGGCGTCAGCACAGTGGCGGAGGGCGTGCGGGCGGTATTGGCCGCAAGCGTGGTAAGATGCGCGCATACCGTCTTGTTGATGGCAGGCCAGAGCGCGCTCTGGCCGTCACGCGCGAGCGCGGGCAGGAGCGTGGTGCGCGTAAAGCGTTCCACATGCGTGCTCCATGGCATGCGGCTGTGGGTCAGGGTGGCGGCGTTGTCATCATCGGCCTGCTGGTACCAGCGCGCGAGCATGGGGCGATGGCGCTCGGCCAGTTTCAGGCAGGTGTTGATGGCCTTGCGCCGCCGCGCCATGATCCAGACCGTGCGCAGCACCCGCATCATGATCCACCCGGCGCCGGTAATGAGCATCAGCGTCAGGATGAGCGAGCCGAGCTTCTGGAAGCCGCGCGTCATGAAAAACAGGTCGGTGGGCAGCGGCGTTTCCCGGTTCTGCACGATAACCGGCGGGGCGGCGGGGGGCGTGTCATCCTCGGCCTGCTGCTGCGGGCCTTCAGGGGTGGGGATCTCGGCGACAGGCGGCGGGGGAGGCGGCGCGACATGAACCGGCGCAGGGGCGGGCGCGCCAACGGGCGTGATGTCACCGGTCATGAAATATTGCGGCGCCAGCCCCGGCACCGGCGGCACGCGGCGCATGAGCGGCAGCCCGTTGCGGTTGGCGATCTTTTCCCACTTGATATCAGGGGTCACGGCATGGCAGTCGCCCTGCCTGATCAGCGTCCTGCGCCAGGCGGGGGGGTGCCGGGCAACCTCGGTGGCATCGGACAGGGTACGCAGGGCGGCATCATCCCCACAGGCAAGGGTGGGATGGGTCGCGCTGAACAGGCCCGCGGCGCTGGCGCTGGCAGGCAGCCACAGGAGCAGGCAGGCACTCGCCCATATGCGCATGATGCTCTTTATCCTTCCGGTCTGGTGTAATGACTGGCGCAGACCCTGGGTATCAGCAAATCAAGATGTTTTAACGTGCAGATGCCGATATGCAGAATACGGTTGTTCTTGTAAACAGGCTTTATTTAGTCCTGTATGTTTGAATCTTCATCCTGCCGAACAGGGTGGGACAAAAAAGTGGCATGTGCTTATCGGGTATCTGCCCCCTTGCCGCTCTTATGGCGATGTTCACGAACTTCGCGGATGCTCAGCGCGACATGTTGGAAAGCAGGAGCGGATGACTGACCGTTTTGCAGTAGTGCTGGCGCGCCATCCCGCCGTAATCGGCGCGGAAGGCGTGTGTTACGGCCAACACGACGTTGCCCTGGCCGAGGGCTGGGAGCGCATGGCCGATGGCCTGCGTACCGTCATGCAGGGTGTGGGGTGCCGGATTCTGTTCTCGTCGCCCGCGCGGCGGTGCCGCATGGTGGCGGAGCGGGTGGCGCAATTCATGAATCTGGACTTAAGGGTGGATTCACGTCTGCGTGAGATCAGCTTCGGGGAGTGGGAGGGCCGTCCCTGGAGCCGAATCTCGCGCGCGGCACTCGATGCATGGGCGGCGGATGTGAGCGGGTTTGCCCCGCCCGGCGGCGAAAGTGGCACCGCGCTGCGGGCCCGCGTGCGCCATTTCTGGACCGAGATGCACCAGCGCGGCCAGTCCTGCGCCATCATTACCCATGGCGGCCCGCTGCGCCTCATGCACGGCATGGTTCAGGGCAGCGCAGGCAACCTGCTGGCGCCCTCGCCGCCCATGGGGTCGGTGCGGGTGATCGAGCAGGGCGGTGCCCCGTTCAGCACAGGGCCGTCAGAACTGCGCATTCCGTCACGACTGCCGTTGCACCAAGAACGTCACCGGTCTGTCCGCCAAGTTGCCAGCATGCAAGGCGGCACATGACCACGCTGGCCAGCATGGCCACCCCGCAGGTGGCCAGCGCGCGCCAGCCGGGCAGCAGCAGGGCGGCCAGCGCGCCTGCAAGGCCCAGGCAGGCCACAAGCGCCGCGCGCGGTAGGTGGTCCATGGTGCTGGCCAGCCCATCGCGCCGCGCGGGTGGCAGCCGCCACAGCACGCCCGCCATGGCGGCGCGGGCCAGCGCGCCCGCCACCGGCAGGGCCATGAGCGCCACCGGTCCCGGCATGGCGGCAAGGGCCGTGATGCGCACCAGCAGGGCCACGACCAGCGCCATCACTCCATAACTGCCCACGCGGCTGTCACGCATGATCTCGAGCTTGCGCGCCCGGTCGCGGCCGCCGCCGCAGCCATCGGCCATGTCGGCCAGGCCATCTTCATGCAGCCCGCCGCATAGCAGCAGCAGGCCGCCCACGCACCAGCCCGCCGCAGGCAGGGGGGCAAGGCCAAGCCGCAGGCCCACCCCGTAGGCAAGGGCCACAAGTGCGTTGACGGCAGCCCCGATCAGGGGCCAGCACCATATCGAGCGCGTCATGCTGTAGGGCAGCCCGTCGCGTGCCAGCCAGCCCGTGGGCAGGCGGGTCAGCAGCCCCAGCCCGCACACAAGATCGGCGCGCAGTCGGGCCGCGATGCTCATTCC
Source organism: Komagataeibacter sp. NFXK3 (assembly GCF_054182245.1). NCBI lineage: Bacteria > Pseudomonadati > Pseudomonadota > Alphaproteobacteria > Acetobacterales > Acetobacteraceae > Komagataeibacter > Komagataeibacter sp. NFXK3. The sequence continues at coordinate 120,702 of NZ_JAPIVJ010000002.1, forward strand.
CGCCCGCTGACCTGTGCCTGCGCAAACGTGGCCATGCCGCACAGGCACGCCACCGCCGCGCGCACCAGCCCCACGGCAAGCCCCGCGCCCGAGCCTTCGCCCAGCCGCAGCCCCAGATCCAGCAGCGGGGTCAGCCCCAGCTCTGCCGCAAGGTGGGCGTGCCCTCCTTCGGCCGAGCAGTGGGCCAGCCGCGTATGGGCCAGCCCATCGGGTGCCATAACGCCCAGCGGGGCCACGGCGGCCGTGCAGATGAAGCCATCAACCAGCACGGGAATATTCCTGTACCGCGCGGCCAGCACCGCCCCGAATATGGCTGCAAGTTCGTGCCCGCCCACATGGCGCAGGATTTCGAGCGGGTCGCCCATACCGGCATGATGGGCCAGGGCGCGGTCGATCACCGCCGCCTTGTGGCGCACGCCAGCCGCGTCAAGCCCGGTGCCGCGCCCGGCCCAGCGCGCGCCCCCGCCGCCAAACAGGGCGGCGCACATGGCGGCGGCAGGGGTGGTGTTGCCAATGCCCATCTCGCCCACGCACAGCAGGTCGGTGCCGGGCTGGACCGCGCGCATGCCGGTGGCAATGGCGCGCAGGAAGGTGGCTTCATCCATGGCGGGGGCGTGCGTGAAATCGGCCGTGGGGCGCAGGCTTTCAACCTCGACCACGCGCAGCCGGGCGCCCGCCACGCGGGCGATCTGGTTGATGGCCGCCCCACCGGTGCGAAAATTCTCGACCATCTGGCGCGTGACATCGCTGGGCCACGGCGTGACACCCTGCGCGGTCACGCCATGATTGCCAGCAAAGACAATGATATCCACCCGCTCGGCCCGCGGTCGGTCGGTGCGTTGCCACTGCCCGGCCCACAGGGCCAGTTCTTCCAGCCGCCCAAGGCTGCCCGGCGGCTTGGTCAGCTGGCTGTCATGAGCGGCAATGGCGGCACTGGCGGCCATGTCGGCCGTGGGGAGGTCGCGGCACAGCGCGCGCAGCGCGGCCATGTCCTGCGGTATGGAAAGACGGGATGGCATGGGCAGCGTTGTGTGGTCTTATGCGCGCCGATGCAAGATGGGGAAGAATAAAATGACCGCCAATGGCGCCCGGACCATGCCAGCAGGCCAGCAGGGCTGCATTTTCGTGCTCGGCGGCGCGCGCTCGGGCAAGAGTGCGTTTGCCGAGGGGCTGTTCACCTCCTGGCCTGCCCCATGGACCTATCTTGCCACCTGCCAGCCCCATGATGGCGAAATGGATGCCCGCATCACCCGCCACCGCGCCCGCCGGGGGGAAAACTGGCGCACGATAGAGGAGCCGCTCGACCTGCCCCGCGCGCTCGGCGGGGCGGGCGCAAGCCCCGTGCTGGTTGATTGCCTGACCCTGTGGCTGACCAACCTCATGCTGGGCGGGCACGATATCAGGGCGGCAACCCGCGCCCTGCTGTCAGCCCTTGAGCGCCGCGCGGGGCCTACGGTACTGGTCTCGAACGAGGTGGGGCAGGGCATCGTGCCCGACAATGCGCTGGCGCGGCGCTTCCGTGATGAGGCGGGGCTTATGCATCAGGCTATTGCGCGCGAGGCCGCTCGTGTTGTCTTTGTGGTGGCAGGCCTGCCAATGGAGATGAAATGACCCTGACCCCCGAAGAAATCCGCCACCGTGAAAAAATGGCCAAGCGCAAGGCCGTGCAGGACCGCGAGGTGGAGAGCAAATCCATCGAGAAGGGGCTGCTGGCCGTGCATACGGGGGCGGGCAAGGGCAAGTCCACCGCAGCCTTTGGCATGGCGCTGCGCACGCTGGCCCATGGCGGGCGGATCGTGGTGATCCAGTTCATCAAGGGCGCGTGGAACACCGGCGAGCGCAAGGCGCTGGAGCGTTTTGGCGATCAGGTGGAATGGCATGCGCTGGGCGAGGGCTTTACCTGGAACACGCAGGACCGCGCAAAGGATATCGCCAACTGCCGTGCCGCATGGGATCAGGCCAAGGCCGCGCTGAAGCGCAATGATGTAAGCATGGTGATCCTTGATGAACTCAACATCGCCCTGCGCTACGACTACCTGCCTATTGACGAGGTGCTGGCCGATATCGCCGCCCGCCCCCCCATGCAGCACGTGGTGGTGACAGGCCGCAACGCCCGCCCGGCCATGATCGAGGCCGCCGACCTCGTGACCGAGATGACGCAGGTGGCGCATCACTTCAAGAAGGGCGTCAAGGCGCAGGCCGGGATCGAGTTCTGAGCATGGCGCGCGCACTCATGTTTCAGGGCACGGGCTCGAGTGTTGGCAAGTCCGTGCTGGTGGCGGGCCTGTGCCGCGCCCTGACCCGGCGCGGGCTGCGCGTGCGCCCGTTCAAGCCGCAGAACATGTCCAACAACGCCGCCGTAACTGCTGATGGCGGCGAGATCGGGCGCGCGCAGGCATTGCAGGCACGGGCGTGCGGGGTGCCGCTTTCGGTGCATATGAACCCGGTGCTGCTCAAGCCGCAGGGCATGACCGGCTCGCAGCTTGTGGTGCGCGGGCAGATGCGCGGGCAGGTGCGCGCGCGTGATTTCCAGTCCTTCAAGCGCGGGCTGATGCCCGAGGTGCTGGGCAGCTTCCACACCCTTGCCGAACAGGCCGATATCGTGCTGGTGGAAGGGGCGGGTTCTGCCTCGGAGGTCAACCTGCGCGCCGATGACATCGCCAATATGGGCTTTGCACAGGCGGCGGATATCGATGTGGTGCTGATTGGTGATATCGACCGGGGCGGCGTGATCGCGAGCCTCGTGGGCACGAAGGTGGTGGTGGCGCCCGATGATGCGCGGCGCATAAGGGGCTTTATCGTCAACCGCATGCGCGGCGACCCCGCACTGTTTGCCGCGGGCATGGGCACGATTGCCCGCATGACCGGCTGGCAGGCCGTGGGCCTTGTACCATTCCTCGACAACGTGCGCGCCCTGCCGGCGGAAGATGCAGCCGATCTGGCCGCCGCCAGTGGCCCGCGTGGGGCGGGCGTGCGCATTGCCGTGCCGTGCCTGCCCATGATCGCCAATTTTGATGACCTCGACCCGCTGGCGGCGGAAGATGGCGTGTCACTGACCATGGTGCCACGCGGGCAGGTGCTGCCTGCATGTGACCTGGTCATCCTGCCCGGCGCCAAGGCCACCATTGCCGATCTGGCCATGCTGCGCGCGGAGGGGTGGGATATCGACATCCATGCCCATGTGCGCCGGTGCGGCCATGTGCTGGGCATATGCGGTGGCTACCAGATGCTGGGCCACAGCATTGCCGACCCCGAAGGTATCGAGGGGCCGCCCGCCACGGTGGCGGGGCTGGGCCTGCTGGACGTGGCCACCGTGCTGGAGGGCCACAAGCGGCTGGAGGACGTGACCGGCGCATTGCTGCCCGAGGGCGTGCCCCTGCATGGTTACGAGATGCATATCGGCCGCACCGAGGGGCCCGATCACGCCACGCGGCCGTTCATTGACCTTGGCGGGCGGCCTGATGGCGCGGTCAGCCCATCAGGCCGGATATGGGGCACTTACGTGCATGGCCTGCTGGCTGATGGCCAGGCAAGGGCGGCATTGCTGGCGCGGCTTGGCGCAGGCTCGCACGCACGCGACCATGATGCGACGGTGGACGCAGCGCTTGATGCGCTGGCCGACCATCTGGAGGCGCATCTCGATATCGATGCCCTGCTGGCCATGGCGCGCCCGGTGCATAATGGATTAGGACAATAATAAAAGGTTTGGGTGCTACATTTTTTTGAAAAATTTCAAATAACTCTGCTTTCAGGTTTGACGTGCCACCTGCCGTCGTCGTGCCGTCCGGGCCAGCAGGAGGGTGGCTGTCAGTCCCGCCAGTGTCTGGATCAGGCAGGCGCGGCGATACAGGGCCAGAGCCCGATACAGGTCAGCCGGGCGCAGGTCGGGCGTGCCATCGCCCACCCACGGTTCGGCTACGCGCACCCCGTTATAGGCGCGCGGGCCGGACAGGCGGATGCCCAGCGCGCCCGCCATGGCAGCCTCCGGCCAGCCCGCATTGGGCGAGCGGTGGGTGCGGGCATCGCGCCGCAGCACGCGCAGGGAACCACGCGCATCCATGCCGGGCAGGCTCAGGGCGGCAAGGATGATCCACAGGGCAGACAGGCGCGAGGCAGGCAGGTTGACCAGATCATCAAGCCGCGCCGCGGCATAACCAAAGGCTTCATGGCGGGGCGTGCGATGGCCGATCATGCTGTCTGCCGTATTGACCGCCTTGTAGAATACCGCCCCCGGCAGTCCGCCGATCGCCATCCACAATAGCGGTGCCACGATCCCGTCGGAGAAGTTTTCGGCCAGCGTCTCGGTGGCCGCGCGCAGCACGCCTGCTTCATCAAGCTGTTCGGGGTCGCGGCCCACGATGTGCGAGACCGCGCGCCGGGCGGCGGGCAGGCTGACCTGCGCCTGTTGGGCTACGGCCAGCACATGGTCATGCAGCGAGCGCTGGGCCACCAGCGAACTGGCCAGCATGCCGGTCAGCACCACGGCCAGATTGGGCGGCAGGATGCGCCGGATGCCGCGTTCAAGGACTATGGCGGCCAGGGTTGGCACGGCCACGATCACGGCACTCGCCACAAAGCCGTTGGCCTGGCGGCGGGCGGGGAGGCGTTCGGGTGTGTTCAGGCGGCGGTCCAGCCCATCGATCAGGCGGCCAATCCAGATCACGGGGTGCCCGATCCGGCTGACAAGCGCCTGCGGGTAGCCAGCCATGGCATCGGTAACCGAGGCCATGCATGCGGTGCTGACAGGGCGAAGCAGGAAATGGGAAAGACGCATGCCCCGATGGATATTGCGCCCCCTGCACAGGGTCAAGGGAAGCGGTAGCGGGCGGTGCGCGGGTTCTCCGCCCTGGTGCGTGAGCGTGCTTTTGGCGGGCAATGCAGGTCCTGCGCATGGCAGATATAGGACTGATGGTATTCTATCTCTTCATGTGAGGTAATTATAGTGGCAAAAACTGTGAAACTGAAATTACTTTAAGGTATATATAAAAAACTACAATAAAAATAACCTGTATTTTACTGGCAGAATAATGCGGGGGAAGGGAATGCGTGGCCAGAATTTAAAAAAATAGCAGGCCTGCCGCGCGTATGTGGACTGTTTATGCCACAACAATCCGGCCATGGGGCCGAATATCAGGATGAATGCCGCTGTGATCTACGGAAAAGAAAATGCTTCATAAATATAAAATTAAAAAATTGTTTTTTCCAATGCTGATTTTACCACTCCTTGGTGGCTGCATTCATCCGCACCCGCCTGCAATGCCATTCAACAGCAATGAAGTGGCATGGGCGCAAAAGCCGGGCCATGCGGCCATCAGGGGGTGCGTCAGTGGGGCAATATTTACACGGCATACCACGACGGCCCTGACTTTGGGGAATAATACTGTCTATACATTCAATGACATACCAAGTTCCATCATGCAGATTCCGCGCAGCCATTTTACGGTGGAGCTGCTGCCGGAAAGTGAATATATGCATGCGCTGTCAAAAAAGATGGCGTTTTACAGTGAGCGGCTTAACGGCCCCACGGTCGTGAATGACCCCCGCTGGGTCGAACCGTCAGTGCTGCCTTTCATCCCGCGTATTTCCTGCCCGGCTGCCGGTCCTGATATCTGTACATCCATTGGCCATTTTTTCTGGCCCAACCTGCCTGCGGGGCAGTGGTATGTCGTTACGTCATATGACGCGACGGATGGAAGTAATAGTTATGTCATCGATGTACAGAAAATAACCACGGTTGATGGCAAGACGGTTCCGTTTGTTGCATGGACCGGAACGAGAAGGGTGCTGTGCAGTTCATGATGCGTGGCGCGCTGGCCTGTCAGGCCGCCAGCCATGCCATGGGCGGATGACACTGGCAGGGTAATGACCCCACGGCCCCCGGCATGTTTCCCGTGCCGGAGTGCCGCCGCGCATTAACCCCCGGATCATTTTTTCTTGCATTAAGGGAAATCATGCAAAAGGCTCTAGGCAGCCTGTCCTCGCTTGCGGATAACGTGAGGGCAGGGAAGCGGTAGCGGCATGGTGTCAGGGGGAAGGCAGTTTTTGGGTATCAACGGTTCAGGGTTCATCTCATCGCGGCGGCGCTTCATGCAGGGGCTGGCAGGTGTTGCCGCCTGCGGCACGGTATCTGCCTCGGGCACATGGGCGGCAGCCCCGCCAAAGGCATACACGCCGGTTTTCTTTAACGCTGCGGAATGGAATTTTCTCCTTGCCGCCTGTGATCGCCTGATCCCGGCTGATGCCAACGGCCCCGGCGCGCTTGCACTCGGCGTGCCCCGCTTCATCGACCAGCAGATGACCACGCCCTACGCGCAGGGCGCGCAGTGGTACATGACCGCCCCTTTCGTGCAGGGGCCGGATAATCTTGGCTACCAGCTGCCTTACCCCCCGTGTGATCTGTACCGCCACGGCATTGCGGGCATGAACGCGCATGCGGCCACCCGCCACGCCAGACCCTTCGCAGCCCTTGTGCCCGATGTGCAGGATGACCTGCTGCGCGCTGCCGAAGGCGGCAAGCTGGTGTTTGGCGATGTACCCTCGGCCGCGTTTTTCGACCAGCTTCTGGCCAATGTGATGGAAGGCGCGTTCAGCGACCCCATCCATGGCGGCAATACGGGTCTTGGCGGCTGGGCCATGCTGGGCTTTCCCGGCGCGCGGGCCGATTTCATGGACTGGGTGGACCGCTACGGGGCGCATTACCCGCTGGGCAGTGTCTCCATAACGGGAGAAACGGCATGAGCGATGATTCACGCAGGCTGAAGCCGGTTGACGTGGTGGTGGTGGGCGGCGGCTGGGCCGGGTCCATCATGGCCAAGGAAATGACCGAGGCCGGTCGCACGGTGGTCATGCTCGAACGCGGGCCGGACCGCAGCACGGCGGGGGAGGGCGCCTATCCGGCCTCCATCGACGAGCTTGAGGGCAATTTCCGCTACAAGCTGTTCCAGGATCTTTCCAAAAGCACGGTCACCATCCGCAACAACGCCAGCCAGACGGCGCTGCCCTATCGCCGCATGGCCGCCTTTTTGCCCGGCGAGGGCGTGGGCGGCGCGGGGCTGCACTGGTCGGGCGTGCATTTTCGCATGCCCCCCGATGACCTGCGCCTGCGCTCGCGCGTGATCGAGAAATATGGCGCCAAATTCATTCCCGAAGACATGAACCTTCAGGATTACGGCGTGACCTACGAGGAACTCGAACCGTTTTTTGACAAGGCCGAGAAAGTGTTCGGCACTTCGGGTGAGGCGTATAAGGTCAACGGCCAGGTGGTGGGGCAGGGCAATGTGTTCGCGCCCTCGCGCTCCGACCATTTTCCGCTGCCACCGCTCAAGGATGTCTATACCGCCCACCTGTTCCGCAAGGCGGCGGAGGAGGTGGGCTTTCACCCCTATTCGCTGCCTGCGGCCAATGCCTCGCAGCAATATACCAACCCGTATGGCGTGCAGATGGGGCCGTGCAATTTCTGCGGCTATTGCAGCGGTTATGCCTGTTACATGTATTCCAAGGCATCGCCCAACGTGAACATCCTGCCGGTGCTGCGCCGGCACCCATTGTTTGAACTTCGTGCCAACTGCCATGTGCTCAGGGTGGAACGCGACAGCACGGGCACGCGCGCCACGGGCGTTACCTATACCGATGCCGATGGCAAGGTAGTGACCCAGCCTGCGGAAATGGTGATCCTGACCGCCTTCCAGTTCCATAACGTGCGGCTGATGCTGCTTTCGGGCATTGGCAAGCCCTATGACCCGGTCAGGAACGAAGGCGTGGTGGGGCGCAATTTCGTCTACCAGAACGTGACCACCAGCGTGGTGTGGCTCGACCCGAAGGTGGAGACCAACCAGTATATCGGCGCAGGCGGCGGCGGCGTTGCGTTTGATGATTTCAACAGCGAGAATTTTGACCATGGGCCGCTGGGCTTCGTGGGGGGCTCGCCGGTGTGGGTCAACCAGGCGGGGGTCAAGGCCATTGCGGCGGCGCATTCGGGCGGCCCGCCGGGCACGCCGCGCTGGGGCAGTGCGTGGAAGGCGGGCATGATCGACACCTACCGCCACTCGCTGCGCATTGACGCGCATGGCGCGAACATGGCCTACCGCGATGTCTATCTCGACCTCGACCCGACATGGAAGGACGCCTACGGCCAGCCGCTGCTGCGCATGACATTCGACTGGAAAGACAATGACATCCGTATGAACCGCTACGTGGTGGACAAAATTGGCAATGTGGCCAAAGCCATGGGCGCGCGCAACGTGCACCTGACAAGGCGTGAATTCGGCAAGCCGTTCGATACGCGCCAGTACCAGACCACCCATCTGGGCGGTGGCGCCGTGATGGGCACCGACCCGCAGACGAGCGCGCTCAACCGCTACATGCAGTCATGGGATGTGCATAATGTGTTCGTAATCGGGGCCAATGCCTTCCCGCAGGGCACGGGCTACAACCCCACCGGCATGGTCGCGGCGCTGGCCTACTGGGCGGCACACCACATCCGCACCACCTACCTTGCCCATCCCGGCCCGCTGGCCGGATGAGGGGGGTGTGGAAATCCGGGCTGCGCTCCCTGGTGGTGGCCCTGCTGGTCGCGTCGGTTCCGGGGGTGGGCCAATCCGCGCGGGCGCAGGATGCGCCGGCACCGGCGGATCTGGTCACGCGCGGGGAATACGTGGCGGAGGCTGCGGATTGCGGCGCCTGCCATACCGTGCCCGGCGGTGCGCCCTTTGCGGGGGGCATGGCCTTTCACCTGCCCACCGGCACGCTGTACGCGCCCAACATCACGCCGGATGTAAAGGCGGGGATCGGCCAGTATTCCGAGGCCGAATTCATCCGCGCCATCCGCCAGGGCATCCGCCGCGACGGGGCCACGCTGTACCCGGCCATGCCCTATCCCTCCTATGCCCGCATGACCGATGATGACCTGCATGCGCTCTATGCCTATTTCATGCACGGCGTCAGGCCTGTCTCCACGCCGGTGGTGCAGGATGGCATGCACTGGCCGCTTTCAATGCGCTGGCCGCTCACGGTATGGCGCAGGCTGTTCGCACCCGACCCGGCGGTAACATTGCAGGGGGCCACGGCCCGCACCTTCCCCGACCCGGTGGTGGCGCGCGGGGCCTATCTGGTCGAGGGGCCGGGCCATTGTGGCGCCTGCCACACGCCCCGCGCCGTGACCATGCAGGAAAAGGCCCTGACGGCAGAGGACGGCCCGCTCTACCTGTCTGGCGGGGCGTCGGTTGATGGCTGGCGGCCTGTCAGCCTGCGCGGCGAGAACCGCACCGGACTCGGACGGTGGAGCGAGCAGGATATCGTGCGCTTTCTGGCCACCGGGCGCATGCCGCTGGGTGCGGCCTTTGGCGGCATGACCGATGCCATCAACCACGGCACCCAGCACATGACGGCGGATGACCAGCTGGCCATTGCCCGCTACCTCAAGACCCTCTCGCCCACAACACCTGCCAAAGCGCCGGGCTGGGCGTATGACCCTGCCGCCACCACGGCCCTGCGCGCGGGTGATGTGAGCGCACGCGGCGCGCGGCATTACGTGGATAGCTGTGCCGCCTGCCACCGCACCGACGGGCGCGGCTACCCCACCACCTTCCCGCCACTGGCGGGCAACCCGGTGGTGATGGACCCGACACCGGATTCACTCATCCGCATCGTGCTGGAGGGCAATACGCTGCGGGCGACGAGGCAGGCCCCCTCCGCCTTTGTCATGCCCGGCTTTGCCGCCCGCATGGATGATGCGGCGGTGGCCGATACCGTAAGCTTCATCCGCGCCGCATGGGGCAATGACGCGCCTGCGGTGAATGCGGCTGATGTGGCGCGCATCCGGCGCAGCCTGTCGCCTGAACACCCGCCCGCCTCGCTGCCCATGAACTGATTGTGAACGCCATGCGGCGCGTGGCGCGATTGCCCTTGGCGGCCTGACTTGCATGAATGGGCGCGGGCCGCACAAACCGGGGGGAGAATATCCATGACCATGCATAGGCGTGATCTGCTGTTCGGGGCGGCATTCGTGGCGGCGGCAGGTGCTGGCACCCTGGCGCGGGCGGCCCAGCCCGCGCAGGAGGCGATCAACCACGATCATGGCGCCGCCCCTGATGGCCCGTTCGAGATCGTGGCGCGCTTTGATGGTCCCGGCCCGTCGGGCATTGCGGTGACGGGGGGGCGGGTGTTCGTGGGGTTTCCGCGCCATGCGGTCAACCACGCGGGCGCGACACTGGCCGAACTGAAAAATGGCCGCCTGCTGCCCTATCCCGATGCCGCTACCGCCATGCCATCGGAGCGCCCGCCCGCCACCCGGCTCATGTCCATCCATGGCATGACCACCGATGCGAAGGGGCGGCTATGGGCCATTGATGATGGCAAGCTGGCAGGCCAGCCACTCGCACCGGGCGCGGCCAAGGTGATTGGCATCGACCCCGCCACCAACCGCATCTTCGCCAGCATCGTGCTGACTGCCCCCACGCTCCTGCCCGACAGCCACATGAACGATTTGCGCGTGGACCTGACGCATGGGCCGCAGGGCACGGTGTTCATTACCGATTCCTCGTTTGGCCAGTCGCCCGCCCTTGTGGTGGTGGATGTGGCGAGTGGCCGCCAGCGCCGGGTGCTGGCAAGTCATCCCTCCATCCAGGCTGAACATCCCTTCATGGCGGTAGTGGAGGGGCGGCCGCTGGTGTTTGACCCGCCTGCGCACAAGCCTGCCTTTGTCACGGGCGGGGTGGATGGCATTACGCTCTCGCCCGATAGCGCCACGCTGTATTACAGCCCGCTGACCAGCAGGCGGCTGTACAGCATTCCCACAGCCCTGCTGGCCGATTTTGACAAAACCGATGCGCAGCTTGCCACAGGCATAAGCGATCTGGGCGAAAAAGGCGTAGCCGACGGGTTGGCCACCGATGCACAGGGCCGGATCTACACCACCAATTTCGAGCATGACGCCATCTTCCGCCGCAATACCGATGGCTCGTTCGACACCATGGTGCGTGACCCGCGCGTACTCTCGCCTGATGGCATTTTTGTTGATGACAACATGGTTTACTGCACGCTGGGCCAGTGGAACCGCCTTGCAGGCTTCAATAACGGGCACGACCTGCGCGTGCCGCCCTATTACCTGATCCGCTTTCCCACCGATGCGCCAGCCGCCTTGGACGCCACAAAGCCGGCACCCGGTTAGTTGCCCCTTTCCCCCGGCGCTGAATTGCGGCAACAATCGCGGCCATGAATATTATGTCGCGCATGATCCTGCCCCTGATGCGGCGCCTGGAGCCCGAGGCCGCCCATCATATCGCCCTTGATGCCCTGCAACTTGGCCTTGGTGGCGTCTCCTGCCCCGGCAATGATGACCCGGCGCTGTCCGTCCGTGCCATGGGGCTGCGCTTTCCCAACCCCATCGGCATGGCGGCGGGGTTTGACAAGAACGCCGTGGTGGTGCGCCCGCTCACGCGCGCAGGCTTCGGCTTTGTCGAGGCTGGCACCGTCACCCCGCGCCCGCAGCCCGGCAACCCGCAGCCGCGCCTGTTCCGCCTGACCGAAGACCGCGCCATCATCAACCGCATGGGCTTCAACAACCAGGGTATCGACCGCTTTGCCGTACGCATGGCGCGCCTGCATCGCGTGTCCTCGCCGCGCCGCAAGCCCGGCGCGCAGGTGCCGGTGGGGGCCAACCTTGGCATCAACAAGGTTGGCGCCGACCCCGAGCGCGACTACCCCATGCTGGTGGGGCGCGTTAAGCACTATGCCGATTATATCGTCATCAACCTGTCCTCCCCCAACACGCCGGGGCTGCGTGACCTGCTTGAGGCATCAAGGCTCAAGGGCATTCTTGATGCCATCAATGCAGCCCACCCCGAGCGGCCGCCGCTGCTGGTCAAGATCTCGCCAGATATCGCGCATGATGATGTCGAAGCCGTGGTCGAGGCCGCCATTGCCGGTGGCGCGCAGGGGCTGATCGTCTCCAACACCACCATCTCGCGCCCCGCCGGGCTGCTCAGCCCCTACGCCACCGAGACCGGGGGCCTGTCGGGCCGCCCGCTGCGCCCGCTGGCCCAGGACATGCTGACCCGCGTGGCGAAGGTGGCGGCAGGCCGCGTGGCGCTGGTGGCCAGTGGCGGCATCGAGACCGGCGTGGATATTCTTGACCGGGTCAAGGCCGGGGCCGACCTTGTGCAGATCTATACCGCTTACGTGTATGAAGGGCCGGGAATCCTCAAGCGCCTCAAGGCCGAGACGCTGCGCGCCCTGCGGGCCGAAGGCTTCGAGACGCTGGCCGATGCCAAAGGGGCAGCCCTTAAATGAAATGGCATGATGGCCTCTCCCGCCTGAGCCATGATTATGATGGCTACATCCTCGATTTGTGGGGTGTGGTGCATAATGGCGTGGCACCCTATCCCGGCGTGCTGGAATGCCTGCAACGCCTGCGCGAGGCGGGCAGGCGGGTGGTTCTGCTGTCAAACGCGCCCCGACGCACCGCCACGGTGGAGCCGGGCCTGCGCCGCATGGGCATCAGCGCCGACCTGTATGACGGCATCATGACCAGTGGCGAGTGCACCCACCGCATGCTGGCCGCCCGCACCGACCCGTGGTTCGCGCGTCTGGGCCGCCGCATGGTCCATCTCGGCCCTGACAAGGATGTTGATGTCTATGCCGGGCTGGACCTTGATGTGGTGACTGACCCCGCGCAGGCGGATTTCGTGCTCAATACCGGGCCGGACGCCGAACTGGGCGAGGAGGAAATCGGCCCCTACCTGCCCATGCTGGAGCAGTGCGCGGCCCACAGCCTGCCCATGATCTGCGCCAACCCCGACCAGCAGGTCATCCGCGGCAGCCAGCGCCTGATCTGCGCGGGTGCGATGGCAAGCTGGTATGAAAGCCGCAACCGCCCCGTGCGCTGGATCGGCAAGCCCTACCCGGAAGTGTACGCTCTCGCGCTTTCGCTGCTCGATGTGCCACGCGAGCGCGTGCTGGCGCTGGGCGATGCGCTGGCCACCGACATGCGCGGGGCGGCTACGGCAGGCATTGACGGCTGCTGGGTGCTGGGCGGCATTCATCAGGAAATGCTGGGCGGAAGCTGGGAGCACGGTCGCAATCCTGATTACGATCTTGCCGTGGCGGAAGCGACTGCCGCAGGGCTTGCCCCCGTGGCCTGCGTGCCCTCGCTGCGCTGGTAGGCCCTTGGTGTAGCGGATTGTCGAAGGGGCTGGCCCGACGATGAGAGATTTTTTAAAAGCTGCGCATTGTTAAAAGTTTTCGGGTGCTTTTTTAAGGACGGCGCTCCTTGAAGCCCTCTGAAAAAAAGCTTCACCCGGAATTTCTTTATGGTTGCAGCCTGTTGCCGCCCGGTCAGGCGTGGCCCACGTCCCCTGTAAACCAGGCAGGGTCGATCCGCACGCTGGCCAGCGCCTGCCGCCATTTGGCGTTATGGTCGGGGCCGAACACGATGGCCTCGGTCGCGGGGGCTGCAATCCAGGCATTGTGGCGCAGCATTTCGTCTTCAAGCTGGCCGGCTTCCCAGCTTGCATGGCCCATGGCCAGCATGGCGTGGGCCGGGCCGTTGCCATCGGCAATGTCACGCAGCACGTCGAGGCTGGCGGTCAGTGTCGTGCTGTCATCAACCGGCAGGCTGCCATCGCCGCTCCAGTCCGATGTGTGCAGCACGAAGCCGCGCCCGTTATCCATTGGCCCGCCCGCGCACAGGTTGATGCGGCGGCGGGGTGGCACGGGTGCAATGCCGAGCTGTTCGAGCACATCATCCAGCACGGGCTGCGACAGCCTGCGGTTGACGACCAGCCCCATTGCCCCATCCTCGGGCGTATGGGCGCACAGGTAGATGACACTGCGCGCGAAGGCGGGGTCGGTCAGGGCAGGGGTTGCCACCAGCAGGTGACCGGTCAGGCTGCGGCCTGGAGGTGTCGCGAAGGAAGCCATACACTACCATAGAACCGGATTTGCCCTCTTTTGCAACCATTTCGGCTCAGGGTTGTATGGTTGATGACCCCCATGACGGGAGGCGCTTGATATGCAAGGCTCACCACCGACACAGCAGGAGAAAAGACCATGAAGCAGATTGCATTGGTAACGGGGGCTACGGCTGGATTCGGCAGAGCGATCGCCACCAGGCTCGTGCGTGATGGCTACCGCGTCATTGCCACCGGCCGCAGGCGCGAGCGCCTTGATGCGCTGGCAGCCGAACTCGGGCCGGACCTGCTGGCCTTTGAGCTGGACATGACCGATGCCGCAGCCATCGCCGCCCTGCCGGGCAGCCTGCCCGAGGGCTGGCGCGATGTGGATGTGCTGGTCAATAACGCGGGCCTCGCCCTGGGCATGGAAAAGGCGCAGGAGGCGGATCTGGCCAACTGGCAGACCATGATCAGCACCAACGTGACCGGCATGGTCGAACTGACACGCGTGCTGCTGCCCGGCATGGTGGCGCGTGACCGCGGGCATGTGGTGACACTGGGCAGCACGGCGGGCATCTACCCCTATACGGGCGGCAACGTATATGGTGCGACCAAGGCGTTCGTGCGCCAGTTCACCCGCAACCTGCGCTGCGACCTGCTGGGCCATAATGTGCGCGTGACCAATATCGAGCCGGGCCTGTGTGGCGGCAGCGAGTTCAGCACCGTGCGCCTGCGCGACCCCGCCAAGGCGGCGGCGGTGTATGAAGGCACCCACCCCCTGCTGCCAGAGGACATTGCCGAGACCCTGTCCTGGATCATTGCCCTGCCGCGTCATGTCAATATCAACGAGGTGGAGATGATGCCGACCTGTCAGGCGGCTGGTGGCCTCGCGGTGGCGCGGGGCATGAAGGATTGAGCATGGCCCGCAAGAAAACGACCACAAACACCCTCGCACGCCGTTTCAGCGTGCATAACGGCAAGGGGTTCTCCCTTGCCGACTGCCCGACCCGCGCTGCGGAGGCCTGCGGGCTGGACAAGAAAACCGGCAAGCAGCTGCTCAAGGAGCGCATCCGCTACCTCTCGCAGCTACAGGCCCTGTTATACGCCAACAACACATGGTCCGTGCTGGTCGTGCTGCAGGCGCTTGACGCGGGCGGCAAGGATGGCGTGATCAAGCATGTCATGTCGGGCATCAACCCGCAGGGGGTCAGTGTCTCGTCCTTCAAGCAGCCCGGCCCGGTCGAGCTGGCGCATGGCTATCTGTGGCGCGAGCATATGGTGGCGCCTGCCGCTGGCCGCATCGGCATCTTCAACCGCAGCCATTATGAGGAAGTGCTCGTGACCCGCGTGCACCCCGAACTGCTCGAGCACGAATGCCTGCCGCTGAGCCTGCGCCGCAGGCCTACCTTCTGGCAGGACCGTTACGAGGATATCAGCAGTTTCGAGCGCTACATGGCGCGCCAGGGCACGATCGTGCTGAAGTTCTTCCTGCATCTTTCCAAGGAGGAGCAGCGCCTGCGCTTTTTGCAGCGCATCAAGCACCGCGCCAAGAACTGGAAATTCTCGCCTGCCGATATTCACGAGCGCCAGTACTGGGATGACTACCAGAACGCCTATGAGGAAGCGATCCGCCACACCGCCCACCCCGATGCGCCGTGGTTTATCGTGCCCGCCGACCAGAAATGGTTCGAGCGCCTGGTCGTGATCGAGGCGATCATCGACGCGCTGGAGAAGCTGCACCTGAAAATGCCCGCCATGGACCCGGCCATGGAGGCGGACATGGAAAAGGCCCGCAGGCAGCTTGAGGCGGAAGCCCCCCGCCCCACGCATAACCCCGTTCATTGACGCCGCCGCCAGCGCACCGCAAAAGATTGTGATCTGTTGGAAAGGGAGAACACTCAGATGGCGGCAATGCGCTGGCAGCGATGCGTGATGACGGGGCTCGGGGCACTCGTGGCCCTGCAGATGGGGGGCATGACACCCGCCCATGCGCGGCACCACCACCACCGGCATGAAGAGTCGCGTGATGAAACGCAGGGCACACAGAGCGGGCAAAGCGGGTATGAGGGCAGCAGTTCACGCCCGCAGCCCATTGCCAGTCCCGTGCCCGAGGCGTGCGATGACGGCAAATTCCTTGCTGACCTTCAGGCTGCGGAAGCCAGCAGCAGCGAAGCCCACCCCGACCGGGTCGAGCATGTGTGCGGAAAGGTCATCGCCGTCTCGGCCTCCAAGCGCACGCGCAGCGGCCTGCATGGGTATTTCTATGTTGATGTGGGCCATGGCGTGTCGATCCGCATCGTATCGGATCTCGATCGCATGTCCGCACCCACATGGCCGTGGGTGGCCAAGGGAGACCAGGCCGATGTGCTGGGCCGTTATTATTATGACAACGCCCGCAGCCAGGGCATTGACTGGACCCATCACGGCACCGGGCGGAGCTGGCCGGTTGAGGGCTATGTGAGCGTCAACGGCACCCGTTATCAGTAATTGAAGAGGTTTTCTGGATGCCGCCTTTTTTTAAAGGCGGTGTTCTTTCGAAGCTTTTTGAAAAAAGCTTTACCAAGAATTTTTTACTCAGGGATGGGCGCGTGGGGCGAGCAGGATCAGTGCAGCCCCCGCAAGGCAGATCGCAGCGCCCAGTATGTCCCACCGGTCAGGCGGCAGGCCTTCGACCAGCCAGGACCATACCAGGCTGGCCACGATGTACACGCCGCCATAAATGGCATAGGCCCGGCCCGCATTGTCAGCGGGGCTGAAGGTCAGCAACCATGCAAACAGCACCAGCGACAGGCAGCCCGGCACCAGTACCAGCGGCGAGCGGCCAAGGCGCATCCAGGCCCAGAAACAGAAGCAGCCGCCAATTTCGGCAAAGGCTGCGGGAATGTAGATGGCGGCGGTGAGCATGGCACCCTTACAGGAAACAATAAGAAGTTTTTTGGTGAAGCTTTTTTCAAAAAGCTTTGAAAGAAGCGGCCTTTTTGAAAAAGGCAGCACCCGGAAATTTTTATTACCCTTAAATCATTCCTAAAAAAACAGGAGCCATTTCTGGCTCCTGTCTTGTTCTCAGGCTGGGTGGATAATCCTCAGTCGGCGGCTTCGGCTTCGCGGGTGCTGTCGCCTTCATCACCTTCAGTGGAATCGTTTTCCGCCTGCGAGATGTATTCAAAGTCGAGCTTGCCATCCTTGAGCGTGATCTTGGCCACCCCGCCCTTGGTCAGCTTGCCGAACAATAGTTCCTCGGCCAGCGGCTTCTTGATGTTCTCCTGAATGACACGGCCCAGCGGACGTGCGCCATACAGGCGGTCGTAGCCGCGTTCTGCCAGCCATTCCCGCGCGGCGGACGAGATCTCGATCATCACGTTGCGATCGGCCAGCTGGGCCTCAAGCTGGAAGATGAACTTCTCCACCACCCGGTCCACCACATGCGGCGACAGGTTGGCAAACGGGATGATCGCATCAAGCCGGTTGCGGAACTCCGGCGTGAACAGGCGCTTGATCGCATCCTCGTCCTCGCCTTCGCGCGAGGTGCGGCCGAAGCCGATGGCCTCCTTGCTCAGGTCGGCGGCACCCGCATTGGTGGTCATGATCAGCACCACGTTGCGGAAGTCGACCGTCTTGCCGTTATGGTCGGTCAGGCGCCCGTGGTCCATCACCTGCAGCAGCACGTTATACAGGTCCTGATGCGCCTTCTCGATCTCATCAAGCAGCAGGACCGCATGCGGGTGCTGGTCGATGGCATCAGTCAGAAGGCCACCCTGGTCAAAGCCGACATAGCCCGGCGGTGCGCCGATCAGCCGCGAGATCGAATGCCGCTCCATGTATTCCGACATGTCGAAGCGGATCAGCTCGATGCCCAGCGTTGCCGCAAGCTGCTTGGCCACTTCCGTCTTGCCCACGCCGGTGGGGCCGGAGAAGAGGTAGTTGCCAATCGGCTTTTCCGGGTCGCGCAGGCCCGCGCGTGACAGCTTGATCGCCGCCGTCAGGGCCTCGATCGCCTTGTCCTGCCCGTAAACCATGCCCTTGAGGTCACGCTCGAGCGAACGCAGGGTTTCCTTGTCGTCCGACGAGACGCTTTTGGGGGGGATGCGGGCGATCTTCGCCACGATGTCTTCCACATCCTTCAGCGTCACGGTTTTGCGGCGGCGGTTCTCGGGCACCAGCATGCGCGA
Source organism: Komagataeibacter sp. NFXK3 (assembly GCF_054182245.1). Classification (NCBI taxonomy): domain Bacteria; kingdom Pseudomonadati; phylum Pseudomonadota; class Alphaproteobacteria; order Acetobacterales; family Acetobacteraceae; genus Komagataeibacter; species Komagataeibacter sp. NFXK3. Next base: position 138,760 of record NZ_JAPIVJ010000002.1, read on the forward strand.
GGCGCCCACCTCGTCAATCACGTCGATGGCCTTGTCGGGCAGCTTGCGGTCGTGGATGTACTTGGCGGCGAGTTCCACCGCCCCACGGATCGCATCATCGGTGTAGCGCACCTTGTGGTGCTTTTCGTAATTGACCTTGAGCCCGCGCAGGATCTTGACCGCATCCTCGACCGAAGGCTCCGCCACGTCGATCTTCTGGAACCGGCGCACGAGGGCGCGGTCCTTCTCGAAGTGCTGGCGGTATTCCTTGTAGGTGGTCGACCCCATGCAGCGCAGCGTGCCTGCCGCCAGTGCGGGCTTGAGCAGGTTGGAGGCATCCATCGCCCCGCCCGAGGTCGCACCCGCGCCAATCACGGTATGGATCTCGTCAATGAACAGGATCGAACCGGGATTGTTGTCGAGTTCGGTCACGACCGCCTTCAGCCGCTCCTCGAAGTCGCCACGGTAGCGCGTGCCCGCAAGCAGCGCGCCCATGTCGAGCGAGTAGATGGTGGCGTTGAGCAGCACTTCAGGCACGTCGCCTTCAACGATGCGCTTGGCCAGCCCTTCGGCAATGGCGGTCTTGCCCACGCCGGGGTCGCCCACATAAAGCGGGTTATTCTTGGTGCGGCGGCACAGGATCTGGATCGTGCGCTCGATTTCAGAGTCGCGGCCGATCAGCGGGTCGACCTTGCCTTCCTGCGCCTTGTCATTGAGGTTGGTGCAGTAGGTGGACAGCGCATCCTGGTTCTTCTGCCCGGTCTTGCCGCGTTCCTCGCTCTCGCCGCCTTCGGGCGGGCTGCCCGCTACGGGCCGACGCGTCGAGCGGTCGGGCGCCTTGGCAATGCCGTGGGAGATGAAGTTGACCGCGTCCAGCCGCGTCATGTCCTGCAGCTGCAGGAAATACACGGCATGGCTCTCACGCTCGGCAAACAGGGCCACGAGCACATTGGCCCCGGTCACCTCGTCGCGCCCGGTGGACTGCACATGGATGGCCGCGCGCTGGATCACGCGCTGGAAGGCGGCAGTGGGCTTGGGGTCAACCGTGCGGTCGGCGGCCAGCCCTGCCAGGTCCTTGTCGAGGAAGTCGGTCAGGTCGGTGCGCAGCTTGTTCAGGTCGACCCCGCAGGCACGGAACACCGTTACGGCATCAGGGTCGTCGATCAGCGCGAGGAGGAGGTGTTCAAGCGTTGCGTATTCGTGCCGGCGATCGCCGGCCAGTGTCAGCGCACGGTGAAGCGTCTGTTCAAGATTACGTGACAACATGCCGAGACGCTCCTTTTCCAAGAGGGGCCACCAGGACCCCGGAGATCATAACCGGTAAGCCAGGACAATCCTTGCCCTGTTGCGATGGAAATGCCAGCACAAAATGCCATGGAACGCGATCGGGTCGCGACGGGGGCGGGAAGATGCGCTTGCTCGTGGGCTCAGTCCTTTTCGATCGTGCATTGCAGCGGGTGCTGGTTCTGGCGCGCGAGGTCCATCACCTGTGTTACCTTGGTTTCGGCAACCTCGTACGTAAAGACCCCGCACACGCCCACGCCACGTTTGTGAACGTGCAGCATGATGTCGGTCGCTTCCTCGCGGTTTTTCTGGAAAAAGCGCTCGAGCACATGCACCACGAATTCCATGGGCGTGTAGTCGTCATTGAGCATCAGCACCTTGTACATGGCCGGCTTGCGGGTCTGTGGCCGGGTGCGGATGACCACGTCGATCATGCCGTCATCATTGCCCGGCGGCGAGTCCTGCCCGCCGTTACGGCGTGGGGGCGTATTGCCGCCATGCCCATGCGGGCGCGGGCTGTCCGCGCCGGGTCGGGGCGCGGTGTGGGGCAGGGAAGCTTGAGCAATAGCAGACATGACAGGTACCATATTGGAACTTTGCCGCCGGTTGAAAGGGGCGAGCGCCGGGGGACAGGGATTTTTTTGCATCTCCCCTGATCGGCGCGCATCCCGTTTATGGAATGGCAAGGTTATAATTACGCTCTGGACGAATAGAAAACCTTTCTTTTAGAATGGTTGCAGCCAAGCAACCCGTGAATGGATGGAGGGGTGCCGGGTAACCCCGTGCGCCCGAAGCCGTATGATGATCATTGCACGCGCAGGTTTCGCCATCCCATGAGCCGTTTACCCGCTACCCGCCTTTCCCGCCTCAGGATCACCGCAACCGTGGGGCTGTGTGTCGGCCTTGGGGGCATGCATGCGGCCAGGGCGCAGTATGTGGGGCAGGTCAGCTCCATCGTGGTCGATGCCCGCACCGGGGCCGTGCTGTCGCAGCAGGATTCGGACCTGCGGCGCTACCCCGCCAGCCTGACAAAGCTGATGACGCTGTACCTCGCTTTCAAGGCCGTGCGCACGGGGCAGGTTTCATTTAATCAGGAAATGCCGGTTTCGGTCCATGCCGCCTCCATGGAGCCCTCCAAGCTTGGCCTGCGTCCGGGTTCGCAGCTTACGGTGGAGCAGGCGGTGCTGGCGCTGGTCACCAAGTCCGCCAATGATGCGGCCTGCGCGCTGGGCGAGTTCCTCGGCGGGGGCGACGAGACCCGCTTCGCCGCGATGATGACGCGCGAGGCCGGCAGGCTTGGCATGTATGATACCGTGTTCCGCAATGCGTCCGGCCTGCCCAACCCCGAGCAGATGACATCGGCGCGTGACCTCGCCACCCTGGCGCGCCACCTGATCGTGGATTATGGCGAGTACTACCATTACTTTGCGGTGCCGGGTTTCTATTTCCACGGGCGCGAAGTGCCCAACCATGACCCGATGCTCGGCGCCTATCCCGGTGCCGATGGCCTCAAGACCGGTTATACCGATGAGGCGGGCCATAACCTCGTCACCTCCGCCGTACGTGACAACGTGCGCCTGATCGGCGTGGTGATGGGGGCGAAGTCCAATACGCGGCGCAACACCACCATGGCGGCGCTGCTCGACACCAGCTTCGAGGCCGAGGGCGTGGCCCCCGTGGCGCGTCCCGCCATGCGGCCGCTGCTGCTGGCGCGTGCGGGCGGCAGGTCGGTTGCCGGGCGCCATGGCATGACGCTGGCCTCAGCCCGCCTGCGGGCCACGACGGCGGATGAAGTGGCCGAGGCCCCGGGCATTCCCGCTTCCTACACCCGCATCCGGCGCGGGCATGGAACGGTGGTGCACGTACACCCCGCCCCCGTGCGGGCGCATGTGCACCTGGTCAGCATGGGGCATGTGGCGCACACCACGCATGCGCGCGCCAAGTCACGAAGCTGACAGCACGCGCCGGGCAGGGTATAGAAGGCACGATTATCCATCCGGCGCGGCTGGCAGGCGGGTCAGGCGTGTTCCTGTTGTCCCTCTCATGACTGCGGGCGGGTGGTCATGCACAGATGACAGGAAAGGTTAGCAGCATGGAAGGCGATATGCACGGCGGCGCGGTAAAGATCCACACGCCAGAAGATTTCGTGGGCATGCGGGCGGCGGGCCAGCTTGCCGCCCGCACGCTCGACATGATCACCCCGCATGTGCGCGAGGGTGTGACCACGGGCGAGCTTGACCGCCTGATCCATGATTACATGATTGCCAATGGCGCGGTGCCGGCCACGCTGGGCTATCGCGGCTATCCGGCCTCAAGCTGCATTTCGATCAATCATGTCGTCTGCCACGGCATCCCGGGTGAAAAGACGCTGAAGGATGGCGACATCCTCAACATCGATGTGACCGTCATCCTTGATGGCTGGTACGGTGATACGAGCCGGATGTACACCGTGGGCAAGGTCAAGCTGCGCGCGCAGAAGCTGATCGAGGCGACCTATGAATCCCTCATGCTGGCCATTGATGCCGTGCGCCCCGGCGCCACGCTGAACGATATCGGGCGTGTCATCCAGACCTATGCCGAGGCACGGCGCTTTTCGGTGGTGCGTGATTTCTGCGGGCATGGAATCGGGCGCACCTTCCACGCGCCGCCCAACGTGCTGCATTACGTCAGCCCCGATGCGGACCTGGTGCTGCGCCCGGGCATGTTCTTCACCATCGAGCCCATGCTCAATATCGGCCGCCCGGACGTGAAGATACTGGAAGACAAGTGGACGGCGGTAACGCGCGACCGCTCGCTCTCCGCCCAGTTCGAGCACATGATGGGTGTTACGGAAGACGGGTGCGAGGTCTTCACCCTCTCGCCTGCAGGCTATACCTGCCCGCCCTACACGCTGGCGTAACACGCCGCCCCTTGCTGCTGCGGGAGCAAGGATACCGACGATACCGAGAGGAAACGCCCATGCCTTCTGCCCGTGGCCTGCACTACCGCGCGCTCCTGCTTTCATGCCTTGTCGCCGCCCTGCCTGTGGCGGGGCAGGCCGCGGTGGTGGACCCGCTGGCATTCGAGAACACGCAGGGCGGCCAGGCCATCGGCATGGCGCCCACGCCGGGGCGCAATGGCATGGTGGTCGTGGCACAGGACCTTGCTGCCCATGTGGGGGCCGACATCCTCGCGCGCGGCGGCAATGCGGTCGATGCCGCCGTGGCGGTGGGCTATGCCATGGCGGTGGTCTACCCCGCCGCGGGCAATATTGGCGGCGGCGGGTTCATGACCCTGCGCATGCCCGGCGGGCAGGCGACCTTTGTCGATTTCCGTGAGCATGCGCCGGGGGCCGCCACGGCCACCATGTATCAGGATGCGGCGGGCCACGTCATTGCCGGCGCCTCCACCAAGGGGTGGAAGGCCGTTGCCGTTCCCGGCACCGTGGCGGGGCTGGAAGAGGTGCATGACAGGTGGGGCAAGCTGTCACGCGCGGATGTCATGGCACCTGCCATCATGCTGGCGCGTGACGGATTCATCCTCAAGCCCAGCGATGCGGACCTGCTGCACACCTCAACCGAGGCCTTTGCCAGGGATGCGTACGCCAGCAAGATCTTCCTGCACGCCGATGGCACGCCGCTCATGGCGGGTGAGCGGCTGGTGCAGCCTGACCTGGCCCGCACGCTCGAGCGGATCGCGCGCAAGGGGGCCAGCGGCTTTTATGAAGGGCCGGTGGCGAAAGAGATCGTAAAAAGCAGCCAGAAGGGCGGCGGCATCCTGTCGCGCAGGGATTTCACCAGCTACCACACCCGCATGATGGCGCCGCTGACATGCGACTATCGCGGTTACCATATCGATACCGCGCCGCCCCCAAGCGGTGGCGGTGTCGCGCTGTGCGAGATGCTCAACATCCTGTCAGGCTATGACATGCATGCGCTCGGGCTGCATACGGCCGCAGCCGTGCAGCGCGAGGTCGAGGCCATGCGCCACGCCTATGCCGACCGGCAGGACCTTGGCGACCCCGCCTTCGTCAACAACCCCATCGCGCACCTGGCCGACCCCGCCTACGCGGCGCAGGTGCGCCAGTACCTGCCGCTCAATCATGCGGTTTCCTCCGCCAGCCTGCGCCCCGGCCAGCCTGAAGGCGAGAAGGAGGAAACCACCCACTATTCCATCGCCGACCAGTCCGGCATGACGGTGGCGGTGACCTATACGCTCAATGGCTGGTTTGGCGCAGGCGTGGTGGCGGGCCGCACCGGCGTGGTCATGAATGACGAGATGGATGATTTCGCCACCCGCCCCGGCGAGCCGAACATGTTCGGCATCGTGGGCAGCCAGGCCAATGCCATAGCGCCCGGCAAGACGCCGCTCTCCTCCATGGCGCCGACCATCATCTCGCATGATGGCCAGCCTGCCATGGTGCTCGGCAGCCCCGGTGGCTCGCGCATTCCCACCATCATCCTGTCGGTGCTGACCGGCATGGTCGATTACGGGCTTGACGTGCAGCAGGCGGTCGACCTGCCGCGCATCCATGAGCAGTGGCAGCCCGATGTGGTGCAGGTGGAACACGGCGCGCTCTCGCCCGCCGTCATCCGCACGCTCACCCATGAAGGCTACAGGGTGGAGGAGCATGCGCCTTGGGGCGTTGCCGAGAGCATCCTTGTCGGTGGCCCGCGCATCGGCCGGGTGGGGCAGGCGCGTTACTATGGCGGGGCCGACCTGCGCCACCAGTCCGGTGCGGCTGTCGGGGAATAAGCGTGATTTTTTTGCCCGCCCCCTTGTGCATGGGGCGGGTGTATGTGTTAGAACCCGCTCGGGAGATCGGTTGTAGACGGATACCTTGCTAACCTGGTCAGGTCCGGAAGGAAGCAGCCGTAGTGAGTTTCGTCCGGGTTATGGCCGGTCTCTCATCTGAAACAAGTTTCTGTGTCGCCATCGCGCCACGTACGCCATGGCTACTTCTCCAGCCCGGATGCATCAATGACCGTTTCGTCGGATCAGGATCGTTCCGAGGAGGCCGGGCTGCCTGCACCGCCCGCAGATGGCCCCGGCCTGTTTGGTGACGCCCCGCCGCCATCGGCATCGCCCGCCGTGGCGGATGCAGAACCCGCCGCACCCTACCGCGTGCTGGCCCGCAAATACCGCCCCACCACATTCGATGACCTGATCGGCCAGGAAACCACCGTCCGCATCCTGCGCAACGCCTTTGCGCTCGGGCGCGTGGCGCATGCCTTCATGCTGACCGGCGTGCGCGGCGTGGGCAAGACCACCACGGCGCGCATCATTGCCCGCGCGCTCAACTGCACCGGGCCTGATGGCAAAGGCGGCCCCACGGCGGACCCGTGCGGCGTGTGCCCCAACTGCGTCGCCATCCTCGCTGACCGCCACCCCGATGTGCTGGAGATGGATGCCGCCTCGCGCACCGGCGTGGACGACGTGCGCGAAATCATTGAGGCGACCCGCTTCCGCCCCATGCAGGGGCGCATGAAGGTCTTTATCATCGATGAGGTCCACATGCTCTCGCGCAACGCGTTCAACGCGCTGCTCAAGACGCTGGAGGAACCGCCCGCACAGGTCACCTTCATCTTCGCCACGACCGAACTGCGCAAGGTGCCGGTCACCGTGCTCTCGCGGTGCCAGACCTTCGCGCTGCGCCGTGTGCCGCAGGTGGAACTCGCCGCCCATTTCGATCGCGTGGCCCGCGCCGAGAACGTCACCTTCACCCCTGATGCGCTGGCCCTGATCGCGCGGGCTGCCGATGGTTCGGTGCGCGATGGGCTGTCGCTGCTCGATCAGGCCATAGCCCAGGGCACGCTTGATGGCGAGGGCGGTACGGATGCCGCCCCCATCGGGCTGGATCTCGTGGCGGGCATGCTGGGCCTGGCCGATCGCGGGCTGGTGTTCGACCTGCTCGATGCCGTGCTTGAAGGCCGCCCGGAGCGCGCGCTGGCCATTACCGGCGATGTGTATGAGCGCGGTGGCGATCTTGGCGTGATGCTGGGCGATGTGCTGGAGCTTGTGCATACCGTCTCGCGCCTCAAGGCCATTCCCGCCCTACGCGACAACCCCGAGATGCCCGAGGCAGAGCGCCTGCGCGGGGCGGCCCTGGCCGAGCGCGTACCCGTGCCGGTGCTGGGCCGCACATGGCAGATGCTGCTCAAGGGTGTGGCCGAGGTCGAGCAGGCGCCTGACCGCAGGCAGGCCGCTGAGATGGTGCTGATCCGCCTGTGCTATGTGGCCGACCTGCCGCCGCCGGGCGATGTGGTGCGCCGCGTGCTGGGGCAGGATGCCGCGGCCGCGCCCGTACAGGCTTCGGCCTCTCCTGCCGCTCCCACGGAGGGCGGGGTGCAGGCTGGCGCATCCTCCAGTGTTGCGCCGGGGCCGGAGGGCGGTGGTGGTGGCGCCATCCGCATGGTGGCCAATGGCGGTGTGCGGGTCGATGCCACGGCGCGGCCCGCGCCCGAGATCGGCCGGGTGGAGGAGATGCCGCTTGCGCCCGCGCCCCGCACGTGGCGCGAGACCCTGGCCCTTGTGTCGGGGCGTGACGCCATGCTGCACGGCCATCTTTACCATGCGGTGCATCTTGTCGCGTTTGAGCCGCCGCTGATTACGATCCGGGTGGAACGCAACAGCCTGCCCGGCCTGGCCCGGCGGCTGGAAACCTTCCTGCGCGAGATGACGGGCGATGCCACATGGCAGGTCCGCCAGTCCGAGGAGGAAGGCGAGGCCACGATTGCAGAGCAGGGGGCCGAGATCATCGAGCTGCACCGCGCGCAGGCCCAGGCCCACCCGCTGGTGCAGGCGGTGCTGGCGGTTTTTCCCACCGCCCGCCTTGGTGCCGTAACCGACCACGCGCTCGATGATTATGGCCTGCCACCCGAAGAACTGGCGCTGGAAAGTCTGGCGCCAGACCTCGAATTCGCCCCTCTTGATGCCGATCTGGTAGAAGAGGACGACCTGGATGCAGATGATTTTGCCTGAGGAGAGACACTGAACATGAAAAATCTTGCCGGCCTGATGAAACAGGCCACCCAGATGCAGGCCCGCATGGAAGAAATGCAGGCCAAGCTTGAAGACATGGTCATTGAAGGCAGCGCGGGCGCTGGCATGGTCAAGCTGACCATGAACGGCAAGGGCGACATGAAGTCGATCACCATCGACCCCAAGCTGGCCGACCCCGCCGAGATGGAAATGCTGCAGGACCTGATTCTTGCCGCCAGCGCCGATGCCCGCAAGAAGCTCGACGCCACCGCCAGCGAGGAAATGAAGAAGGTCACCGGCGGCCTGAACCTGCCGGGCGGGATGAAATTCCCGTTCTGAACCAGGGCACAGGAGGGCATGCATGAGCGGGCGGGGTGAGATCGACCGGCTGGTGACCCTGCTGGGCCGCCTGCCGGGGCTCGGGCCCCGCTCGGCCCGCCGGGCGGCGCTGGCCCTGCTGCGCCAGCCCCATGCCCGCATGCTGCCGCTGGCGCAGGCCATGGAGCAGGCGGCGCGCGCCGTGCGCACCTGCTCGAGCTGCGGCAATCTCGACACGACCGATCCCTGCGCCATCTGCGCCGACCCCACACGCGATGCGGGGCTGGTGTGCGTGGTGGAGAACGTGGGCGACCTGTGGGCGCTCGAGCGCGCGGGCGTGCATCGCGGCGTGTACCAGGTGCTGGGCGGCACGTTGTCCGCCCTGTCCGGCATCGGGCCGGATGACCTCAACGTGCAGCCATTGCTCGACCGCATTGCCGGGGGCAGCGTGCGCGAAGTGATCCTGGCCCTTGGCGCCACGGTGGAGGGGGCCACCACCATGCACTGGCTGCATGAGCGGCTGGCCCGCTTTGACACCATAAAGATCAGCCGCGTGGGGCAGGGCGTGCCGGTGGGCGGCGCGCTTGACGTGCTTGATGATGGCACGCTGGCCGCCGCCATCATGGCGCGCAGGCCCGCATGAGCACACTCTGGCCGGTGCCTGCCGGCATGCCGCGCGCAGCCCTTGTTACCGGCGGCGCGGCCCGCCTTGGCCGCGCCATTGCGCTGGAACTGGCGCAGGCGGGTTTCGATATCGCGCTGCATTACAACACGTCCGCGCACGCGGCGGAACAGACCGCTGCCGAAATCCGCGCTACAGGCCGCAGGGCCGTGCTGCTGCGCGCCGATCTGGCGGAGGAGGCAATGGTCACGCCGCTCGTGGCCGAGGCGACCCGCGTGCTCGGCCCGGTGGGCGTGCTGGTCAATAATGCCAGCATGTTCATGCGCGATGAATGGGATGACGCGACACGGGCCGGGTGGGATGCCCATATGGAGCCCAACACCCGCGCGCCCTTCGTGCTGATGCAGGAATTCGCCCGCCTGCTGCCCGAGGGTGCGGATGGCATGGTGCTGAACATGCTTGATGAGCGCGTATGGTCGCTCACGCCCCATTTTGTCAGCTATACCGTGTCCAAGGCGGCGTTATGGACCCTGACCCAGACCATGGCGCTGGCGCTGGCGCCACGGCAGATCCGCGTCAACGCCATAGGCCCCGGCCCCGTGCTGCCCACGCCACGGCAGACACCGGAGCAGTTTGCCCGCCAGTGCGCCTCCGTGCCGCTCGGCCGGGTTGCCACGCCTGATGAGATCGCGCGCGCAGCCCTGTCGCTGATCTGCCTGCCATCCGTAACCGGGCAGATGCTTGCCCTTGATGGCGGCCAGCACATGCAGTGGTCACCCACGCCACCCGCGCGCTGAAGCCCCCGACCGACAGGAACCACCATGTCTGTATTCCCGCCGTGGAATGAACCTGAAAACCTGCGCTGCCTGTTCGTGCGCAACATGGTGCTTGATGCCCATATCGGCGTGTTCGAGCACGAGCAGGGCGTAACCCAGCGCATTCGCGTCAATGTGATGTTTGGCGTGGCTGACAGCGCCTCGCTGGAGGTGGGGGCTGATGATCTGGCCCGCACGGTATCATATGAACGTGTGGTGCTGCTGGTGCGCGCGTTGGTGGCGCAGGGGCATGTCGCCCTTGTGGAAACGCTGGCCGAGCGAATCGCGGCAGGCGTGCTGGCGGAAAGGCGCGTGCGCATCACGCGCGTGCGTGTGGAAAAACTCGACATCTTCGATGATGCCGAATCGGTTGGTGTTGAGATCGAGCGCCGCAACCCCGCCTGATGCAAAAACGGCCCGGAGCGTGGACTCCGGGCCGGTCAGGATCAGTTGTCGTGGTCGTCCTTGTCGGTCTTGACGTCGATGTCAGCGCTGCTGATGTCGTCGTCATCATCGTCATCAAGGCCCGCGTCGTCAGGCAGCACGGCGTCTGCATCCTCATCCGCATCGGCGTCGAGATCGACATCCACGTCGTTATCGACCGCGTTATCGCCGGTCTTGGGCTTGGATTCGGGGGCAGCTTCCACCGGGCGGCGCAGGCGCGGCAGTTCCACGGGCTGTTCAGCGCCGCATTTGGGGCAGACGGCCGGATTCTTGTTCAGATCGTAGAAACGGGCGCTGCAGGAGACACAGACACGTTTGGTGCCGAGGTTGGACTGAGCCATCTTGAACCTGTCGATCCTGTTTTTGATGATGAATGGAGCCACTGTATCCGGAAGTGGCAAAAGGCGCAGCCCCATGCCAGTTTGCGCGGCAGATGTCAAACATTGCCCCCGCACCCCGGCACCCCGATCATGCCGATCTGTGATTGACTTTGTCACCCGGAATACGGAATGGGATGCGTTATGAAAACCGATCATGCCCCTTCTTCCGTTCGCGCGCTGACGGTTCATGCCCCGCGCGCGCCCCTGTCCGGTTCGGTCCATGTGCCGGGTGACAAGTCGATCAGCCACCGCTCGCTGATGTTTGCAGCCCTTGCGCGCGGCACGACCCACATCACCGGCCTGCTGGAAGGCGAGGACGTGCTGCGCACCGCCGATGCCATGCGGGCCCTTGGCGCGGACATCACCCGCGAGGGGGCAGGCCAGTGGCGCGTGCAGGGCTGCGGGCTCGACGGGCTGCGTGAACCCGCCGATGTGCTGGACATGGGCAATTCCGGCACGGCGGCGCGCCTGCTGTCGGGCATTCTGGCCAGCCACGGCTTCACCTCGGTCATGACGGGCGATGCCAGCCTGCGTGGCCGCCCGATGAAGCGCGTGACCGACCCGCTGGCCGCCACGGGGGCCACCTTCCTCTCGCGCCAGGGCGGCCGGCTGCCGCTGGCCATCGCGGGCAACGCCAACCCGCCGCCGCTGGCCTACCGGCTGCCGGTGGCCTCGGCCCAGGTCAAGTCCGCCGTGCTGCTGGCCGGGCTGAACGCGGTGGGTGAGACCCGGGTGGAAGAACCCGTCGCCACCCGCGACCATACCGAAAACATGCTGCGCCACTTCGGCGCGCAGGTGCATGTCGAGCCCATGGGCGCGGGCGGGCGCGTGATTACGCTCCAGGGCCGCCCCGACCTTGTGGCGCGTGACATCGTGGTGCCGGGCGATCCGTCTTCTGCTGCCTTCGTGCTGGTGGCAGCGCTGCTGGTGCCGGGTTCGAAGTTAACCGTGCAGGGCGTGGGGCTGAACCCGCTGCGCACCGGGCTGTTTACCTCGCTGCGTGAGATGGGGGCCGATCTCGTCATCAGCAACGAGCGTGTCGAGGGCGGCGAGCCGGTAGGCGACCTGACCGCCACCGCAGGCGCGCTGCATGGCGTGGACGTGCCCGCCACCCGCGCGCCATCGATGATTGATGAATATCCGGTGCTGGCCGTGGCCGCCGCCCATGCCACGGGCCAGTCGCGCTTTCGCGGGCTGGAGGAGCTGCGCGTGAAGGAAAGCGACCGCCTTGCCGCCACCGTGGCGTTGCTTGAGGCCAATGGCATCAAGGTGGACGTGGTGGGCGATGACATGATCGTGCATGGCACGGGCGGCGCCATTCCCGGTGGCGGGCTGGTCGAGACCCGCATGGACCACCGCCTGGCCATGAGCGCGATTGTGATGGGCCTTGCAGCCGAAAAGCCGGTCAGCGTGGATGACACCGCCTTCATCGACACGAGCTTCCCTGGATTCGTGGGGCTGATGAACGGCATCGGCGCGGGGCTTGCGGCATGACGCAGCGCCTGGTCATAGCGGTTGACGGCCCGGCCGCGGCGGGCAAGGGCACGCTGGCCCGCAGTCTGGCCGAGGCGCTGGGCCTGCCCTATCTCGACACCGGCCTGCTCTACCGCGCCACCGGGCGGCGCATGATCGATGCCGGGCATGACCCCGCCACCGCCCCGGCGGAGGAATTTGCCGCCACCGTGGGCATGGAAGACCTGCGCCGCACCGACCTGCGCGTGCCCGAGGTGGACCGTGCCGCAAGCCTCGTGGCCGCCCAGCCCGCCGTACGCCGGGTACTCGTTGATGTGCAGCGCCGCTTTGCCGGTGCCCATGGCGCGGTGCTCGACGGGCGCGATATCGGCACGGTCATTTTCCCCGACGCCCAGGTCAAGCTCTACATTACGGCCTCGGCCCGCACGCGCGCCGAGCGGCGGTGGGAGCAGATGGCCACCGACCCCGACGCCCCTGATCGCGCGGCACAGATCGCACAGGTGGAGCGCGAGATCGCGGCGCGGGACGCGGCCGATTCCGCCCGCGCCACCGCGCCCCTGCGGCCGGCGGATGACGCCGTGCATATCGAGACCGACCACCTCGATGCCGCCGCAGTCCTGGCCGAGGCCCTGCGGATCGTGGCGCTGAAGACGCGCTAGCGCGCTTTTGTGCGCGAACCATCCGCCCCCGGCACGGTTTTTATTGACATGCGCCGCCCATAGGGTGTCTGTGCTCAACGGTATATGCCCCGCGCGCCAGCGCCGGGCATGATCTTTCACATCTGGCCCGCAGGCGTGCCGCGACCGTGTCGTGGTTGGGAGCCCGGGCAAGTCGTTCCCATGTTACCGCGCAGGCGGGCAGGCGGGGGCGCAGGATTGTCCACATCCGCCGCCGCGCGGTCATGATGTGGTTACAGGATTTACGAGTAACTCATGGCTTCAGCCACAACACAGCCCGTCGAGAACTTTGCCGATCTCCTCGAGGAAACCCTCGGTCGCGATTCCGCGTTTGACGGTTCCGTCGTCACCGGTCGCGTCGTTCGCCTGACGGATGAATACGCCATCGTCGATGTCGGCCTGAAAAGCGAAGGGCGCGTCTCCCTCAAGGAATTCGGGCCGCCGGGCGTTACCCCCGATGTCAAGCCGGGTGATGTCATCGAACTGTTCGTCGAGCGGTACGAAGATCGTGACGGGTCCATCGTCCTGTCGCGCGAGAAGGCCCGCCGCGAGGAAGCCTGGTCGAACCTTGAAAAGGCGTTCGAAGGCAACCAGCGTGTCAACGGCACCATCTATGGCCGCGTCAAGGGTGGCTTCACGGTCGACCTCGGCGGTGCGATGGCGTTCCTGCCCGGCTCACAGGTCGATATCCGCCCCGTGCGCGACGTGACCCCGCTGATGGGCGTGCCCCAGCCGTTCCAGATCCTGAAGATGGACCGCGCGCGCGGCAACATCGTCGTGTCGCGTCGCGCCGTGCTCGAAGAGACCCGTGCGGAGCAGCGCAGCGAGCTGATCCAGGGCCTGAAGGAAGGCATGATCCTCGATGGCGTGGTCAAGAACATCACCGATTACGGTGCGTTCGTCGACCTTGGTGGCGTCGATGGCCTGCTGCATGTGACCGATATCGCATGGAAGCGCATCAACCACCCGTCCGAGGCGCTGCAGATCGGCCAGCCGGTCCGCGTGCAGGTCATCCGCTTCAACCCCGACACGCAGCGCATCTCGCTGGGCATGAAGCAGCTTGAGGCTGACCCGTGGGAGAACGTGGCGATCAAGTACCCGCCGGGTGCCCGCTACACCGGTCGCGTCACGAACATCACCGACTACGGTGCGTTCGTCGAGCTCGAGCCGGGCGTCGAAGGCCTGGTGCACGTGTCCGAGATGTCCTGGACGAAGAAGAACGTCCATCCGGGCAAGATCGTCGCCACTTCCCAGGAAGTCGATGTGATGGTTCTGGATGTGGACAGCGCGAAGCGCCGCATCTCGCTGGGCCTGAAGCAGGTGCAGCGCAACCCGTGGGAGCAGTTCGCCGAGGAACACAAGGTTGGTTCCGTGGTGGAAGGCGAGATCCGCAACATCACCGAGTTCGGCCTGTTCATCGGCCTCTCCGCCGACATCGATGGCATGGTTCACATGTCCGACCTGTCGTGGGACGAGCCGGGCGAAGTCGCCATGAGCCACTACGAGAAGGGCCAGGTCGTAAAGGCCAAGGTTCTGGACGTGGACGTGGAGAAAGAGCGCATCTCGCTGGGCATCAAGCAGCTGCATGAAGACCCCGCAGCCGACACGCTGAGCAAGGTGCAGAAGGGTGCGGTCGTGACCTGCATCGTGACCGCGGTTCAGGCGAACGGCATCGAGGTGAAGGTTGACGACGTTCTGACCGGCTTCATCCGCCGTGCGGAACTGGCCCGTGACAAGGCCGACCAGCGCCCCGAGCGCTTCGCCGTTGGCGAGCGCGTTGATGCGAAGGTCGTGTCGGTTGACCGCGCTGCCCGCAAGCTGGCCCTGACCATCCGTGGCCGTGAGGTCGAGGAAGACAAGCAGGCGATCACCGACTACGGTTCTTCCGATAGCGGTGCGTCGCTGGGTGATATTCTGGGTGCCGCGATCCGTCGCCGTAACGCCGAGAGCTGATCCGAGCCACAGGCCCTGGCCCGCGCATGCGTGGGTTGGTGCCGGGCACAAAAAAGGGCGGTGCAGGAATGCACCGCCCTTTTTTTATGTCGAAAGAAAAGAATGAAAGTTTTTGGGTGCCGCCTTTTTTCAGAAAAGCGGCGTTCTCTGAAGCTTTTTGAAAAAAGCTTCACCAAAAACTTTCATCTGCTTTTACCGTGTAGCGGGTGGGCCTTTGATGATCTCGGCAAGGTCATCGGGGCGTATCCATTTGCGGAAGGCATCGCGGATCGCTTCCGCACTCATGGTATAATAGGCCCGGGCTGCGATATCGTTCTGGTTGAGCGGCAGGCCAAGGTCGCTGAAATGCAGGTAACCCGCGGCAATGGTGTCGAGGCTGGCCGATTGCAGCGCGAGGCCACGCAGCATGCCCGCCCGCGCCATGGCCAGTTCATCCGTGCTGACAGGCTGGGTCTGCATGGCGATGATGTCCTGTATCGCAGCAGCGCGCGCCGCGTCCACCTTCTGCGGGTCAGCGCCGAACGAGATGCTGTAGGCCGCGCGCTGGCGCTTCCATGTCAGGTGGCTGCGCACGGTATAGACATAGCCGGTGCGCACCCGCAGGTCGCGATACAGGCGGGATGAAAAGCCCGAACCCAGAATCTCGTTGCCCAGGTTGAGCGCGAAATGCTCCGGGTTGGTCGCCGTCAGCCCAAGGCTCTCGGGCAGGGAAACCGTAGCCTGCGTGCTGGACGGGTCAGGCACGCGGGTTACGCTGGCCGTGCTGTCGGGGCGCGGCGGCAGGTCGACTACGGGGGTCGGGCCTGTGGCCTGCCAGGCACCAAAGGTACGGGCAATGGCCTTGTAGGCGGCATCGGGCGTTATGTCGCCGGTAATGACGATGGTGGTCAGGTCAGGCCGGTAGGCGGCGGCATAAAAGGCGCGGCAGTCCGCCACGCTGAGTTTCATGATGCCCGCAGGCTCGGCCTGCCGCAGCGACGGATCACCCTTGGGCGAGACGGCGGCCTGCATCGCGCGGCCAAACAGGTAGTCAGGTGAATGCAGTAGCCCCGACAGCGAGGCCGCCGCATTGGCCTGCACCACCCTGAAGGCGGCTTCGGGCAGGGCGGGGTGCAGTTCGTTTTCCGCCAGCAGGTCAAGCCCGCGCTCGAAATCGGGCGTGAGCACGCTCAGGCTGAAATCGGAACCGGCACTTTCGGTTGCGGCAATGTCATCAAGCGCCTTTTGCAGCCCGATCCGGTCATGCGTGGTGCTGCCGTAGCGGAACATCTCATCGGTTATGTCGGCAATGCCTTCCTTGCCCGGTGGCTCCTGCATGTCCTCGTTCTGGCGGATGGTGCCGTACAGGCTGACCGTATGGCTGACCGTGGCCGGGCGCACGATCAGGCGCAACCCGTTGGGCAGCGTGAAGGCGGCAGGCTGGGCGGAGGGCGTGGGGGCATTCACACCCATCAGGCTGTCATTGGCCCATTGCGGCAGGCTGACGGGGTGATCGGGGGTGGAGGCGAAGGATTCCGAGCCGCCAAAACCCTTGCCCTCGACCGGGTGGCCGCCATCACGCGGGGTGAGGATGGCGGTGATGGCCTGCTGCGGGTCGAGCACCTGCCGGGCTAGGCGGTTGACGTCCTCTGGTGTGACGGCGGCAAAGGCGGTGGCTTCATCATCGGGCGATTGCAGGCCCATGATGGCCTGGGCCTCGGACCAGCTTTCCGCAAGGCCTGCAATGCTGTTGGCGGCAAAACCGAGCTGGGCCAGTTCCTTGCGTTTCGCGGCTTCGACCAGATCGGCGGGCACGCCGTTTTCACGCAGGGTTTTCAATATATCCTGCATGCGCGCCTGCAGGGGGGCTGCCTCGCCGCCCTTGGGGAAGGCAGCAATGGCGATGCCGATGCCCGCATCCGCCTTGGTCACGAAATCGAAGCTCGACAGCAGCGCGCGGCCCTGCGGCACGAGTTCGTACAACGCCCCGCGCTGGCTGGACAGCACATCGGCCAGAATGCGGGCAGCGGCATAATCATGGCTGTTCTGGCCGGGCATGCGGCTGGCAATGGCCACCAGCCCCACCGGGTAGTCGGTGGGGAAATGCAGCGTCTGGGCATGGACCGGGCCGGGATGGACCTGCGGGCGCGCGGGCAGCGCGCGGGCGGGAATGGGGCCAAAGGCCGCGCGCACCTGCGCCATGGTGCGGGCGGGGTCAACATCACCGGCAATGACCAAAATGGCGTTGTTGGGGGCGTACCAGTCGCGGTAGAAGCGGCGCAGCAGGGCCGTGTCGGTTTTGTCAAAGGATGGCCTGCTGCCCAGCGCGTCATGCGCGTAAGGCGTGTTTGCAAACAGGATGGATTGCAGCCGGGCCAGGTACACATAGCCGGGGCTCGACAGGTCGCGCGAGACTTCCTGCTCGATCGCGCCGCGCTCATGCGCCCAGTCATCGGCGGCCAGTGTCAGGCCCTTCATGCGCAGGGCTTCGATATGCAGCAGCACGTCGAGGTTTTCCGCCGGGGCGGTGTAGAAGAACTGCGTCACGTTTTCCGTCGTGTCGGCATTGTAGTTGCCGCCCAGCCGCGCCCCGATGGCGGCAAGCTGGTCGCGGTCCAGCCCCTCGCTGCCGCGAAACATCATGTGCTCGAGCGCATGCGCCGTGCCGGGAAAGCCCGCCGGTGCCGCGGCCGAACCGGCCAGGTAATTGATCTCGGTGCTCACGACCGGGGCCAGCCGGTCAGGCACGATCACGACCCGCAGCCCGTTGGGCAGGGTGGCCTGTAGCGGCATGTCAGGCTGGGGCGCGGGCGTTGCGGCCCCTGCCTGCGGGAGCGTGGCAAGCGTGCTACCGCATAACAGGAGGGAGAGGCATAATGTCTTGGAAAACAGGCGTGCTATCATGCCACAAGGTTACGCCGCTTTACGGGCGGGGGCCAGTTCGCGTGTTGCGTCGCCAGTCATGAAGGAGGCACGGTCATGTCCATAACCCAGCCGGAAACGACCCGCATGGCCGGGCGGGTGCGTGATGTCATGGAAAGTGCCGTGGCCGCAGGCCGTCTGGTCGGCGCGGTGGTGCTCATCGCCGTTGATGGCGAGGTGGTGGTGCGCGAGGCCGTGGGCCTTGCCGACCGTGAGGACGGACGCCCGATGCAGGTGGGCACTCCCTTTCGCCTCGCCTCGCTGACCAAGCCGGCCATCACCGCCGTGGCGCTGGCCCTGGCGGAGGCAGGACGGCTCGACCTTCATGCCCCGATCACGCGCTACCTGCCCGATTTCCGTCCTGCCCTGCCGGGTGGCGGACCCTGCCAGATCACCTCGCACCAGTTGCTCACCCATACCAGCGGGCTGACCTACAGCTTCTCCTTTCCGCAGGATAACAATCCCTATACCCGCGCAGGCGTGTCCGACGGCATTGCCGAGCCGGGGCTTTCGCTGGTGGATAATCTGGCGCGGCTGGCCACGACGCGCCTCATCTTCGCGCCGGGGCAGGGATGGGCCTATTCGCTGGGGCTGGACGTGATGGGCGGCGTGATCGAATCCGTGGCCGGGTGCACGCTGCCCGAGGCGCTGCATCATCATGTAGGCGGCCCGCTGGGCTGGAAGCAGACGGGCTTTGCCCCGCCACCGCCCGGCACGCTCGCCACCTGCTACGCCGATGGCAGGCCCGCCCCCATTCGCATGGGCACGGAATACGTGCTGCCCCGCCTGCTGCCCGGTGGCGGGGTGGGGGCCATCCGTTTTGCGCCCGACCGGATATATGATCCGACCTCCTATCCCTCGGGTGGGGCAGGCATGGTGGGCAATGCGCCTGAATTCCTTGCGTTTCTCGAGGCGGTGCGGCTTGGCGGCGAGGGGCTGCTCTCGCCCGCATCGGCCATGCTGTTCGGGCGCAACGCCACGGGTGCGATTGAAATGGGGCCGCTCATGCGCGGGCGTGGCTTTGGTTATGGTGGCGCCGTGATTACGGATTCCACTGCCGCGCGCACGGCGCTCAGCGCGGGGAGTTTTACATGGGGCGGTGTGTACGGGCATCAATGGGTGGTTGACCGGGCGCGGGGCATGAGCATTGTCATGCTCAGCAACACTGCGCTGGCGGGCATGGCGGGCAGCTACCCCGATGCGGTCGTGGCCGCCGCCTGTGCATGATGAGAGAGAAGGCTGGGAGCTGTCATGTCATTTGGTGAACGCGTCAATCAGTTCGACGCCTGGCTGCTGGACCGGATTTTCCAGCCTGTTGCCGATGCGCTGCCCGAGCGCCTGACGGCGATGGACGTGGGCATGAGCTTTCAGGTCGGCTCGATCGTGCTCTCGGCCGCCTCCATTTCCGCCCTGCTGGTGCTCGATGGCATGACGATCAACAACCTCATTACCAATGTGCTGGGCTGGTTTTTCGAGGTGATTTTCTACATCGGCATCCACCGCATGCGGGCCATGGTGCGGCCGGGCTACCAGAACCCCTTTCGCATCATGCTGGCGGGCATGCGGCCCATTTCCATTCCGTTTGCAGCCTATGCGCTCTATCAGGCCGTGACGGCGGATGCGGTATATGAACTCGCGCTGTGGTTCAATTCGCTCTCGCAGCTTGTGTTCGTGGCCGGGATCTACCTGATCTCGTGCAACGTGCCGCCGCCGGGGCATCGCGCGCGGCAGACATCCTTCGGGCGTGGCCCGCTGCCCAACGAACTCTGAGCGAAAGTTTTGGGTGAAGCTTTTTTCAAAAAGCTTCGAAAGACGCCGCCTTTTTGAAAAAAGGCGGCACCCCAAAACTTCTATTATTTCTTAAGGCATTTTAAGGGGATGGGCAGCGGGATCAGAAATCCACGCAGCGGCCCTTTACCGTCCAGTCGCCGTAGCGGGTGGGTTCCGGCCCCTTGGGGCCACCCACTTCATCGGCCTCGGCGGGCTGTTTCAGCAATGCGGCTTCCTTGGCCGCTTCATCCTGCGCGTTATCGGCTGCAGGGGCGGGGGAGGGGGATGTATCCTTGCTCATGCCCATCACTTTCCGCCCGGCATGGGGGGCTTGCAAGCGTAAAAGCCCCCGTCAGGCCGCAATAGCGCGTTATTGATGGACCGGTTACTGATGTTCCGACTGGGCGATGCGCTGCTGCACCGTCATGCGCCACGGGGCATCAGGCGGGGCGGCATCAAGTGCGCGGCGGTACAGGTCGGCGGTCTCGGGCGAGATATGGCCATCATCGGCCATCATCTGCGCTTCAGCCGCGCGGGCTGCCACCTCGGGGTCGAAGCGCTGCTCAATGGCGCTGCGCCAGGCCTGGGCGGCGGCGGCGTAATGGTCGCGCCCGGCCTCGGCCTGGCCAAGCAGCACGTAACCCTGGAACAGGCTCGGATCCCCCGGCGGGATCTGCCTGAGCTGGTCGCGCAGGCGGTCGATCAGCGCATCGTTGCGGTGGTCTTCCTTCTGCAGCGCCACAAGGCGCGGGGCCAGCGGCTGGGCAGGCAGGCCGGGGTGGCCCACGGTCATGTACAGTGCAATGGCCGCAACCGGCAGGCCCACGAGGGCGGCTGCAATCGCCCCGGTCGAGGCACCCTTGCGGGCGATGAAGGCAGGCAGCATGTCGGCGCCGAGCACGCGGCGCTGGATTTCCAGCCGCGCGCTGTCATGCTCGGTGGGTGCGATCATGCCTTCGGCCAGGTCGCGCTCGAGTTCGGCCAGCTGGGCCTGATGCAGCACCAGCGCGCTTTCACGCTCGTCACGCAGCAGCGTGGTGCGGCGGAACGACAGGAGTGCGGGCACAAGCGCGATCACGCCAAGCAGGCAGATACCAATCCAGATCATATCAATCTCAGCGTGTTTCGGTCAGGTCGGACAGGCGGCGGCGCTCTTCATCCGAAAGCGGCGGCGGCGTGGGCGCGCGCGGGCGGCGGAAGGTCCACCACGCAATGCCGATGCCAATGCACAGTGCCAGCAGCGGCATGACCCACAAAAGCAGCGTGCCGATGGTAAAGGGCGGCTTGAGCCGGATGAAGTTGCCGTAGCGGTTGACCATCCAGTCCATGATCTGCTGGTTGCTCTCGCCCTTGGCCACATGCTCGCGCACCACGTGGCGCAGGTCGCGGGCCAGATCGGCGCTGCTGTCCTCGATCGATTCGTTCTGGCACACGAGGCAGCGCAACTGCGCGCCAATGGCCTCGGCGCGCTGCTCCTGCGCCGGGTCGGGCAGCATTTCCGACGGGTCATCCACCGCCAGCGCCACCAGCGGCGCGAAGAACAGGCAGGCCAGCAGGGCAATCAGGCCGCCGCGGCGTAGGGGATGTGTCTTCATGGTTTGAGGCTGTCCGCCAGCGGCATGATGGTGTTGGCGATCATGGCCTCGGTAATGGGGGAGGCGGTGTGCCACCGGATGATCCCGCCCGGCCCGACCAGAAAGGTTTCCGGCACGCCGGACACGCCCCAGTCAATCGCGGCCAGCCCGTCATGGTCAGAGGCGATACGGGCATAGGGGTTGCCCGCGCGCTGCACGAAGCCCAGCGCATGCTCGGGCTTGTCCTTGTAGGCAATGCCCCAGATCGGCAGCCTGTCCTTCAATGCGTTGAGCACCGGCATCTCGGCCACGCAGGGAATGCACCACGAGGCGAAATAGTTCACCAGCACCGGCGCCTTCAGCCCCCGTAGGTCGGCGGCTGAAAAGCCGGTGCCCGGTGCCTGGTCGGGCAGCGCGAAGTCAGGCACGGGGCGGTTGAGGGCCGGGGCATGGATGTCATGCGGGTCGAACGAGCCTTTTGTCATGCCAGAGAGCATGCGCCAGAAGCCCACGCCAACCCCGCCCGCCACAACCAGCGGGGCCGCCATGAGCAGGCGGCGGCGGGTGGGGGAAGAAGGCTGTTCGCTCATTGCACCACCACCACATCAACGGTTTTGGCCCGGCGTGGCGCGCCCACGCGCACGCGCCGGTCGGAAAGGGAAAGCGCGCCGCCAAAGGCCATGATCAGCCCGCCCAGCCACATCCACGGCGCCAGCGGGTTGTAGTGCAGTCGCAGCACATAGGTCGGGTTGGCGTCATCGCCATGCTTGTCGCCCAGCACGCCATAGATGTCGGCCATGAGGTTGGTGTGGATCGCAACCTCGGTCGTGGTCTGGTGCTGACTGGCGAATGTGCGCTTGGAGGGGTGCAGCGTGGTGATCAGCCTGCCGTTGTGGCGCACTTCAATGGTGGCCACCAGCGCGGTGTAGTTCGGGCCTTCGGCAGGCTTTACGTCGGTCAGGGTCCAGCTATCGCCTGCCAGCATCTCGCTCTGGCCCACATGCACTTCCACAATCCGGTGCGCCGCCTGCGACATGCCGGCAATGCCCAGTACCACAATGCCCACGCCCGCATGGGCCAGGGCCGCGCCAAACACCGCGCGCGGCAGGCTGCGCGCACGCTGCCAGCTCTGGCCGAGAGGCTGGCGGAACAGGCGCAGGCGCTCGGCAATGTCAGCAACACTCGAGCAGATCACCCACACGGCGGTGGCGGTAGCCAGCACCGGCAGGATCTCGCGCATCTGGAAGGTGGCAACGACAAGCGCCACTGCTGTTACGCACGCCGCCCACCACAGGCGGCGCAGCACCGGCCACATCTGCGCGCGCTTCCACGGCATCATGGGGCCGAAGCCCATGAACACCATGAGCGGAATGGCCAGCGGGATGGTTGTCGCATCAAAGAACGGCTTGCCGACCGAGATGGTCTTGCCAAACAGCAGCGACATGAAGGGCGGGTACATCGTGCCCGTCAGCACCACGGCGCAGATCGAGCACAGCAGGATGTTGTTGAGCACCAGCAGCCCTTCGCGCGAGACGGGGGCAAACAGCCCGCCCGTGGTCAGCTGCGGGGCGCGGATGGCGAACAGAAGCAGCGAGCCGCCAATGACAAGGGCGAGCAGGCCAAGGATGAACACGCCACGCGCGGGGTCATTGGCGAAGGCATGCACCGAGTTGAGAATGCCCGAACGCACGAGGAACGTGCCCGAGAGCGAGAACGAGAAGGTGCCGATGGCCAGCAGCACGGTCCAGATCTTCAGCGCCTCGCGCTTTTCCACCACAATGGCCGAATGCACCAGCGCCGTGCCCGTCAGCCACGGAATGAGGGATGCGTTCTCCACCGGGTCCCAGAACCAGTAGCCGCCCCAGCCCAGCACGTAATACGACCACCACGACCCCATGGCGATGCCGCAGGTCAGGAAGCACCACGCCGCCACGGCCCACGGGCGCACCCAGCGGCCCCATGCGGCGTCCACCCGGCCTTCGATGAGGGCGGCGATGGCGAAGGCGAAGGGCACGGCAAAGCCGACATAGCCGGTGTAGAGAATGGGCGGGTGAAAGGCGAGGCCGGGGTCCTGCAGCAGGGGGTTCATGCCCTGGCCGTCCATCGGTGCTGGCCACACGCGGGCAAACGGGTTGGATGTGGTCAGGCAGAACAGCTCGAACCCTGCCGCAACACCGCCCAGCACCGCAATCACGCGCGCCTGCAGGGCGGAGGGCAGGTTGCGGCCAAACAGCGCCACGGCCCCGCCGCAGATGGACAGGATCATCGCCCACAGCAGCACCGAGCCCTCATGGTTGCCCCATACGCCGGTGATCTTGTACAGCAGCGGCTTGCTGACCGCGCTGTTGGCCGCCACGTTCTGCACCGAAAAGTCATTGGTGATGGCGGCATGGATCAGGCAGGCGAATGAGGTGATGAGCGCGATCATCTGCCCCACCGCCAGCGCGGGCGCCAGCGCCATCAGCCGCGCGTCGCGGCGGCTTGCGCCAATCAGGGGCAGGATTGCCTGTCCGGCGGCCATGCAGCATGCCAGCGCCAGCGCAAAATTTCCAAGTTCCGGGTTCATGGTCGGATGTCAGTTTCCGTTAGGGCGTCTGGGTGGCCGGTTTTTTCGCATTGTCTGCGGCGGTCATGGTGTTCCAGCTTGCGGCATCGGGGGCCTTGCCGAAGCGCGGGTCCCACTTGCCGCTGCGGCGCAGTTCCTCGGCCACTTCCTTGGGCATGTAGGTTTCGTCATGCTTGGCCAGCACCTCGCTGGCGCGGAAGGTGCCATCAGGGTTGACGGTGCCCACGGCCACCACGCTCTGCCCCTCGCGGAACAGGTCGGGCAGGATGCCCTCGTAGCGCACGGTCACGGCGGCCTGCCCGTCGGTTACGTCAAATATGGCGACCGGGGCGTCCTTCACCTTCTCCTGGTGCACGCTGCCCGCCACCACCATGCCGCCAAGGCGGATGGTGCGGTCAGCCGGTGGCGGCTTGCTGTGCACCTGCGAGGGCGCCATGAAGAACACGATATTGGAGGAAAAGGCATTGAGCGTAAGGGCGGCGGCCGAGCCCAGCCCGATCATGCACGCCACCACCAGCCACAGGCGTCTGCTCTTGCGGGTCATGAGGGCTGGCGTGTCCGGGGCTGTTCAATGGCGGCAAGCCGCCTGCGGGCCTGGCGCAGGCGCAGCGTGGCATTGACCGACAGGATGGCGGCGACGCCAAGGGTCAGGCCATAGGCGGCCACGATATAGGGCAGGTGGGTCATGGGGTGGCACGATCGGGCTGGGGGGCGGCGGCAGCGGATTGGCGGCCCCGGTTGGCGGCAAGGATGGTGCGCACGCGGCTTTCCATGACCGAGGCGCGCAGGCGGGCGAGCACGATGGCGGCGAAGCCGAGCGTAAAGCCCAGCGTGGTCAGGCCCAGCGGCCACAGCATGGAGGTGGACATGGTGGGCGCGCCGGTCACCGTAATGCTGTCGGGCTGGTGCAGGGTATTCCACCACTGCACGCTGAACTTGATGATGGGCAGGTCAACCGCGCCCGCAAGGCCAAGGATGGCGGCGGCGCGGTAGCCGCGCTGCGGCTCGTCAAACGCGCGGATGAGCGCGATATGGCCCAGATACAGGAAGAACAGCACCAGCACCGAGGTCAGCCGCGCATCCCACACCCACCACGTGCCCCACATCGGCTTGCCCCACAGCGAGCCGGTGGCCAGGCACACGGCGGTAATCGATGCGCCCACCGGCCCGATTTCCACCGCCGCAAGGTCGGCCAGCGGATGGCGCCACACCAGCGAGAGCAGCGAGCACACCGCCAGGCCCATATAACCTGATGATGCCAGCCATGCAGTGGGCACATGCACGTACATGATGCGCACGCTGTCGCCCTGCTGCCAGTCAGCGGGGGAGAAGAACAGCCCCCACACGATTCCGGCAACCGACAGCACAAGGGCGGGCCATGTCAGCCACGGCTGCAGCTTCGCCCCCATGCGCAGGAAACGGCCAGGGTTGGCATAACGGTGAAAAAGGTTACCGGTTCGCGCGGTAAGGCTCTGCGTTGCGTTCAAGGTTGATCCATCCGTGCCGGGGGCACCTGTCCCTGCAATGAAAACGGTCAAGAAATCCGCGCCATCACCACGGGTGGGTGGGGGCTGACGTTTTGTTGCTCTACACTATCGCGTTAAAAAAGACACGGCCAGTCCTGTCCCAATCATGGGACAGTCGGCCCACAGGAGGATAAAACATGCTGTTTGCCATCATCTGCACCGACAAGCCCGGCAGCCTCGAAGCCCGCAAGGCAACCCGTGAGCGCCACCTTGCTTACCTTGAGCAGCACAGGCCGCACCTCGTGCATGGCGGACCGCTGCTGGACGCGGAAAACCGCCCCTGCGGCAGCCTGCTGGTGGCGGACATGCCCGACCGCGCGGCGGCCGAGGGATTCGCGGCTCAGGACCCCTATGCCCAGGTGGGCCTGTTCGAGAGCGTGGTGATCCGTCCGTTCCGTTCAGTTTTTCGTGATGGGCTGCGGGTGGAGTAGGAAACGGCCATGGCCTACTGGCTGATCAAGTCCGAGCCGGATGCGTTTTCATGGGCCGAACAGGTGGAAAACGGCACCGAACCCTGGACCGGCGTGCGCAACCACCAGGCAAAGAAGAACCTCGCCGGCATGCAGGTGGGTGACAGGGCGTTCTTCTATCACTCCAACGTGGGCCGCGAGATCGTGGGCGTGGTTGAAGTCGTGCGGGAGGCCTATCCCGACCCCACGGCGGAAGATGGCCGGTGGGTGTGCGTGGACGTGCGCGCCATCGGCCCCATGCCGCGTGCCGTGACCCTGGCTGAAATCAAGGCCGATCCGGCGCTGGCCGACCTTGCCCTGGTGCGGCAGTCGCGCCTTTCCGTCGTGCCGGTATCGGATGCGCACTGGGCGCATCTGTGCTGCATGGGGGGCTGGAACAGCTAGGTGGCCCCCGCGTTTCATGGCTGCGGGCATGCTCATGCCCGTTGCAAGAATGCCATCATGGTGCTGAAACGGTGGCAATTGCCGCATGGGCGTAGCCGCTGGCCCCATGCAGCCGCGTGCCGTGCGCGGCTGCGGGGCTGGCGCGCGGTACGATAGATCAGGCGAAGGGCATTGTAATGAGTGCAGGTTCCGCAAACGAACTGGCGCCGCTGACGCTGGACAGCGCGTGTATCACTGAACTCCAGCAGGCGCTGGAACGTGTCGAGACCGGGCGGGGCGTGCTCGTGCGCCTGGCCGACCTCATGGGCGGCGCCGTGGGGCAGGCGGCCATGCTGGGCATGCGCACGCTGGGGCTGGCCCCCACGCTGCAGGCCAAGCTGCAGGCTACGGCGGAGGCGGCCATCCGCCGCGCGTTCGACCTCTCGGTGGTGGGCATGGACCGCCCGCATGATGTCTCGGCCGAGGCCAGCGCCGGTGGCACGTGGCGCGACCCCGCGCTCAGGGCGGCGGTGACCGTGTCCGGCGCGGTGGGCGGCTTTACCGGCCTGCCGGGACTGGTGGCGGATGTAGGCTTCACCACCATGGCCATCATGCGCGAGATTGCCCGCATTGCGCGTGAGAATGGCGAGGATCTCTCCACCGAAGCCTCGCGCGCGGCCTGCCTTGAAGTCTTTGCGCTGCGGGCCTTCCCGTTTGGCGCCAAGAAGGGCACGGCAGAGGAAAGCGAGCTTGGCTACTTCTCCGCCCGCGCCATGCTGCGTGGCCGCCCGGTGGTGATGCTGGTCAGCGAGGTGGCCACCCATTACGGGCTAGGCCTGTCGCGCAAATTCGCGTTGCAGATGATGCCGGTGGCGGGTGCGTTGTGTGGTGCCTCGCTCAATGCGGCGTTCCTGTCGCATTACCGCGCGGTGGCGCAGGCGCATTTCACCATCCGCCGGCTCGAGCGTGAATACGGGCCCGAAGTGCGCCGCACCGCGGCCGACCTCAAGGCCCACGCCGCAAGCCAGGCGCGCGAGGCCTGAGGCAAACGGTCTGGAGCGCCGCCTTTTTTTCTCGAAGGCGGCGTTCTTTCGAAGCTCTTGTTCAGGAAAAGGTCGCGTCAGGTGGTCTCCGGCCCCGCGCGCCCCTCTTTCGCCACGGCTGGGCGGAAGGCGTTGCGCAGTTCAATGCACGCCGCCACCAGCATGAAGCCCAGATAGAACTTCAGCAGCGTGCCCAGTATGCCCCCGTAGCGGGGGGCAAGCAGGTCCAGCCCGATGGCGAGCAGCGTGAAGATGACGAAAATACCGGCAATGCCCATGTCTGCTTCTCCGTAATCGGGCCGGTCAGCTGCTGACCGGCGTCAGGGCGGCGCGTCCGTCCAGCACGGCCTCCACGTTATCGAGGGCGAGCATGCCCATGTCGCTGCGTGTCTCGGTGGTGGCGCTGCCCACATGCGGGGTCAGGAACACGTTGGGCAGTTCGAGGAAGCGCGGGTCGGGGTTGGGTTCGTTGCGGTATACATCCAGCCCGGCTGCGGCAAGCTGGCCGCTTTTCAGCGCCGCGATCAGCGCATCCTCATCAACCAGCGCGCCACGGGCGGCATTGATGAAAATGGCCCCTTTTGGCAGGCGGCCCAGCAGGTCTGCATTGATCATGCTATCGGTTTCAGGTGATGCAGGCAGGTGCAGGCTCAGTATGTCGCAATGCGGCAGCATGTCGGTCACGGTGCTGAAATAGGTTGCCCCTTCCTCCTGGTCGGCGGGTAGGCGGCGGCGGTTGGAATACATCACCCGCATGTCAAACCCGCGCGCGCGCTTTGCCACGGCGCGGCCAATGCGCCCCATGCCCACAATGCCCAGCCGCTTGCCGCTGATGCGCGTGCCCAGCATCTCGTCCATGGCAAGCCCGCGCCCCCAGCCCTGGCGCATCAGCGTGGTGTATTCGCCCGCCCGGCGGGCCGCGGCAAGCATGAGCAGCATGGCCATGTCGGCATTGCAGTCGGTCAGCACGTCGGGCGTGTTGGTCACGATGATGCCGCGCGCGTGCAGGGCCGCAATGTCGAGATGGTCGGTGCCGACGCTGACGGTGGCCACGATTTTCACGCAGTCGGGCAACTGGGCCACATCGTCATGGCGCAGCGGCAGGCCGGTGGATGTCAGGATCGCCTGCGGCTGGAAGGCGCGGGCACCCTCAAGCAGTTCGCGCGTTGTGAGTTTATGCTCCGGCACGCCGGATATGTTAAAGCTCTGTTCAATACGCTGCATTACGGGAAGGGTCTGGCGCTGGGTCAGCAGAAGGCGGGGACGGGTGTCGGACATGGGGGATGGTTTCTCCTGCCAGATGGGTGCATGCGGGGGCGATCATGCCCATGATTGCGTGCGAAAGGGTTATCCTAAGAACATGACGGGTCAAGAGACGGTTCCCATTACGCCGGACCTCATGCTGCGTGCCTACAGGGCGGGGCTGTTCCCCATGGCGCCCGATGCCCGTTCCGATGACCTGGAATGGTTCTACCCCGAAATGCGCGGCATCCTGCCGCTTGATGGCGGCTTCCATGTGCCGCGCAGGCTCATGCGCACCGTGTTGTCGCAGCGTTTCGCGGTCACGGCCGACCATGACTTTCCCGCCGTGATGGATGGCTGCGCGGAACCCGCCCCGGGGCGCGAGAATACGTGGATCAACCCGCGCATCCGTACCCTGTTCTGCCAGCTTCATGGCATGGGCCATGCCCATAGCGTGGAGGTGCGCCACGAGGGCCGCCTGGTGGGCGGCCTGTATGGCGTGGTGATCGGGCAGGCGTTTTTTGGCGAGAGCATGTTCAGCCGCATGCGCGATGCCTCCAAGGTGGCGCTGGTGCATCTGGTGGCGCGGCTGCGGCTGGGCGGCTTCACGCTGCTCGATACGCAGTTCGGCACGGCGCACCTGGCCGGGTTTGGCGGGGTCGAGATCCCGGCTGATGACTACATGCGCCAGCTGGGCCGCGCGGTTGCGGGGCAGGCGGCATGGGTGGGCAACGATGGGGGCGCGCGGCTGCACGCTGGCCTGCTGGCCCTGCGTGGCGGAGCGGAGGGCGCAGGCGGTTGACAGGGTCGTGCATGCGGGCTTCCGTCTGCGCAGATGAAAGGGGATATGTGATGAAGCATGCAACGGCCCGCCCGGCGCGGCGCGCGATGATGAGGCGCATGCGGCTGCCGGGCAGGGTGGCGCTCGTGGTGGCGGCGCTGTCCGCCACGGGCCTGTGCGCCGCACGGGCGCAGGACGCGGCAGGCGTGCATCCGCCGCTGACCCCCACCCGCGACGTGCAGGTGGACTATAATGTGCAGCCCGATGGCGTGCCCGAGCCCAAGCCCATCCGCACATGGTTCGCCTATAATGGCGGGCTGATGCGAATCGACAGCCCGCAGGGCATGGGCGAGACGATTCTCAACCGCATGAGCCGCCAGGTCACCATCATCATCAACCCGCAGAAGGTGTACAGCCAGCTTGATGCCCGCTACGGCATCCGCAACCCCTTCCTGCTTGACCTGTCCATGACGTTTGCGCGCAAGGGCACGTCGAGCGTGGCGGGTGTGGCCTGCACGCAGTGGGATGTCACGACCGACCAGGGCAACGCCACCGCCTGCGTGACCGATGATGGCGTGGTGCTGCAGGAGATCGGGGTGGATGGCGACGGGCTGAAAGGCCGGCTGGAGGCGACGAAAGTGGTCTATGGCCCCATACCCGACAGCATGTTCCAGCCGCCCGAGGGCTATCGCAAGGTTGACCCGCCACCACCACCCGGCACGCCTGCCGCCAGGGACAACAAGGGCGGCTGACCGGCCTGCCCGTTTTTTTTCAAGGATTGCATGACGTGACACGGATTACCCCAGTCCCGGGCCGGGCTGCCCTGCTGGCCTGCCTGCTGGCGGCGGGCGCAGGCAGCGCGCTGGCCGCCGATGAGCCTTCATCCCCCTATGTCACCCCACAGGCCGATGTGGACGTGACCTACACCATCTACCCCCCGCACGACACGCGCCAGACCATGAGCCAGCGCATGCGGTGGTCGGCCAGCCGCATGATGCAGCGCGTCGATCCCGCCAATGCCACCACCTACATGATTACCGACTACCACGCGGGCACATTGACGGTGGTGAACGCCGACCAGAAGATCAGGACCGTCATTCCCGCCCCCGGTGCCGCCAATGTGCAGATGGGCCAGCGCGCGCAGGGCACGTGGCTGCGCACGGGTGTCTCGAAAGTGGCGGGCCTGCCCTGTGCCCTGTGGCAGACACAGGACACCGACCAGCGCCCCAGCGAGATCTGTTACACCGATGACGGCGTGATGCTCGAGGTCATCCGTGATGGCAAGGTCATGGTCGAGGCGACATCGGTCAACCACACCCCGCAGGATGCAGGCGTGTTCGAGATCCCGTCAGGGCTGAAGGAACTGCGCGCGGCCCATCCGTAACGCTCCGGTCCGCTTTATGGCACGAAAAGGGCGGCCCCTGCCCGTAAATCGCCATGTCCATCGGGTCTGAATGGTTCTGGCGGGGCTGTATGCCCCACCGGAACAGGACAGGATCAGGATACAGGTCATGAAGAACATGGGGCGTATTGCAGCGGGGCTGAGCCTTCTGGCCGCGATGGCAGTCGCGGCGCCGCAGGCCCAGGCCCACGGGCGTGGTGGTGCGGGCGATGCGTTTGTCGGCGGGCTGGTGGGGGGCCTGGTGGGCGGTGTCGTGGGCGGCGCCATGGTCGATGCCTTTGGCCCGCCGCCGCCACCCCCGCCGCCGGTCTATTACCGTCCCCCGCCGCCGCCTCCGCCGGTGGCCTATTACGCACCGCCGCCGCCGCCCCCGCCGGGCGTGGTCTATGGCCCGTATGGCGCGCCGCGCCCGTATTACTGACCTTTCGCGCCAGCCTGTAGCGCCATGGCCGTAATGGCCTTGCGCACAGTGGCCACATGGTTCGTGACCTTGACCTTGCGCCATGCCTGCACCAGGTGGCCGGTGGCATCGACAAGGAAGGTCGCGCGTTCGATGCCCATGTATTTGCGGCCATACATCGATTTTTCCACCCACACGCCATAGGCCTCGGTCACGCTGCCATCCGCGTCGGAGGCAAGCGGGAAGGTGAGGACATGGTCGGCTGCGAATTTCTCGATGGCGGGCATGCCATCGCGCGAGACGCCGATCACGCTCACGCCGTCTTTGTGCAGGTCAGCAAGGGCGGCCTCGAATTCGCAGGCCTCCTTGGTGCAGCCCGATGTATTGGCCTTGGGGTAGAAATACAGCACGAAGGGATGGCCCTTCTCGCCATTGAGGCTGACCGTGCGGCCCCCGCTTGCGGGCATGTCAAAATCGGGGACGGCGCTGCCGGGTTCGGGAAAGGGGATGGAAGCCTTGCTCATGACCTGCCTTGTTGCTCCGGGTGCGGGGGCCATGTCACATGCTGGCCCCGGCGGGGTTGAAACGGGGGCGATCATGCAACGCTTCAGGCGGCGGGGGAACCTCCGCCATGTCCTTCTTCCCCGCCATCGGGCGCATCCGTGAGCACGATCAGCCTGTCAAACACGCTTGCAACATCACTGGCCATGCGGTCCATGCGGGCGAGCAGCCCGGCCGCATCGGCGGCGCCGACCTCGCCGGTCAGGATCTCGAGGCTTGCGGGGGCAATGGTGTCGGGCACGTCATGGCCGCAGATGATGCGGATCAGACCCTGCAATGCCCGCCAGAACAGATCGGCCCGGCGCAGCAGCCGCGCATCGGCCATGCTGATCTCGCCCGCCCGCGCCAGCCGCAGCAGCGCGGTGCGGGTGGACTGGCTGCGGCTGGCGGGCGAGGCGGCTACAAGCTGCAGCCCCTGCGCCACGAATTCCACATCCATCAGCCCGCCCCGGCGGCGCTTTATGTCCCACGGGCCGGAGGCGGGGCGTTCACGCGCCAGGCGTTCGCGCATGTGGCGCACGTCATGGAGCACCTGCGCGCGGGCCTGCGCGGTGCGCGGCGCGTGGTCGAGGGCTGTGGCAATGGCGGCCCCCAGCGGGACCGCGAGCGCGGGCGGCCCTGCCACCACGCGCGCGCGGGTGAGCGCCATGCGCTCCCATGTCCAGGCGGATTCGGCATGGTAGCGACGGAAGGCGGAGAGCGAGACCGCCACCGGCCCCTTCGAGCCCGAGGGCCGCAGCCGCATGTCCACCTCATAGAGCGGGCCTTCGCGCCCCGGCGCGGTCAGCGCCGCGACAAAGGCATGCGCCAGCCGCACGTAATAGGTGCCGGCGGAAAGGGGGCGGGCGCGCGGGCCATCGCTGGCGCTGACCACGCTCTCGCCCGCATCCTCGGGGTGGTCGAACACCACCATCAGGTCAAGGTCCGATCCGGGCATCATCTCGCGCGAGCCCACCTTGCCCAGCGCCACCACCGCCACCGCGCCGCCGGGCACGGTGCCGTGGCGCTGGCGGTGCTCGGCGCTGACCACGCGCAGCAGGCCGCGCATGACCGTCTCGGCCATGGCGGTGCGGGCGCGGGCGGCGCGGTCCTCGCTCATGCGGTGCTCGAGGCGGGCGACCGACAGGCGGAACTCCTCGCCACACACAAGCCCGCGCAGCACCGGCAGCACCTGCTCGGCCGACTGCGCCGCCGCCACCTGCCGCCGCGCCAGCACTGTTACCGTGCTGACCGCGCCGGGGCCGGCATCCATGTCGAGCAGCCCGTCCAGCGCGGAGGGGGTCTCGGCCAGGTGGTCGGCCAGGAAGGGGGCGCAGTCCAGCACGGTCACGATACGGTGGATCAGGGCCGGGTTGCGTTCGAGCAGCGACAGGAACTGCACCCCCGCCCACTGCCGCTCCAGCAGCGCATCGAAGCGGCGCAGCACGGCCAGCGGCTGCTGGCGGCGGCCGATCTCGGCCAGCAGGCCGGGCAGCAGGCGGCGCAGCAGCTTGCGCGCGCGGTCCGAGCGCAGGGCGCGCAGGCGGTTGCCCTCCCACCGGTTGAGGATGGCCAGCGCGTCATTGATGTCGGTGGCAGGGAAGCCGTGCGCGCGCAGGCGGTCGGCGGCATCGGCATCCTCGGGGGCGATGGTGATGTCCCCGGGGCCGCTTTCGGCAAACTGCTGGTCGAAAATGCGCCGCGAGCGCTGCATGACCCCAAGCAGGCTGCCGGGCAGTTCATCGGGCGGCCCCATGTTCATGAAGGTGGCGAAGCGCGCGAATCCGGCCGCCGTGTCGGGCAGGCTGTGGGTCTGGTGGTCGAGCCGCATCTGCAGCCGGTGCTCGGCCTGGCGCAGCATGCGGTAGTTGCGGGCCAGTATTGCGGATTGCTCACGCGCCAGCAGCCCCGCCCGGCGCAGCCTGCGCAGCGCGCCAAGCGTGGTGGGGTCGCGCAGTTCAGGCCTCCTGCCACCCCAGACAAGCTGCAGGGCCTGGGCCACGAATTCCACCTCGCGGATGCCGCCCTGGCCCAGTTTTACGTTCTGGCCCAAAAGCCAGCGCATGGCGGTGTCGGGGTTGCGGATATCCTCGGCGGGCAGGCTGTCCAGATTGGCGTGGCCTGCGTTACGGTGGCGGTCGATGCGGGCTTTCATGTCATGCAGGTCGTCAATTACCGCGAAATCCAGATGGCGGCGCCAGATGAACGGATGAATGCTCTTGAGGAAACGGCGCCCTGCCGTGATGTCGCCCGCCACGGGCCGCGCCTTGGTCATGGCCGCGCGTTCCCATGTGCGGCCCATGCTCTCGTAATACTGTATGGCGGCGGGAAACGACACGGCGGCAGGCGTTGCGCTCGGGTCGGGGCGCAGCCGCAGGTCCATGCGGAAAACGTAACCATTTGCATCCCGCGCTTCCATAAGCGTGACAAGATCGCTAGTCATGCGCACAAAGGTATGTCGCAGTTCCCCATTGCCGGGGTGACGGTCCGGGTCATACAGAATGATCAGGTCTATGTCCGAGGAGTAGTTCAGTTCCCGCGCGCCCAGCTTTCCCATTGCCAGAACCACGAAGCCGCTGCCCCGGCACGGGGTCTCGGGGTAACGCAGGCGCAGGCGCCCGGTCTCGTGCGCCTGGAGCAGCAGATGCCTGAGTGCCGCGTTCAGCGCGTTCTCGGCCAGTTCGCTCAGCGCCAGGGTGACCTGCTCGAGCGACCACGCGCCCCCGATATCGGCCAGCGCTATGGCCAGCGCCGCCTGCCGCTTGGCCTCGCGCAGTTCGGCCATGACGTCGGCGCGGGTTGTATCAGGCGGCAGGGCGTCGAGTGCGGCGAGGATGCGCCGCACGCAGGCTTCAGCCCCTTCATGCACAAGGGTGGCGAAGGCTTCCGTATCGC
Organism: Komagataeibacter sp. NFXK3; assembly: GCF_054182245.1. NCBI lineage: Bacteria > Pseudomonadati > Pseudomonadota > Alphaproteobacteria > Acetobacterales > Acetobacteraceae > Komagataeibacter > Komagataeibacter sp. NFXK3. The sequence continues at coordinate 173,138 of NZ_JAPIVJ010000002.1, forward strand.
GCAGCGCCAGGTCGGACAGGTAGGGGCTGTTGCCCCCCAGCGCATCAAGCATGGGCATGATGCCAGGTATGGTCGTAAGGTCGGGCAGGCCCGCGCGCGCGCAGGTATCGGACAGGTTCTCGCGCAGGATGCGCGCGGCGCGCGGGTCGGCGGGCCGGGGCCATGTGCATCCCTGCCACGAGGGATGTGGCGCGGGCAGGGGCGGAATGGGCTGATCCATGGAGAAATGTCCGGCAAGAGACTGGGAATGCACGCTTATTGGCGCGGGCGCGTAGCGTGGACGGCATGACGCAGGCAGGTCAAGCCTCGCCGCCCCCCGGTCCCACGCCGCCACGCCAGAGCCGCGTGCGCCGCGCGGTGCTGGCCGCGGGCCGCGTGGTGGTGTGGCTGGTGCTGCTGTGCATTACGCTGCCCGCCCTGCTTTTGCTCGTACTGACCATGCGCCTGTCGGCTGGCCCGCTTGAGGTCACGCCGGTGGTGCGCCTGTTCATGCCGCTGCCCGTGGCCCATGGGCGCAGGCATGAGGATATTATTGGCAACCTGTCGGCAGCCCATGTGCGGCTGGGCTGGAATGCGATGCATGAGGGGTTGCGCGCGCCGTTCGTGATCTGGGTGGAGGATGTGCGCATCGCGCGCCGCGATGGCCACGTGGCCGATACGCTGCGCCGGGGGCGTATCACGCTCGATACCCCGGCGCTGGCGCATGGCATCGTGCGCATTCTTGAACTGTCGGTCTCGCATGGGCGGCTGCAGCTTGCGCGCAGCCATGAGGGCAAGATCGGTCTCGATCTGGGGCCGGATACGCCCTATCCCGCGCACAAGCCCGAGGAGGCATCCCCCCTCGACATGACGGCGCTGCGCCAGGCCGTGGTGTCGGATACGCATGTGCAGTTCACCGATCGCATGACCGGGCGTAACTGGCGGCTGGGCGAGGCGGATGCCCGGCTGAAAGTGGTGAACGATACCGGGCAGAAAGGGGTGGAAGGCGATATCCGCCTCGGGCTGGAAGGCAATGGCGAGCGGCTGGTGCTGCATGGGCAGGGCATCCATTCCAGTCCCCGCCATGTGGACTGGACCCTGGTGCTCGACCCCATCAGCCCGGCGGCCTTTGCCCCGGGGCAGAAGGAAGTCGCCCCGCTCGACCTGCCGGTGGGCGGGCAGTTGCAGGTTGCTTTCCGTGATGGGGGGCAGGGGCAGGACTTCCTCATGCCGCGCGACTTCACGCTGCACCTTGATGCGGGCAATGGCCAGGTCACCACGCGCAAGGCCGGGCAGTTCCTGGTGGGCGAGGGCGTGGCCGACCTGACCGGCTCGCTGGGGCCGGGACCGGCCAACGCGCCGTTTGATGGCCCGCTGAAGGTGGCGCTGCGCAACCTCGAGCTGCACCTGCGCGCACCGGGCCATGCCGATGATGATGGTAGCGGCCCGACGCTGAACGCCACGGCGGCGCTGAGTGCAGCCTCGTTGCTGCACCCGGCCCATGTCCAGCTTGACGTGGGCGCGCATGCGCGGGCGCTGGAGTTTGAAACGCTTGGTGAGTTCTGGCCGCCCGCCGCCATGAAGGGCGCGCGCCGGTGGGTGACCGAAAACATACCGCATGGCCATGTGCGCCAGTTGCAGGTCAATATGGGCCTGAGCAGCCACAAGGGCTGGGGCGGGCTCGACCTCGCCTCGCTTGGCGGCACGATTGATGCCGATGCGATGGAACTGCACTGGCTCAGCCCCATCCCGCCGCTGCACGACATGGATGCCCACCTGACCTTTGATGGCCCCGATGAGATCATGATCCATTTCGGCCATGCGTACCAGCTTGTCGACCTTGCGGGGCGGCATGTCGATGCCACGGGCACGGGGCGGATCGAGGTCGGCCCCGGCTCCATGCGCATTACCGGCCTGAACAAGAAGGTGCAGGTGGGCGACATCAACGTGACCCTGCTGGGCAATGCGCGTGATGTGCTCGCTCTGCTGGCCGAGCCCCGGCTCAATGTGCTCTCGCGCCACCCCATGTCGTTCACGCATCCGTCGGGGCGGGCCAATGTGTCGCTGCACATAGCATTGCCTCTTGATGCGCATGTGCGCCTCGACCAGATCGACCTGCGCAGCCATACCGATCTGGCGCAGGTGCATCTGGGCAACGTGGTGGTGGGCCGCCCGCTTGATAACGGCACGCTGGGCATCGATGCCACCACCAATGGCCTGCTTTTGCAGGGCACGGGCGTGCTGGCGGGCATTCCCTCAAGCGTGATCTACACCATGGACTTCCGCAGCGGGCCGATGGTCCATGCGGTGGAAAGTGCCAGCCTGCAGGGCCATGTCACGCCGGAGGGGGTAAAGCGGGCCGGATTCGAGATGGGCGAGCATTTCTCGGGCAGCGCCCTGCTTGATGTGGATTACGACCGCTACGTGGGCGGCAAGGCGCAGGTGAATATCGACCTCGATCTTGATCGCGCGGCGCTGGCCATTCCCATCTGGTCCAAGAAGGTGGGGCAGGAGGCCAATGCCTCGGTCGAGCTTGACCTCGACCACGGGCAGATTGCAGGCATCGAGAACATGCGCGCCGTAGGCCCCGACCTGCTGATTGATGGCCATGCCGAGACCACGGGCGGGGTGACGCGCCGGCTGGTGCTGCGCGGCTTCCGCATCGGGCGCTCGGTGGGCAATGCCTCCGTGCTGCTGCCGCAGCGCGAGAACGACCCCATTGGCGTGAACGTGGCGGCGAAGGTGCTTGACCTCTCGCCGCTGGTCTCGTTCCAGACCGCGCCCGACAGCACGGCGGCGACCAAGGTGGCCGCCCACCAGGGCGATAGCGGCGGCTACCACATGCCCGAAATCGCGACCGGGCGCGTCAACGGCCCGCCGGGCCGCCGGTGGGACCTGAACGTGGATGCCCGCACCCTGTATTACGGCCCCACCGATACGCTGACCAACGTGCACAGCCACCTTGAAACCAATGGCGTGCGCCTGACCCGTGGCGTGCTGACGGTGGAAGGCCCGGTACCCGCGCAGGCGCACCTGACCCAGCAGGGCAATGCCCGCCTGCTCGATGTGCATGTGGCAAGCCTTGGCGACCTGCTGCATGACATGAAGGTGACCGACGAGATGCAGGGCGGCGTGACCGACATTACCGGGCAGTTCGATGACAGTTCGGCCACTGCCCCCTTCTCGGGCACGGTGCATATGGGGCCGTTCAAGCTGCGCAACGTGCCTGCCGTGGTCAGGCTGGCCAATAACGCCTCGATCTATGGCTGGCTGCGCGCGCCGCATGCGCCGGGCATGCAGATCGAGCAGCTCAACGCGCCGGTGAAGATGGATGAAGGGAACATCCATATCTCCGACGGGCTGGTCAGCAACGCCTCCCTTGGCGCCACGGTGTCAGGCGACGTGAACCTGGAAAAGAAGACCCTCAACCTTGATGGCACCATCATCCCCGCCTTTGCGGTCAATGCCGCCCCCGGCCACCTGCCGGGCCTGCTGGGCTGGCTGTTCAGCCCGGAGAAGAATGGCGGCGTGCTGTCGGCCACCTATCAGGTGACCGGGCCGATGGGCAACCCGGCGGTGCATGTGAACCCCTATGCCATGCTGCTGCCCGGCTTCCTGCGCAACCTGATGCATGTGCATTGAGGTCGGGCCGGGCGTAGGCGAACGTGTCTGGGTAGCGCTTCCGAAGCTTTTTGAAAAAAGCTTCACCCAAAACTTTTATCTTTAAGGTCAGTGTTCTGGCGTGATTCGGTCATGGCCGGGCAGCACGAACAGCACGGTCAGCAGCGAGCAGGCGATGCAGCCGGTCACGTACCAGTAGAACAGCCCCTCATGCCCGATCTGCTTGAACCACAGCGCCACGTATTCCGCCGTGCCGCCAAAGACCGATACGGTCAGCGCATAGGGCAGCGCCACGCCCAGCGCGCGCACGCGGGTGGGAAAAAGTTCGGCCTTCACCACCGCGTTGATCGACGTATAGCCTGAAATACCGATCAGCGCCGCCGTAACCAGACCAAAGGCCGCCAGCGGTGAGTGCACGGTGGAAATGGCCTCCATGAGCGGCACGGTGCCCAGGCAGCCGATCACGCCAAAGGACAGCAGCAGCCGCCTGCGGCCCACCCGGTCGGACAGCGCGCCAAAGGCGGGCTGGACCAGCGCGAACACGAACAGCGATGCGGTCGAGACCAGCGTGGACTGCTCCTTGGCCAGCCCCGCCGTGTTGACCAGATATTTCTGCATGTAGATGGTGAAGGTATAGAATGCCACCGTGCCGCCCAGCGTCAGGCCGCACACGCCCAGTACCTCGCGCGGGTGCTGGAGCAGCACGCGCAGGCCGCCATGCGTGTTCCTGTCTTTTGTCGCGGCGCTGAACTGCTCGCTCTCGGCCATGCCGCGGCGGAACCATAAAATGGACAGCGCAAGCAGCGCGCCAATGCCAAACGGCACCCGCCAGCCCCACGCGCCAAGCTGGGCCGGGCTGAGCAGCACGAACTGCAGTGCCAGCAGCACCACGAGTGCCAGCAACTGCCCCATCACCAGTGTTACATACTGGAAGCTGGCATAGAACCCGCGCTGGGCCGGCGGCGCGATTTCGGAAAGGTAGGTGGCACTCGCGCCATATTCCCCGCCAAGGCTCAGCCCCTGCAACAGGCGGGCAAACAGCAGCACGGAGGGGGCCGCCAGCCCGATCTGCTCATAGGTCGGGCACAGGGCAATGGCGAGAGAACCCGCGCACATGGCGATGATCGACAGGCTGAGCGCCGCCCGCCTGCCATGCCGGTCGGCCATGAGCCCCATCAGCCACCCGCCCACCGGGCGCATGAGGAAACCGATGGCAAATACCGCCGCACTGCGCAGCAGTTCGCTCGTCGGGTTGCCGGGCGGGAAGAAGGAATGGGCAAAATACATGGAAAATGCCGCATAGACGTACCAGTCGTAATATTCGATCAGATTTCCCGATGAACCCGCAATAATGCTTCGTATTCTCTGCGCGGTGGTCAGTGCGCCGGTCTGGGGCTTGAAAACAGGCATGGTATGAAACCTATGGACGCGAATGGAGAGACGAAAAGGAAATCAGGGCTTTAGTGAATGGTCGGCCGGGGCTGCCCGTCGGCTGGCATGACAGGCATGTCGGCCTGCGCATCGCTGATCCGCCCCGACAGGGCGGCGGCCAGGCGCTGCGTGTCGAGCGCGCCCTCCCACCGGGCCAGCACGATGGTCGCCACCGCGTTGCCGATGATGTTGGTCAGCGAACGGCATTCGGACATGAAGCGGTCAATGCCCAGGATCAGCCCCATGCCCGCCACCGGCACGTCGGGCACCACCGCCAGCGTGGCTGCGAGGGTGACAAACCCGGCCCCCGTAACGCCCGCCGCCCCCTTGGAGCTGATCATGGCCACGAGCAGCAGGCTGAGCTGCTGGCCCAGCCCCAGGTGCACGTCGGTCGCCTGGGCAATGAACAGCGCCGAGAGCGACATGTAGATGTTGGTGCCATCAAGGTTGAAGGAATAGCCCATCGGCACCACAAGCCCGACCACGGAGGGGGCGCAGCCTGCGTTTTCCAGCCGGGTCATGAGGGTGGGCAGGGCGGATTCAGACGAACTCGTGCCCAGCACGATCAGCAGTTCCTCGCGCAGGTAGCGCAGCAGCGGCAGGATGCGAAACCCGTTCCACCGCGCCACGGCCCCCAGAATGACCAGCACGAACACGGCCGACGTGGCATAGAACGTGGCCACCAGAAAGAAAAGATGCAGCACCGCGCCAATGCCAAAGCGCCCGATGGTGAATGCCATCGCACCCAGCGCGCCGATGGGGGCGGCATACATGACCAGTCGCACTACGCCAAACACGAGCTGCGTCAACTGCTTGAGCAGGGTCAGGATGGCCTGGCCCCTGCTGCCCATGCGGGACAGGCTGATGCTGAACAGGATGGCAACGAGCAGCACCTGCAGGATATCGCCCGACACAAAGGCGCTGACCACCGTATCGGGGATGATGTTGAGCAGGAAATCGCTGAACGAATGCGCCTGCGCCCTTGCCGTGTAGGCCGCCACCGCGTGCGCATCGAGCGTTGCGGGGTTTGCGTGGATATGCGCGCCCGGCTGCACCACGTTGGCCACGATCATGCCCACCACCAGCGCAAGCGACGAGAAGGCGAGGAAATAGACCATCGCCTTGCCCGCAAGTCGGCCCGCCTGCCCAAGGTCGGACAGGCCCGCAACCCCGGTGACCACGGTGAGGAAGATCACCGGCGGGATCACCATCTTGACCAGGCGGATGAAGCCATCGCCCAGCGGCTTGAGGGTAACCGCCGCATGCGGGCAGAAATGCCCCAGCGCAATGCCCGCCACCACCGCGATGATCACCTGCGCGTACAGGCTGGTGAACAGGGATCTGCCGCGCGCGGGCTGGCCCTGCGGGCAGGTCGGCGTTGGCTTGGGCATGGCAGGCGGGTCCTTGGGGTCGGTTCTATGTGCCGTAAGCGGGCGGTAATGCGGCATGCCGGGGGCACGCTAGTGGGTTTTGGCGCGGCGCGAACCTGAAAATCAGGTGAGATGTCGATCGTTGCGGTTTGTGCATATCATCGGTTGCCAGATATTCCAAAAAAACATGATGACTTTACATCAGGCACATGACAGGGCACGGTCATGGTTTGTTCTTCATTGTGGGAAGTCCGTGCATCATGGCTGATCTGTCCGCGTCGCCCGTTATCTGGATCGGTCTGCTGTGCGCCGTCATATCGTGCCTCATGTCGTTTATCGTGCTGCGCAGGCTGTCTTTCATGGGCACCGGGCAGGACGCGGAACTGCTCGGGCGGCTATGCGTGATGATGGAGCGCGAGACCGCCGCCCGCATGGCCGAGAACGAAGCCCAGCGCGGCCGCATGGCCGAGATCGAGCGTGCGCTCTCCAACCGCCTCGACCAGCGCCACCAGGAACTGACCGAGACCTTCAACCGCATTGCCCGCATGATGGGTCGCGACCTGTCCGAGATGCGGGTGACCCAGTCCGAATCCCTGCGCGAGATGGCGGAAGAGGGCAGGCGCAACAGCGACGCGCTGCGTGCCGCCGTCAATGAGCGGCTGCATGAGGCGGTGGAAAAACAGATGCAGACCTCCTTCCAGCGCGTGCTCGAGCAGATCGGCGCGATGCAGAAGGCGATGGGCGAGGTCTCGGCCATGACCGCGCAGGTGGGCGACCTCAAACGGCTGTTCTCCAACGTCAAGACCCGTGGCGGCTGGGGCGAGGCGCAGTTGCGCACCATCCTTGACGACGTGCTGCCCGCAGGCAGCTACGACACGAACCGCCGCCTGCGCGATGACAGCCGCGAGGTGGTTGAGTTTGCCGTGCGCATGCCGGTGCGCGCCACGGTGCCGCCGGTGCTGGCCATTGATTCCAAATTCCCCACCGAGGCGTATGAACGCCTGTTGCAGGCCGTGGAGGACTGCAACCCCGATGCCGAGCGCGCCGCCCGCCGCGCGCTCGAGACCACGCTGCGCATCGAGGCCCGCAAGATCGCCACCAAATACATCGTGCCGCCCGTTACGGTGGAATTCGCGGTGCTCTACCTGCCTACCGACGGGCTGTATGCCGAGGTGGCGCGCATTCCCGGCCTGCTTGATGAAATCGGGCGCACCTACCGCGTGATCGTGATGGGGCCGGGGCTGATGCCCGCCATGCTGCGCACCATTCACCTTGGCTATGTCACGCTCGCGCTTGAACGCCGCACCGATGACATCGCCCGCCTGCTGGGCGCAACACGGCAGGAAATGCTGCGCATGGATGGCGTGCTGGAAAAACTGGCCCGCAATGCCTCCGCCATGTCCTCCTCCATTGACGAGGCCCGCCGCCGCACCGGGCTTGTCAGCCGCAGGCTGCGCGAGCTTGATGTGGATACGCAGGATGCGGCCACGCCCGATTTACCTCAAACGCCCTCCGGCCCGGATACGCAGGGCGACATGACGGCGCGATGGGGGCATGAGGGTGCCGCCCCTCGCTGAAAATGATTTTAATTGGCCGTATTTTGCTGCGCGCGGCATAAGGGAGGGGTGATGAATGTTCCGTCTGAAAACCTGCCGCCCGACCCCATGCCCACCGTGCCCCGGCCCGAGGCCACGCCGCGCGTGCTGCTGGTGGAGGATGATGGCAAGATTGCGCAGGAAGTGATCGAGGAACTGGAAAGCCGGCACTTCGTGGTGCAGCACGAGTTTTCAGGCGCGGCGGGGCTGTCCATGGGGCTGAACGCGCATTTCGATGTGATGATTGTTGACCGCATGCTGCCCGAGCTCGATGGCCTGACGCTGATCGAGACCCTGCGCGAGCGGCAGGTGCATGTGCCGGTGCTGGTGCTCTCGGCCCTTTCGGCGGTGGATGACCGGGTGAGCGGGCTCAAGGCGGGTGGCGATGACTACCTGACCAAGCCATTCGCCATGGAGGAACTCGCCGCCCGCCTCGAGGCCCTGCTGCGCCGCCCCGATACCTCGCGCCACACCATGCTGCGCGCGGGCCCGCTGGAGATGGACCTCATCACCCGCACCGTGCGGCGCGATGGCGTGCTGATCGACCTGCTGCCGCGTGAGTTCCGGCTGCTCGAATACCTCATGCGCCGCCCCAACCAGGTGCTCACGCGCAACATGCTGCTCGAGGATGTGTGGAATTACCGCTTCATTCCCCAGACCAACCTCGTGGACGTGCATATCGGCAAGCTGCGCCGCAAGATTGATGAAACGGGCCGCCCGCCCCTGATCCAGAGCATCCGCGGCGCGGGGTTCATGCTGCGTGTTTCGTAACGAGCTGTTCCGCACCGCCACCTTCCGCCTTACGCTGGCGGTCGTGGCGGCGATGATCGGCTCGGCGGCGTTGCAGTTCTTTTTTGGCTACAGCCAGGCCAACGTGTTCGAGGCCAAGCGCTCCGACCTGCTTTTGCTGCGCGAGGCGGGAATCCTGCAGCGTGAAACGCCTGCAGCCCTCGAGCAGCAGGTGCGCGACCGCGCCACCGATGACCTGCGCATCATCATGAACGCCACCACCCTGTTCGATGCCGGGCAGCATTATATCGTGGGCGACCTGCATAGCTGGCCCACGGGGCTCGTGGCTGACGGGCGCGTGCATGTCGTAGCCCCCGAGGCCACGGGGGGCAGTTCGGCCACCGTGCTGCGCATGGTGGCCGTGGGCGTGCCCGGCGGGCGCTACCTTGTGCTGGGGCGCAGCCGGCAGATGCGCACCGAGTTGCGGCTGATGATGCGGCATTCCATGCTGGTCTCGATCGTGCCAACCGTGCTGTTCGCGCTCATTACCGGCATCATCCTCAGCCACCGCGCGCTCTCGCGCGTCAAGGTCATGCATGAGGCGATCGACCGCATCATGGAGGGCGACCTGCACGAGCGCCTGCCCGCAGGAAGGCAGAATGACGACCTCCAGCGCCTTGCGGGCAGCGTCAACCGCATGCTCGACCGCCTTGAGCAGTTGCTTGATGAAATACGCGACGTGGGCAACGACATTGCCCACGACCTGCGCACGCCGCTTGCGCGCGTGCGCGCCCGCCTTGACCGCGCGCTCAATGCCGGGCACTCGGCGGAGGCGCTGCGCAATGTCATTTCCCGCACCATTGATGACCTCGACCAGTCCTTCGCCATCATTACCGCGCTGCTGCGCATAGGCGAGATCGAGAACGGGCGCAGGCGGGCCGGATTCGGCACGGTGGACCTCGATGCGCTGGTGGCCGATATCGTCGATCTGTATGAACCCATAGCCGAAACCAAGGGTATCATCCTGGCCTGTGCCGCCCGTGAGGCGCCGATCAAGGTGCAGGGCGACCGTGACCTCCTGATCGAGGTGCTGGCCAACCTGGTGGACAACGCCATCAAATTCACCCCCGCCGGCGGCCGGGTTGAAATTCATACCGCCATGGATGGGGAGTGCGCCCTGCTGCAGGTGAGCGATACGGGCATTGGCATCCCGGCAGCCGAGCGCAAGGCGGTGACCGGGCGCTTCTACCGCTCGGACAAGAGCCGCCACATTCCCGGATCAGGGCTGGGGCTGAGCCTGGTTTCCGCCATTGTGGCGCTGCACCACGCGCAGCTCGACATCATGCCCACGCGTGTGCACGAGCGGATGCCCGGTGTCACCATGACCATAATTTTTCCGCCTTTTTGTGTGGTGCAGGCCGGAAACTAAATTGAAATTTCATTTGCCACCTGACGCACCCCCATTAACACCGAATGGACAGACGGGGAGACGAGAGATGCAAGAACACCACCTGTCCCGGCCCGGAGCGCCCTGTGCGTGCTTCATGGCGCCGGGCCTGCCGACAGGGCAGGGGGCAACAGGCCGCGCATGAACGGTATTGTCGTTACCGCGCTCAAGCGGCCCTATACTTTTGTTGTCCTGTCCATTCTCATCGTCGTGTTCGGTGTCCGTGGCCTGCTCCGCACGCCAACCGATGTCTTCCCCAGCATCAACATCCCCGTGGTTGCGATCTGCTGGACCTATACCGGCCTCATGCCCGAGGACATGTCCGGCCGCGTGGTCTATTATTACGAGCGCGCGCTGACCGCCACGGTTAACAATATCGAACATATCGAGAGCCAGTCCTATTACGGGCGCGGCATCGTCAAGGTGTTCTTCCAGCCCGGCACCGACACCGCCGTGGCGCAGACGCAGATCACCGCCGTCTCCCAGACCGTCATCAAGCAGATGCCCGCGGGCATGACGCCGCCCCTGGTGCTGACCTACAACGCCTCGTCCGTGCCGGTGCTGACGTTGCAGGTCTCATCGGATTCCATGACCGCGTCGCAGATCTACGACATGTCCTCCAACCTGATCCGGCCCGCACTGGTCTCGGTTGCGGGGGCGGCCATTCCCAACCCCTATGGTGGCCAGCCGGGCAACATCATGGTCGATCTCGACCAGAGCAAGCTGCTCGCCCACGGGCTTTCGGCCACCGATATCGGCAACGCGCTGAGCAAGCAGAACATCGTGCTGCCAGCAGGCGACCAGCAGATCGGCGCGTTTGACTGGATGGTGCAGACCAACGCCTCGCCCGAGGAGATCGACAGTTTCAACAACATGCCCATCAAGCAGGAAGGGAATTCCGTCGTCTACCTGCGTGATGTGGCATGGGTGCACGCAGGTGGGCCGCCACAGACCAACATGGTGCTGGTCAAGGGCCACCAGGCGGTGCTGATCGTGATCATGAAAAGCGGCGATGCCTCGACGCTTTCGGTGGTGAGCGGGATCAAGGCGCTGCTGCCCTCCATCGTGCGTACGCTGCCGCCCGGGGTTGACATTACCGTGCTGGGCGATGCCTCGACCTTCGTGAAGGAGGCGGTGCGCGACGTGGTGCAGGAAATGGGCACCGCAGCATTGCTGACCAGCCTTGTGGTGCTGCTGTTCCTCGGTTCGTGGCGATCGACCGTCATCATCGCCACCTCCATCCCGCTGGCCATGCTGTGCTCGGTCGTGGGGCTGGGGGCCGCGGGCCAGACCATCAACGTCATGACGCTTGGCGGCCTGGCGCTTGCCGTGGGCATTCTGGTCGATGATGCGACGGTGATGATCGAGAACATCGACGCGCATCTGGAAATGGAGAAGGATCTAGAGACGGCCATCATCGACGCCGCCAACCAGATCGTCATTCCCACCTTCGTCTCGACATTGTGCATCTGTATCGTGTGGATGCCGCTGTTCCAGCTCACAGGCGTTGCGGGCTGGCTGTTCATGCCCATGGCGGAAGCCATCATTTTCGCCATGATCGCGTCGTTCATCCTGTCGCGCACGCTGGTGCCGACCATGGCCAAATACATGCTCGCAGCGCAGGTCGCAGCCCATGCCAAGGCCAAGGCGGAGGGCGGCCACCATGAGCCGACCAACATCTTCGGTCGCTTCCAGCAGGGGTTCGAGCGCCGGTTCGTCACCTTCCGCAACCGCTACAAGGCGCTGCTCGAGCACCTGCTGTTTATTCGCGGGCGCTTCGTGCCTATCTTTGGGCTTGCGGCGTTCGCCTCGCTGGGCCTGCTGCTGTTTGCCGGGCAGGACTTCTTCCCCGAGATCAATTCCAACGCGCTGGCCATTCACATGCGCGCGCCCATGGGCACCAAGATCGCGGAAGCCGGCAAGATCGCCATGCTGGTCAATGGCGAGATCGAGCGCCTGCTGCCCGGCCAGGTCGAGGGCATTGTCAATAACTGCGGCCTGCCGTTCAGCCCGCTCAACCAGGCCTTCATTCCCACGCCCACCGTCGGCGCGCAGGACTGCGACCTGACCGTGACGCTGAAGGACGAGGAAGCGCCGGTGGCCAAGTTCCGTGGCATCCTGCGCAAGGGGCTGGCCGAGAAATTCCCCGGCACCGACATCACCTTCATGCCTGCCGACCTCACAGCCAAGATCCTGAATTTCGGGCTGCCCGCGCCGCTCGACGTGCAGGTATCGGGGCGCAACCTGTATGACAATTTCGATTTTGCCGAGAAGCTGGCCGAGAAGCTGCGCCATGTCACCGGCATTGCCGACGTGTCGGTGCAGGAGCCGCTCAACACGCCCACTCTGCGCGTTAACGCGCGCCGCACCTACGCGCTGGGCACCGGCCTGACGGAAGCGGACGTGGCCAACAACGCGCTTGCCGTGCTGTCGGGCAGCGGACAGGTGGCGCCGACCTACTGGCTCGACCCCAAGACCGGGGTCTCGCACCTGGTCGATATCCAGACGCCGTTGCAGTTCCTGCAGACCATGAACGACCTCGAGACCATCCCCATCGACAAGGGCGACGGCAACCCGTCCGACAAGGCGCCGCAGATCCTTGGTGGCCTGAGCCAGATCGTGCAGACTGGCACGCCGGGCGAGGTGTCGCACTACAACATCATGCCCGTGTTCAACATCTATGCCTCGAACGAGGGGCTGGACCTTGGCGCGGTCTCGCGTGAGGTCCAGCGCGTGGTGGACGAGACCCGCAAGGAATTGCCGCAGGGCTCCAGCCTGACCATCTATGGCCAGGCCTCGACCATGAACGGGGCCTATACCCAGCTGATCGGCGGCCTCGCGATGTCGATCCTGCTGGTGTATCTGATCATCGTCGTCAACTTCCAGTCGTGGCTTGACCCGTTCATCATCATCACGGCCCTGCCGGGCGCGCTTGGCGGCATTGCCTGGGCGCTGTTCCTCACGCACACGGCGCTGTCGGTTCCGGCGCTGACGGGAGCCATCATGTGCATGGGCACGGCCACGGCCAACTCCATCCTTGTGGTCTCGTTTGCGCGTGAGCGGATGGACCTGCATGGCGATGCGGTGAAGGCTGCGATCGAGGCGGGTTATGAGCGTATCCGCCCGGTGCTGATGACGGCTTCGGCCATGATCATCGGCATGCTGCCCATGTCGCTGAGCAATTCACAGAATGCGCCGCTCGGGCGCGCGGTGATGGGCGGGCTGCTGGTGGCCACCTGCGCCACGCTTTTGTTCGTGCCGTGCGTGTTTGCGCTGATCCATTCCAGAAAGTCCAAGAAAGCCGCCGCTGGCGAAGGAGAGCACGCATGACCGCCTCAGGGGAAAACCAGACGCCGCGCATGTCCAGGCGTGGTCGGCTGTACGTGACCCTTGGCGGGGTTGTGGTGGCTGCCATCGTTGCCGGGGGCATTCTCGAGCGGCGCATCCATGTCTCCAACCTTAAGGAGGCGGCGCAGGATGCCGCCATCCCGCGCGTGCAGGTCATCACGGCTGAAAAAGGCCCCACCACCCGCACGCTCGACCTGCCGGGCAACATCTCGGCATGGTACCAGGCGCCGATCTATGCGCAGGTCTCGGGCTATGTGCAGATGTGGTACAAGGATATCGGCGCCAAGGTGAAGGCGGGCGAGATCCTGGCCACCATCGACACGCCGGGCCTTGATGCGCAGTACGCGGCCTCAAAGGCCAATTTTGACGTGGCGATGGCGCGCTACCGCCTGGCACAGATCACGGCCAGGCGCTGGCGCGCGCTGCAGGGCACGCAGGCCGTCTCGCAGCAGGAAGTCGACGTGCAGGCCGCCGATGCCGAGGCCCGCCAGGCCGAGGTCGAGGCCGCCCGCCACGAGGTCTCGCGCTATGCGGCGCTGATCGGCTTCAAGCAGCTTGTCGCCCCGTTTGATGGCGTGGTCACCACCCGCCTCGCCGATGTGGGCGACTACGTGAACGCGGGCGGTGGCGATGTCTCCTCACGCGGCACGGCCACCGAGCTGTTCAGCGTGGCCGATGTGCACCGCATGCGCGTGTTCGTGTCCGTGCCGCAGGATTATGCCGATATCATCAGCCCCAAGCTCGAGGGTGACGTGTCGGTGCCGCAATATCCGGGCCGGGTGTTCAAGGCCAAGTTCCTTGCTACCGCCAAGGCGTTCAACGCGGGCACCCGCACCGTGACCACGGAACTGGTGGTCGATAACGACAAGCGCGAGCTGTGGCCGGATTCTTACGCCAATGTACACTTTGTCGCACCCGGCGACCCCGATATCCTGATAGTGCCTGAAGGCGCGCTCGTATTTCGCGCGCAGGGCATGCAGGTGGCGATGGTGGACAAGGATGACCGCATTCGCCTGCGTAACGTAACGGTGGGGACGAACCTGGGTACCAAAGTGCAGATCCTGGCAGGCATCGGCCCGCAGGACCGGATCGTGAACAACCCTTCCGCAGGGCTGCTGGAAGGCCAGAAGGTCTATCTGGTCGGGTCGACGCCCGGCTATAACGATGCTGGCGCCTCGGCTTCGCCTGCCGTGGGCAAGGGAGATGACGTGCGCGCCATGCCAGCCGGAGATGACAGCGCAGGTGACGCGGGAGTGCGCCAATGAATGCGGCGCCGTGCAGCCGGTCACGCCCTATCCTGCCCCGTCGCATGTTTTCGCGTCGTATGATTTCCCTGGCCGGGTGCGCCGCCCTTGCGGGCAGCCTGGCCGGGTGCGTGGACCTGGCGCCCAAATACCGCCACCAGCATTACCTGCTGCCCGATAACTGGAAGGGCGACAGCCTGATGCAGTACGGCACGCCGCAGGATGGCGCCCCGCGCGGCGACTGGTGGACCGTCTTCAACGACTCGACTCTCGATGACCTCGAGGACCGCGCCAGCCGCATGAACCCCAACCTGCAGGCCGATGCGGAAACCTTCACCCAGGCGCGTGACATCGCCGCCGAGGCGCAGTCCAATCTCTATCCGCAGATATCGGGCAGCACCGGGGCCTCGAACAATCAGGCGTCGTCGCACAGGTTGTGGCGTGGCGCGGGTTCGACGGGGCCGATCTACATGTCATCCGAGCAGTACAGCGCCACGGCGCGGTGGGAGCCGGATTTCTGGTCGGCCATCCGTAACCGCAGGCGGGTGCAGCAGCGCATGGCGCAGGCGGCGGCGGCCGATTTCGCCACCGCGCGGCTGAGCATCCAGTCCGAGCTGGCCAATGACTACATGCAGCTGCGCGGCATGGACGCGCAGCACGCCGTCTATCTCGACTCGATCCGCTACTACCAGACCGCCGTGCAGATCACGAAGATGCGGCAGGCGGGCGCGATTGCGGCGGGCATCGACGTGGCCCGCGCGCAGACCCAGCTTGCCTCGACCCAGGCGGCGGATACCGACCTGCAGGCCCATCGCGCGGTGATGGAGCATGCCATCGCCATCCTGTGCAATGTGGCGCCGTCCAGCTTCCATATCGCGCCACGCGGGCAGATCAGCTTCCCCAAGGTCAAGACTCCGGTCGGCCTGCCCTCGACCCTGCTGGAGCGGCGGCCCGATATCGCCAGCGCCGAGCGGCACATGGCGGCGGCCAACCGGGCCATTGGCATTTCACGCGCGGCGTTTTACCCGCATGTGACCTTCAGCGCGATGGCCGGTTTCATGGATAACGGCTTCACGCTCGATAAGATCGCCAACGGCATGTACAATTATGCCGCCCAGGCGGTGCTGCCGCTGTTCCAGGGTGGCCTGCGCCGGGCGGAGCTGCAACGCAACTGGTCGCAGTACCGCCAGTCGGAGGACCAGTACCGCGCCACCGTGCTCGATGCCTTCAAGGACGTGGAAGACGGGCTGAGCATGACGCATGACCTCAACATCGAGGCAGGCCAGCAGGCCGAGGCCGTTCAGGCCTCCATGCGCACGCAGAACATGACCATGCAGCTCTATACCGGCGGCCTGACCAACTACCTCGACGTGGTGGTGGCGCAGGTGGCGGCCCTTCAGGCCCGCATTGCCGAGGTGCAGGTCGAGACCCGCTACATGCAGGCGCAGGTGGAACTCATCCGCTCGCTCGGTGGCGGCTGGAGCACGGCCGAACTGCCCAACAACAAGCAGATCCGCCCGTTTGACGTGATGCAGTACAACCATCTGCGCATGCCCAAGGCGGTCAGCGGCGTGAATGTTGATAATGGCCCCGAGTCCCTTGACCTGTCCGGCAGCGGATTCCATGACAAAGACTTGACAGGCACCCCAAAACAGCGGTAGGTGCGCGCCTCTTATCGGAACGCGGGAGGTCGCCCGCCCTGCCCATGCGGGCAGGCGGGTGGCCACCAGAACCGCGGTCCGGGTGAAACAGTCAGGAGCCCCGGATATGGCCAAAAAAATCGTTGGCTACATCAAGCTGCAAATTCCCGCCGGCAAGGCGAATCCGTCACCGCCGGTTGGTCCGGCACTCGGCCAGCGCGGCCTGAACATCATGCAGTTCTGCAAGGAGTTCAACGCCAAGACGCAGGGCCTCGAGCCCGGCATGCCGATCCCGGTCGTCATTACCGCCTATGCCGACCGTACGTTCAGCTTCATTACCAAGACCCCGCCGAACACCTACTTCCTGATGAAGGCTGCCAAGATCTCCAAGGGCAGCTCGACCGTAGGCAAGGCCGCGAGCGTTGGTAAGGTGACCATTGCGCAGCTGCGCGAGATTGCCGAGACGAAGCAGAAAGACATGAACGCCAACGACATCGACGGCGCCGTGCGCATGCTGGCAGGTTCTGCCCGCTCCATGGGCCTCGACGTGGTGGAGGGCTGATACCAATGGCAAAGAACAAGCGTCTGACCGCAGCCCGCGCCGCAGTCGATTCCAGCAAGCAGTATGGCCTCGATGAGGCGATCAGCCTGATCAAGAACAACGCCAAGGCGAAGTTCGACGAGACGGTCGAGATCTCCATGAACCTCGGCATTGACCCGCGCCATGCCGACCAGATGGTCCGTGGCCTGCTGTCCCTGCCCAACGGCACGGGCAAGACCCTGCGCGTTGGCGTGTTCGCCCGTGGCCCCAAGGCCGAGGAAGCGAAGGCCGCCGGTGCCGACGTGGTTGGCGCCGAGGACCTGGCCGAGAAGGTGCAGGCTGGCGAGATCAACTTCGACCGCTGCATTGCTACGCCGGACATGATGGCGCTCGTGGGCCGTCTGGGCAAGATCCTCGGCCCGCGTGGCCTGATGCCCAACCCCAAGCTGGGCACCGTGACCATGGACGTGAAGGGCGCGGTCTCCGCAGCCAAGTCCGGCCAGGTTGAATACCGCGCTGAAAAGGCCGGTATCGTGCATGCAGGCGTTGGCAAGGCTTCGTTTGACGAATCCAAGCTGGCCGAGAACATCCGCGCATTCGTGGATGCCGTGCAGAAGGCCCGCCCCACGGGTGCCAAGGGCACGTACGTGAAGAAGATCGCCCTGTCCTCCACCATGGGGCCGGGTGTTACGGTTGACGTCGCCGCCTTCACGGCGGGCTGATCAGCCAAGGAATGACCCTTTCCCGTTAAGGGGGAGGGGACAGGGGCTGGCGGCCTTGCCGCCGGTTTCCGAACCTGTCCATGACCGGATGTGGCGCAAGCCTTGATGGCCCCGAAAGGGCCGCAGCCGGAAGACGGGGATTGCCGGATCGGGGCGAAAGCCCACACTGGTTGTTCCGTTAAAAGGACAGGCGAACCGGGATGTTGCCGGCTTGTCGGCGCATCCCCAGGGTAAACCCTACCTGCTGGCCCTGGCTGGCAGGTGATGATGGAGACGGGATTTGGACCGTACGGAGAAGCGGGAGTTTGTTGCCTCCCTCGCAGCCGTGTTCGCTGAAACGTCCATGGTCATTGTCACCCGTAATGACGGGCTGAGCGTGGCTGATGTGACGGACCTTCGGCGTCGCGTGCGTGCGGCTGGAGCTACACACAAGGTCGCGAAGAACCGGCTGGCCTCTCTCGCCCTGGCAGGGACCCAGTTCGAAGGCATCAAGCCGCTGCTGAAGGGGCCGACCGCGTTGTCGTGGGCGGATGAACCGGTAGCCGTGGCGAAGGTGCTCGTCGAGTTCGCCAAAACCAATGACAAGCTTGTTCTGCTCGGCGGATCGCTTGGTGCCCAGACGCTCAACGTCGAAAGCATCAAGGCTCTGGCCGAACTGCCGTCGCTTGACGTTCTGCGCGCGCAGCTGGTGGGGCTCATCTCCACCCCCGCTACGCGGATCGCAGGCGTGCTGCAGGCACCGGCCGGACAGCTTGCACGGGTTTTTGGTGCCTATGCCAAGACGGGCGAAGCCGCCTGAGACCCCATGGCCCGGCCCGCCGGGCTATCAACAAAACGGCATTTTCCCTAAAAACGGGATTGTGTCGTGCCAACCAGTGTATAAATTAGGAAGACCAATACCATGGCCGATCTGAACAAGATTGTTGAAGACCTTTCCGCCCTGACCGTTCTGGAAGCGGCTGAGCTGTCCAAGCTGCTCGAAGAGAAGTGGGGCGTTTCCGCCGCTGCTCCGGCTGCTGTTGCCGTTGCCGCTCCGGGCGCTGGCGCTGCTCCGGCAGAAGAGAAGACCGAGTTCGACGTGGTCCTGACCAAGGCCGGCGACAAGAAGATCAACGTGATTAAGGAAATCCGTGCGATCACCGGTCTGGGCCTGAAGGAAGCCAAGGACCTGGTCGAGGGCGCGCCCAAGACCATCAAGGAAGGCGCCAGCAAGGATGAAGCCGAGAAGATCAAGAAGACCCTTGAAGACAACGGCGCTTCGGTCGAAATCAAATAAGTTGGCCAATCCGGATGCGTCGTTTATGACGCACTCAGGCTGATTGTTCAGGTGAGGGTGGAAACCGTCTGGTTTCCGCCCCCTTGGGCGTTACAGGCACCCTGGCCGCAAGGCTTCGGGTGCCTTTGGCGGTAGTGAAAGATTGATCGGGCGCAGGTCCGGTTGATCTGCCAAGGATTTTCAAGGGCCGCGCAGTCCGCGTGACATGACCGTGTCACGACCGTGCGGGCCTGTGTGGATGGGGGCTGGATAGGCGATGAACGCGATTACGAAATCGTTCACGGGACGCAAACGCATCCGCAAGAGCTTCGGGCACATACCCGAAGTGGCTCCGATGCCCAATCTGATCGACGTGCAGCGGGCAAGCTACGAGACGTTCCTTCAGATGAATGTGGCGCCCGACAGCCGGACGCCGACGGGCCTGCAGGAAGTGTTCCGTTCCGTCTTTCCGATCAATGATTTCGCGGGGCGCGGGCGTCTGGAGTTCGTAAGCTACGAACTCGAGGAGCCGAAATACGACGTCGAGGAATGCATCCAGCGCGGGCTGACCTTTGCCGCCCCGCTGAAGGTGATCCTGCGCCTGATCGTATGGGATGTGGATGAGGATACCGGGTCGCGCTCGATCCGCGATATCAAGGAGCAGCCGGTCTATATGGGCGACATGCCGCTCATGACCGATAACGGCACGTTCATCATCAACGGCACCGAGCGCGTCATCGTCAGCCAGATGCACCGCAGCCCCGGCGTGTTCTTTGATCATGACAAGGGCAAGACCCATTCCTCGGGCAAGTTCCTGTTTGCCGCCCGTGTCATTCCTTATCGTGGCTCGTGGCTCGATTTCGAGTTCGACAGCAAGGACCTGATCTACGTCCGCATCGACCGCAAGCGCAAGCTGCCGGTCACGACGCTGCTGTACGCGCTTGAAGGCGCCGTCTCGGAGGCCGCCCGCGCCGCCAAGGCCGCCGAGGGCGGGGATGTCGAGTCGATGGAAATCCAGGGCATGGACCCTGATGAGATCCTGTCCTACTTCTACGGCAAGGTGGAGTTCACCAAGACCGAGAAGGGCTGGGCGCGCCGTTTCGATGCCGATGCCTTCCGTGGCCAGAAGCTGCTCGAGCCGCTGATCGATGCCCAGACCGGTGAGGAAGTGGCCCCGGCCGACGCCAAGCTGACCGCCCGCATGGTCCGCAAGATCGCCGAGACCACCAAGGAAGTGCTTGTCGGCCCCGCAGGGCTGATTGGCCGCTTCATTGCCAGCGACATCGTCAACGAGCACACCGGCGAGATCTATGCCGAGGCGGGCGACGAGCTGACCGAGCAGAAGCTTGAGGAACTCGAGGGCGAAGGCCTGACCACGCTGACCACGCTGGCGGTGGACGCGGCCAATGGCCCGTGGATCCGCAATACGCTGGCAGTGGACAAGAACGCCTCGCGCGAGGAAGCGCTGACCGACATCTACCGCGTCATGCGCCCCGGCGAGCCGCCCACGCCCGAGACGGCGGAAGCGATGTTCTCCGGCCTGTTCTTTGATCCCGACCGCTATGACCTGTCCGCCGTGGGTCGCGTTAAGATGAACATGCGCCTGGGCGTGGACGTGCCCGACACGGTGCGCGTGCTGCGCAAGGAAGACATCCTGCGCACCGTCAAGATCATGTGCGAGCTGAAGGACGGTCGCGGCGCGATCGACGATATCGACAACCTTGGCAACCGTCGTGTCCGCTCCGTGGGCGAACTGATGGAAAACCAGTACCGCGTTGGCCTGCTGCGCATGGAGCGCGCCATCCGCGAGCGCATGGGTTCGGTCGATATCGACACCGTCATGCCGCATGACCTGATCAACGCCAAGCCTGCGGCGGCTGCCGTGCGCGAGTTCTTCGGTTCCTCGCAGCTCAGCCAGTTCATGGACCAGACCAACCCGCTGTCTGAAGTGACGCACAAGCGCCGCCTTTCGGCGCTTGGCCCGGGTGGCCTGACCCGTGAGCGCGCGGGCTTCGAGGTCCGTGACGTGCACCCGACGCATTATGGCCGCATCTGCCCGATCGAGACGCCTGAAGGCCCGAACATCGGCCTGATCAACTCGCTGGCCACCTACGCCAAGGTGAACAAGTACGGCTTTATCGAGACCCCGTACCGCATGGTCGAGGACGGCGTGCTTCAGGATGGCTGGAAATACCTTTCCGCTATGGAAGAAGAGAGGCTGATCGTCGCCCAGGCCGATGCGAAGCAGGACGAGCAGGGCCACCTGACCGATGATCTGGTGTCCGTGCGCCGTGGCGGCGACTTCCGCCAGGTGCCGCCGACCGAAGTGACTGCCTGCGACGTGTCGCCCAAGCAGCTTGTCTCGGTTGCTGCAGCGCTCATCCCGTTCCTTGAGAACGATGACGCCAACCGTGCCCTGATGGGCTCGAACATGCAGCGTCAGGCCGTGCCGCTGGTGCGCTCGGATGCGCCGCTGGTCGGCACGGGCATGGAAGCGGCCGTGGCGCACGACTCCGGTGCCGCCATCGTGGCCCGCCGCCATGGCGTGGTGGACCAGATCGACGGTGCGCGTATCGTGGTGCGCGCCACCGATGAGGGTGGTGCCACACAGGGCGTGGATATCTACCGCCTGCGCAAATACATGCGCTCCAACCAGTCCACCTGCATCAACCAGCGCCCGCTGGTGCGCGTGGGTGACCAGGTGCGGGCTGGCGAGATCATCGCCGATGGCCCCTCCACTGAACTGGGTGAACTGGCGCTGGGCCGCAACGTGCTGGTCGCGTTCATGCCCTGGAACGGTTACAACTTCGAAGATTCGATCCTGATTTCCGAGCGGATCGCGCGCGATGACGTGTTTACCTCGATCCATATCGAGGAATTCGAGGTCATGGCCCGCGACACCAAGCTGGGCCAGGAAGAAATCACGCGCGACATTCCCAATGTCGGCGAGGAAGCACTGCGCAACCTCGACGAGGCGGGCATCGTCTATGTCGGCGCGGAAGTGAACCCCGGCGATATCCTGATCGGCAAGGTCACGCCCAAGGGCGAAAGCCCGATGACGCCGGAAGAAAAGCTGCTGCGCGCCATCTTTGGCGAGAAGGCGTCCGATGTTCGTGACACCTCGCTCAAGCTGCCGCCCGGCACGACCGGCACCATCGTGGACGTGCGCGTCTTCTCCCGCCGTGGCGTGGACAAGGACGAGCGCGCGATGGCCATCGAGCGCGCCGAGATCGAACGCCTCGCCAAGGACCGTGATGACGAGCGCGCCATTCAGGAGCGTTCCTTCTACAACCGTCTGCGCGAGCACCTGATCGGCCAGACCGCGGGTGCGGGCTTCAAGGGCATCCGCTCGGGCACCGAGATCACGGACGAGGTCCTGTCCGAGCATCCGCGTGGCGCGTGGCGCAATATCACCGTGGTGTCCGATGAGGTCATGGGGGAGCTTGAAACCCTGCGTCGCGAGTTTGATGCGGCGGTGGCCAAGATCCAGGCCCGCTTCGACAACAAGGTCGAGAAGCTGCAGCGCGGTGACGAACTGCCGCCGGGCGTGATGAAGATGGTCAAGGTCTTTGTCGCGGTGAAGCGCAAGCTGCAGCCGGGTGACAAGATGGCCGGCCGCCATGGCAACAAGGGTGTCGTCTCGCGCGTCGTGCCGGTGGAAGACATGCCGTTCCTTGAGGATGGTACGTCGGTTGACATCGTGCTCAACCCGCTCGGCGTGCCCTCGCGCATGAACGTGGGGCAGATCCTCGAGACGCATCTGGGCTGGGCGTGTGCCAATATCGGCCGCCAGATCGGCCAGTTGGCCAATGACTACCAGCGCACGGGCGAGAAGCGGCAGGAGCTGCTTGATGAACTGAAGTCGGTCTATGGCGACGCGGTTTATGACGAGCAGATCGGTGACATGACCGATGCCCAGCTTCTCGAGCTGTGCGGCAACCTGCGCAAGGGCGTGCCGATCGCGACCCCGGTGTTCGATGGCGCGTCCATCCCCGATATCGAGGCGATGCTGACCCGCGCGGGCGTGGACAAGTCCGGCCAGTCGCAGCTGATCGACGGGCGCACGGGCGAGCCGTTCGAGCGCAAGACCACGGTTGGCTACATCTACATGCTCAAGCTGCATCATCTTGTTGATGACAAGATCCATGCCCGCTCCATCGGTCCGTATTCGCTGGTGACCCAGCAGCCGCTGGGCGGTAAGGCGCAGTTCGGTGGGCAGCGCTTTGGTGAGATGGAAGTGTGGGCGCTCGAAGCCTACGGCGCCGCCTACACGCTGCAGGAAATGCTGACGGTCAAATCGGATGACGTGTCCGGTCGTACCAAGGTCTATGAGGCCATCGTGCGCGAGCAGGATGATTTCGAGGCCGGTATTCCGGAAAGCTTCAACGTGCTGATCAAGGAACTGAAGTCCCTTGGCCTGAATGTTGACCTGGAACAGAGCGGTAACTGATCCGGTCGGCATGTTGCACGTCGGTCCATCTATTTTTCTTTCAGGAGTGGAGGCAGGTGCGGCGCCTGCTTCCGCTTCATTCCCTCAGGGGGTTTGCGGCGCATGAATGAACTCATGAAGATCCTTGGCCAGGGTGGCCAGGCCATGACCTTTGACCAGATCAAGATCCAGCTGGCCTCGGCCGAGCAGATCCGTTCGTGGTCCTATGGCGAGATCAAGAAGCCCGAGACCATCAACTACCGGACCTTCAAGCCGGAGCGTGATGGCCTGTTCTGCGCGCGGATTTTTGGTCCGATCAAGGACTACGAATGTCTGTGCGGCAAGTACAAGCGGATGAAGTTCCGCGGCATCATCTGCGAAAAATGCGGCGTTGAGGTCACGCTGGCCAAGGTGCGCCGCGAGCGCATGGGCCATATCGAGCTGGCCAGCCCGGTTGCGCATATCTGGTTCCTGAAATCACTGCCCAGCCGGATCGGCCTGATGGTCGACATGACGCTGAAGGATCTGGAAAAGATCCTGTATTTCGAGAGCTATGTGGTGCTGGAGCCCGGCACCTCGCCGCTCAAGCAGTACAGCCTGCTGACGGAAGACCAGTACCTCGATGTCATGGACGAGCATGGCGACGAGGGCATCGAGGTCGGCATTGGCGCGGAAGCGATCAAGAAGATCCTCGAGCGCATCGACTGCAAGGTCGAGAAGGAAGAGCTGCGTCTTGAGCTGAAGGAAACCACGTCCGAAGCCAAGCGCAAGAAGCTGGTCAAGCGCCTGAAGCTGGTCGAGGCCTTTGCCGACAGTGAATCGCGCCCGGAATGGATGATCCTGGACCTCGTGCCGGTCATTCCGCCCGAGCTGCGCCCGCTGGTGCCGCTTGATGGCGGTCGTTTCGCCACGTCGGACCTGAACGACCTGTACCGCCGCGTCATCAACCGTAACAACCGCCTCAAGCGGCTGATCGAGCTGCGCGCGCCCGACATCATCGTGCGCAACGAAAAGCGCATGCTGCAGGAATCGGTCGATGCGCTGTTCGATAACGGCCGCCGTGGCCGTGCCATTACGGGTGCCAACAAGCGTCCGCTCAAGTCGCTGTCCGACATGCTCAAGGGCAAGCAGGGCCGCTTCCGCCAGAACCTGCTGGGCAAGCGCGTCGATTATTCGGGCCGTTCGGTCATCGTGGTGGGCCCGGAACTGAAGCTGCACCAGTGTGGCCTGCCTAAGAAGATGGCGCTCGAGCTGTTCAAGCCGTTCATCTATTCCAAGCTGGAAAAATACGGTCATGCCACCACCATCAAGGCCGCCAAGCGGATGGTGGAAAAGGAACGTCCCGAAGTGTGGGATATCCTTGAAGAGGTGATCCGCGAGCATCCGGTCATGCTCAACCGTGCGCCCACGCTGCACCGTCTGGGCATCCAGGCGTTCGAGCCGGTGCTGATCGAGGGCAAGGCCATCCAGCTGCACCCGCTGGTCTGCACCGCGTTCAACGCCGACTTCGATGGCGACCAGATGGCCGTGCACGTGCCGCTGAGCCTCGAGGCGCAGCTTGAAGCCCGTGTGCTGATGATGTCGACCAACAACATCCTCAGCCCGGCCAACGGCAAGCCCATCATCGTGCCGTCGCAGGATATCGTGCTCGGGCTGTATTACCTCAGCCTCGAAACACCCGAATTCCGCGCAACGCCCGACAAGAACAGCTACGATGACAAGGGGCTGGTGACCGTAAGCGGCGCGCCGTCCTTCTCCAGCGTTGGCGAAGTGGAATACGCGCTGAGCACGGGCGCGGTGAAGCTGCACGACAAGATCCGCGCGCGCATCGAAAGCTTCGATGCCGAGGGCAAGACCGTGCGCGAGACGGTGGTGACCACGCCGGGCCGCATGCTTGTTGCCCAGATCCTGCCGCGCAACCCGGCGCTGCCGTTCTCGCTGATCAACCGCCAGTTGACCAAGAAGATCGTGTCGGATGTGATCGACGCGGTTTACCGTCACTGCGGCCAGAAGGAATGCGTTATCTTCTGTGACCGCCTGATGGGGCTTGGCTTCCGCCACGCCGCGCGTTCGGGCATCTCGTTCGGCAAGGACGACATGATCGTTCCCGTCGAGAAGAAGGAGCTCGTGGACCGTACGGCCGGCGAAGTGAAGGAGTTCGAGCAGCAGTATCAGGACGGCCTGATCACCGCTGGCGAGCGCTACAACAAGGTGGTTGATGCCTGGTCGCGTTGCACCGATGAAGTGCAGGCCGCGATGATGAAGGAGATCTCCAAGCAGGAGATCGGCAAGCCCACCAACTCGGTGTGGATGATGAGCCACTCCGGTGCCCGTGGGTCGCCAGCGCAGATGAAGCAGCTTGCCGGCATGCGTGGCCTGATGGCCAAGCCGTCGGGCGAGATCATCGAACAGCCGATCATCGCCAACTTCAAGGAAGGCCTGTCGGTTCTCGATTACTTCACCTCCAGCCATGGTGCGCGTAAGGGCCTGGCCGATACCGCGCTCAAGACTGCGAACTCGGGTTACCTCACCCGCCGCCTCGTTGACGTGGCGCAGGACAGCATCATTGTCGAGGAAGATTGCGGCACCGAGCGCGGCCTGACCGTGCGTGCGGTCATGGATGGCGGCGAAGTCGTTGCCTCCCTGTCCGAGCGGATGCTCGGCCGCACGCTGGCAGCCGACGTGCTCGACCCGGCAACCGGCAAGGTGCTCTTCCCGCGCAATACCCTGATCGAGGAAGCCGAGGCCGAGCAGATCGAGAAGGCGGGTGTCGAAAGCCTGCTGATCCGCTCCGTGCTGACCTGTGACAGCCGCGTGGGCGTGTGTGGCCACTGCTATGGCCGTGACCTTGCACGCGGCACGCCGGTCAACATCGGTGAGGCCGTGGGCGTTATCGCCGCCCAGTCCATCGGTGAGCCGGGCACGCAGCTGACCATGCGTACCTTCCATATCGGTGGTGCGGCGCAGCGTGGCGCCGAGCAGTCGATGGTCGAGGCCTCGCGTGATGGCAAGGTGACGATCCGCAACAAGAACGTGGTGCATAACAGTCAGAACGTGCCCATCGTCATGTCGCGTAACTGCGAGATCCTGCTGACGGATGACCGTGGAACCGAACGCGCCCGCTACCGCGTGCCTTATGGTGCGCGCCTGCTGGTCGAGGATGGCGCCGAGGTGGCCCGTGGCCAGAAGATGGCCGAGTGGGATCCGTACACCCTGCCCATCATCACCGAGCAGCCTGGCAAGGTAGAATATCTTGACCTGATCGACTCCATCACCCTGGTGGAGCGGATGGATGAGGTGACCGGCCTGACCTCGAAAGTGGTCGTGGACTACAAGCAGGCTTCCAAGGGGATCGACCTGCGTCCGCGCCTGCAGCTCAAGGACGCCAACGGTGACGTGGTGAAGCTGGCCAACGGCAACGACGCCCGCTACTTCCTGTCGCCTGATTCGCTGCTCTCGGTGGAGAACGGCGCGCAGGTCAACGCAGGTGACGTGCTGGCGCGTATCCCGCGTGAAGGCTCCAAGACGCGTGACATTACCGGTGGTCTGCCGCGCGTGGCGGAACTCTTCGAGGCCCGCCGCCCGAAGGATCACGCCATCATCTCGGAAACCGAGGGGCGCGTGGAATTCGGCAAGGACTACAAGTCCAAGCGCCGCGTCATCGTGAAGAACGACGAGACGGGCGAGGAGACGGATTATCTCATCCCCAAGGGCAAGCACGTGTCCGTTCAGGAAGGCGACTTTGTCCAGGTGGGCGATCCGCTCGTTGACGGGCCGCGCGTGCCGCATGACATCCTGAAGGTTCTGGGTGTCGAGGCGCTGTCGGACTACCTCGTCAACGAGATTCAGGACGTGTACCGACTGCAGGGCGTGAAGATCAATGATAAGCACATCGAAGTCATTGTTCGCCAGATGCTGCAGAAGGTGGAAATCCTTGAGCCGGGCGATACGACCTACCTGATCGGTGAGACGGTGGACCGTATCGAATATGAGGAAGAGAACGCCAAGCGCCTCAACATTGGCGAGCACCCTGCCGTTGCCATGCCGGTGCTGCAGGGCATCACCAAGGCCTCGCTGCAGACGCAGTCCTTCATCTCGGCGGCCTCCTTCCAGGAGACCACCCGTGTCCTCACCGAGGCTGCTACGGCGGGCAAGAAGGATACGCTCAACGGCCTCAAGGAGAACGTCATCGTCGGCCGCCTGATCCCGGCAGGGACGGGCAGCGTGATGAACAAGCTCCGCGCGGTTGCCGCGGGCGAGGACAAGCAGCGCCTCGCCAAGGCCCGCGCTGCCGTGCCGCCCAAGGCGGCCGAGTAACTACACGAGAGAAATGCCGGATGGCGGGGGACCGCTATCCGGCATGATTCGGTGCTGCACTATTGTCACCATCCGATTCAGGCGGTATCAGCAGCCTGACGGAGCGGTGCTCCGAGTCCGGCGGAACAGAGTCGTTTCGCCAGACTGCTAGCGAATCCTGCGCAAGGCTTGACTTTTGGTCAGTTTGCCCGTAGGTAACGCGCCCTCGGCTAGCCCTGTCTGAAAGACGTCGTTGGCCGTCGAATGCAGCATGCAGACATGCGGTGCCGCAGTCCGGGAATCGGGCTGCCCAGGCCGGATGTAAATATGATGCCCGAACGAATGGTTGTCATTCGTTGGGGTTTTGTTGTGAACGACAGTCGGCAACCAGATATGGGGTTGGCCGGCCGAATTTTGTAAGGATCGGGAAAGGCGTATGCCGACCATCAACCAGTTGATCGCGAAAGGTCGCGAACCCGCAGCCAAACGCAATAAGGTTCCTGCCCTGCAGGGCTGTCCGCAGAAGCGTGGCGTTTGCACTCGTGTTTACACAACCACACCGAAGAAGCCGAACTCGGCTCTGCGTAAGGTGGCAAAAGTACGCCTGACCAACGGTTATGAGGTTGTGAGCTATATTCCGGGTGAGGGGCATAACCTCCAGGAACATAGCGTTGTCCTGATCCGTGGTGGTCGCGTTAAGGATCTTCCTGGCGTGCGTTATCACATCCTGCGCGGCGTTCTGGACACCCAGGGTATCGCCAAGCGTCGTCAGCGTCGCTCGCTCTATGGCGCGAAGCGTCCTAAGTAAAAGGAATAACGAGGCATGAGTCGCCGTCATCGCGCAGTCAAGCGCGAGATTCTTCCCGATCCAAAATTTGGTGATGTCGTCATTACGCGTTTCATGAACGCCCTGATGTACGACGGCAAGAAGTCCACCGCTGAAGGGATCGTCTATGGCGCCCTTGAGGTGCTGCGCCGCCGTGGTGGTGCTGCAGCGGACCCTGTGGTCATGTTCCACAGCGCGCTGGACAACGTCAAGCCGGCTGTCGAGGTGCGTTCCCGCCGTGTTGGTGGCGCCACCTACCAGGTTCCGGTCGAAGTCCGGGCCGAGCGTCGTCAGGCGCTGGCCATCCGCTGGCTGATTGACGCCTCGCGCAAGCGTGGCGAGAACACCATGCAGGATCGCCTGTCGAACGAACTTCTTGACGCCGTCAACAATCGTGGCGCCGCGGTCAAGAAGCGCGAAGACACGCACCGCATGGCAGAAGCCAACAAGGCATTCAGTCATTACCGCTGGTAAAGGCGGTCAGGCCGGTTTATTGACCGGCCCGGCTTCCGAAACGGAACTTTCCAACCCGACTCTCGGCACGAGGCCGAGTTAACGGAGAAAACGATGGCAAAGGCTAAATTTGAGCGGAATAAGCCGCACTGCAACATCGGCACGATTGGTCACGTCGATCACGGCAAGACCTCGCTGACCGCTGCTATCACCAAGACGCTGGCGAAGGCCGGTGGCGCGGAATTCAAGGCGTACGACATGATCGACGCCGCGCCGGAAGAGCGCGCCCGTGGCATCACCATCTCGACCGCCCATGTCGAGTACGAGACCGCGAAGCGTCACTACGCGCACGTCGACTGCCCCGGCCATGCTGACTATGTGAAGAACATGATCACCGGTGCCGCGCAGATGGACGGCGCGATCCTGGTCGTGTCGGCTGCTGATGGCCCGATGCCCCAGACCCGTGAGCACATCCTGCTTGCCCGCCAGGTTGGCGTGCCGGCCCTGGTCGTCTTCCTGAACAAGGTTGACCAGGTTGATGATCCGGAGCTGCTCGAGCTGGTGGAAATGGAAGTGCGCGAGCTGCTTTCCGCTTACCAGTTCCCCGGCGACGATATCCCCATCATCAAGGGTTCGGCCCTGGTGACGCTGGAAGATGGCGACGCCGAAGTCGGTGAAAACCGCGTCATGGACCTGATGAACGCTGTGGACGAATACATCCCGCAGCCGGAGCGTCCGGTTGACCGTCCGTTCCTGATGCCGATCGAAGACGTGTTCTCCATCTCGGGCCGTGGCACCGTGGTGACGGGCCGTGTCGAGCGTGGCGTGGTGAACGTCGGCGACGAAATCGAGATCGTTGGCCTGCGCCCGACGCAGAAGACGACCGTGACCGGCGTTGAAATGTTCCGCAAGCTGCTCGACCGTGGTGAAGCAGGTGACAACATCGGCGCACTGGTGCGTGGCACGAAGCGTGAAGACGTTGAGCGTGGTCAGGTGCTGGCGAAGCCGGGTTCGATCACCCCGCACACCAAGTTCAAGGCGGAAGCCTACATCCTGACGAAGGAAGAGGGTGGCCGTCACACGCCGTTCTTCACCAACTATCGTCCGCAGTTCTATTTCCGCACGACCGACGTCACCGGTGTCGTTCACCTGCCGGAAGGCACGGAAATGGTCATGCCTGGCGATAACGTCGCCATGGATGTCGAGCTGATCGCTCCGATCGCCATGGATGAAGGCCTGCGCTTCGCTATCCGCGAAGGCGGCCGCACCGTTGGTGCAGGTGTTGTTGCTTCCATCACCGAGTGATTGGACAGTAACTGAACTGTGGCATCCCGGTCGGAGCAATCCGGCCGGGTTTCCATTGCGGATCGGGTTCCCCCGAATCAGGTAAAGTTGGACTGAAACAGAAAGATGGACAACCAGAACATCCGCATTCGCCTGAAGGCGTACGATCATCGGGTGCTAGACAACAGCACGAAGGAGATCGTCAATACGGCGAAGCGTACGGGTGCGCGGGTTCGGGGTCCTATCCCGCTGCCGACGCATATTGAACGGTTTACCGTAAACCGCTCCCCCCACGTGGATAAGAAAAGCCGCGAGCAGTTCGAAATTCGGACCCATCGCCGGCTGCTCGACATTGTCGAGCCGACCCCGCAGACCGTGGACGCTCTCATGAAACTCGACCTCGCCGCTGGCGTAGATGTCGAGATTAAACTCTAAGGTCCAGACGATGCGCACCGGATTGATCGCAAAAAAGCTGGGTATGACCCGGCTGTTCAAGGAAGACGGCACACATGTGCCGGTGACTGTCCTGCAGCTTGATGATCTGCAGGTGGTTGATGTTCGCAGCACCGAGCGTGATGGCTACACAGCTGTCCAGCTTGGCGCGGGCAAGGCCAAGGTCAAAAATGTGTCCAAGCCGAACCGCGGCCATTTTGCCAAGGCCAAGGTCGAGCCCAAGAAGAAGCTGGCTGAATTCCGTGTATCGGATGACGCCGTCCTGGAAGTCGGGGCTTCTCTGTCCGCCGCCCATTTCGTGGTGGGGCAGAAGGTGGACGTTACCGGCACCAGCAAGGGTAAGGGTTTTGCCGGCGCGATGAAGCGCTGGAACTTTGCCGGTCTCGAAGCCACCCACGGTGTCTCGATCAGTCACCGTTCGCACGGTTCCACGGGTAACCGTCAGGATCCGGGCAAGGTTTTCAAGAACAAGAAGATGGCCGGCCATCTCGGTTCCGAGCGTATCACTACGCTGAACCTTGAGGTTGCGGCTGTTGACGCCGAAAAGAACCTGATCATGATCCGCGGCTCCGTGCCGGGCGGAAAGAATGAAACGGTTCTCGTTCGTGATGCGATCAAGAAGGCCCGTCATGCCGAGGCGCCGTATCCGGCGGCCCTGGTTGAGGCTGCGGGCTGAGGATAGAGGGCAATGGATTACGAGATCAAAACCCTCGATAACGGAAGCGCAGGCACCGCCAGCCTTCCCGACGAGATTTTCGCCGCAACGCCGCGCACGGACATCCTGGCGCGTGTGGTGCACTGGCAGCTGGCCAAGCGCCGGGCTGGTACGCACAAGGTCAAGGGCATGGGGGAAGTCTCCGGCACGACCAAGAAGCCGTATCGCCAGAAGGGCACGGGTAGCGCCCGCCAGGGTTCGCTGCGTGCGCCGCAGTACCGCACCGGTGGCATCGTTCATGGTCCCGTGGTGCGTGACCATGGCTATGACCTGCCCAAGAAGGTGCGTCGCCTTGGCCTGATTTCCGCCCTGTCGCAGAAGGCGGCGGAAGGCAAGCTGGTGGTGCTCGATGCCGCGACTGCCTCGGGCAAGTCGGCCGAGCTGGCCAAGAAGCTGAAGGTCCTGGGCTGGACATCCGCGCTGATCGTGGATGCCGCGGTTGAAGAGAACTTCGGCCGCGCCGCGCGCAACCTGCCGAAGATCGACATTCTTCCGACGGTGGGCGCCAATGTCTACGATATCCTGAACCACGATGTGCTCGCGATCACGCGCGCCGGGGTTGAGGGCCTGAAGGAGCGTCTGGCATGACCAACATCCTGGCAATCCGCAAGAAGGCGGAACGCATGTCGCGCGAAGCGATGTACGACATCATCCGCTCTCCCCTGATCACGGAAAAGGCGACTGCCCTTTCCGAGAAGAACCAGGTGGGTTTCAAGGTTGCGATCAGCGCTACGAAGCCGGAGATCAAGGTTGCGGTCGAGACGCTGTTTGGTGTGAAGGTTCTGGGTGTGAACACGCTCATCCAGAAGGGAAAAGCCAAGCGCTTCAAGGGACGTCCCGGCCAGCGTTCGGATGTTAAGAAAGCGTTTGTTCAGCTTGCAGAAGGTCAGTCCATCGACCTGACCGCGAAGCTGGTCTGACGCGGGGTGACAAGAAATGGCATTGAAGCACTTTAATCCAGTTACCCCCAGCCTGCGCGGAACGGTCCTGATCGACCGCAAGGAGCTGTGGAAAGGCAAGCCCGTCAAGGGCCTGACCGAGGGGAAGAACAAGAGCGGCGGCCGTAACAACCACGGCCGCACCACCTCGCGTTTCATCGGTGGCGGTCACAAGCAGTCCTACCGTTATGTTGACTTCAAGCGTCGCAAGTTCGACGTGGTCGGCACGGTGGAGCGCCTGGAATACGATCCCAACCGTACGGCGTTCATCGCGCTCATCAAGTATGCCGATGGCGAGCTGGCCTACATCATCGCGCCGCAGCGTTTGAAGGCGGGTGACGAAGTCATCGCCGGTGCGCGCGCCGATATCAAGCCGGGCAACGCCATGCCCCTGTCTGCCGTTCCGGTGGGCACGATCATCCACAACATCGAGCTCAAGGCCGGTGCCGGTGGCAAGATCGCCCGCTCGGCTGGCACGTATGCACAGCTGGTCGGCAAGGACATGGGCTATGCCCAGATCAAGCTGCAGTCCGGTGAGCTGCGTGTTGTTCGCGCGGAATGCATGGCCACCATCGGTGCCGTGTCCAACCCGGACAACATGAACCAGCACCTGGGCAAGGCCGGCCGCAATCGCTGGCTGGGCCGCCGCCCGCACAACCGTGGTGTCGTCATGAACCCGGTTGATCATCCGCATGGTGGTGGTGAAGGACGCACTTCGGGTGGGCGTCATCCGGTTACGCCATGGGGCAAGCCGACTAAGGGTTACAAGACCAGGGTCAACAAGCGTACGGACAGTCTGATCATCCGTCGCCGGAAGACCGGCAAGTAAGGGGCATTTAAGATGGCACGTTCCGTCTGGAAGGGCCCGTTCGTAGACGGGTATCTGCTGAACAAAGCCGATGCATCGCGCGCGTCGGGCCGTAACGAAGTGATCAAGATCTGGTCGCGTCGATCCACCATCCTGCCGCAGTTCGTCGGACTGACGTTCGGCGTCTATAACGGGCACAAATTCCTGCCCGTGCAGGTTTCCGAGAACATGGTGGGCCACAAGTTCGGTGAGTTCTCACCGACCCGTACCTTCACGGGTCATTCTTCGGACAAGAAAGCGAAGCGGGGCTGAACATGAGCAAGCCTAAGCATCCGCGCACGCTCGCGGAAACCGAGGCGCAGGCGCTGACGCGGAACATCCGCATCAGCCCGCGCAAGCTGAACCTTGTTGCGGGTCTGATCCGCAACAAGCCGGCTGCGCAGGCAATCGCCACCCTCACATTCTCCAAGCGTCGCATTGCCCAGCAGGTCAAGAAGACGCTGGAAAGTGCGATTGCCAACGCCGAGAACAACCACCAGCTGGACGTTGACCAACTGGTCGTTGCCCGCGCTGAGGTGGGCAAGTCGATCGTGATGCGTCGTTTCCACGCACGTGGTCGTGGCCGTTCGGCCCGCATCGAGAAGTTTTTCAGCCACCTGACCATTGTCGTGGCCGAAAAGAAGCCCGAAGCTGAAACCGAAAAAAAGGCGGCCTGATCCATGGGACATAAAGTTAATCCGATCGGGCTTCGGCTCGGTATTAACCGGACATGGGACAGCCGCTGGTACGCCGATGCGGATTATGCCCGCCTGCTGCATGATGACCTGAAGCTGCGCGCCTACCTGCGCCGCAAGCTGGCCGGTGCAGGCGTGTCCCGCGTGGTGATCGAGCGCCCGGCCAAGAAGCCGCGCGTGACCATCTACGCGGCACGCCCTGGCGTGGTGATCGGCAAGAAGGGCCAGGACATCGATGTGCTGCGCAAGGACCTGGCCCGCATGGCCAAGACCGATGTCGCGCTGAACATCGTCGAGATCCGCAAGCCGGAAATCGATGCGACCCTGGTGGCCGAGAACATCGCCCAGCAGCTCGAGCGCCGCGTTGCCTTCCGTCGCGCCATGAAGCGTGCCGTGCAGTCCGCCATGCGCCTTGGCGCGCAGGGGATCCGGATCAACTGCTCGGGCCGTCTTGGCGGCGCGGAAATCGCGCGTGTCGAGTGGTATCGTGAAGGTCGGGTGCCGCTGCACACGCTGCGTGCGGACATCGACTATGGTGTGGCGACCGCCAAGACGACCTATGGCACCTGTGGTGTGAAGGTCTGGATCTTCAAGGGCTTGATTCTTGCCCATGATCCGCTGGCGCAGGACCGTCGCGCCGCCGAACAGGCCCCGCAGCGCTAACTGCGGGGTCCAATGGACCTAGATGCGCCAGGCGGCGCGTGAGGATTTGAAAAATGCTTTCTCCCAAGCGGACAAAGTACCGCAAGGCCCACAAAGGGCGCATTCATGGGTTGGCCAAGGGCGGCACAACCCTGAATTTCGGGGCTTTTGGCCTGAAGGCTCTCCAGCCTGAACGGATCACGGCCCGCCAGATCGAAGCGGCCCGCCGGGCCATTACCCGTGCCATGAAGCGTGCGGGTCGTGTCTGGATTCGGATTTTCCCTGACCTTCCGGTCTCGACAAAGCCGGCAGAAGTGCGTATGGGGTCCGGCAAGGGGTCGCCCGAATATTGGGTGGCTCGTGTGAAGCCGGGTCGAATCCTGTTCGAGATCGAAGGCGTGTCGCCTGAAGTCGCGCGTGAAGCGCTGGCTCTGGGTGCGGCAAAGCTGCCGATCAAGACCAAATTCGTGACCCGTATCGGAGAGGCGTGAGATGGCAAAGGCAACAAAGCCGGCCGATCTGCGTGCCAAGACTGTTGAAGAACTGGATACGCTTCTCGTCGATCTGAAGCGCGAGCAGTTCAATCTTCGGTTTCAGCATGCGACCGGCCAGACCGAGGGGCAGTCCCGCATGCGCGTGGTTCGTCGTGAAATCGCGCGTGTGAAGACGATTGCGACCGAGGTTGTTAAGAAGAGTTCTGCTGGCCACGCGCCGGCAGCAAAGTCCTGAAGGGAGACGGGCGATGCCAAGGCGCGTCCTGACCGGGCGGGTAACCAGCGACAAGATGGACAAGACCGTTACGGTTCTTGTCGATCGTCGCATTATCCACCCGCTGTATAAGAAGTTCATTCGCCGCTCGAAGAAGTACGCGGCGCATGACGGCTTGAATGAATGCAAGGTGGGCGACACGGTGCGCATTGAAGAATGCAAGCCGATTTCCCGCCGCAAGACCTGGACGGTCGTTGTCCGGAATGGCCAGCCGCTCGCGGCAGCCGCCGGTGCTGCGTCTGGCGCCCAGGCGTAAAGAAGGCATAGACCATGATCCATCCCGAGACCAACCTTGACGTGGCCGACAATTCCGGCGCCCGTCAGGTGCAGTGCATCAAGGTACTGGGCGGTTCCAAGCGGAAGTCTGCCTCGGTCGGCGACGTGATTGTCGTGTCCGTCAAGGAAGCCATTCCCCGCGGCAAGGTCAAGAAGGGCGATGTTCACCAGGCGGTGATCGTGCGCACTTCCTACCCCGTGCGCCGGGCCGATGGCAGCGCCATCCGTTTTGACCGCAACGCGGCCGTGCTGATCAACAAGCAGCAGGAGCCGATCGGTACCCGTATCTTTGGCCCGGTCGTGCGTGAGCTGCGTGCCCGCAAGTTCATGAAGATCATCTCGCTGGCACCGGAGGTGCTGTAATGGCTGCTCGTATCAAGAAGGGTGACCAGGTTCTGGTCACCACCGGTGGTTCCAAGGGAACCCGTGGCGAGGTCGTTACGGTCCTGCCCGCGGCCAACAAGGCCGTGGTGCGTGGCGTTGCCATTGCGAAGCGTCATACCCGTCCTTCGCGCATGGGTGAGCAGGGCGGCATTGTCCAGAAGGAAATGCCGGTGCACCTGTCCAACCTGAAGCTGATCGACCCCAAGAGCGGCGACCCGACGAAGGTCGGCTTCCGCGTTCTGGAAGATGGTCGCAAGGTTCGTGTCGCCAAGGCGACCGGCGAAGTAATCGAAGGCTGAGGGGGCGGGAATGTCTGAAGTGAAAGAAGCCCGCGCCCTGCCGCGCATGCAGCAGCGTTATCAGGACGAGCTGCGCGCGAAGCTGCGCGAGGAATTCGGGTACAAGAACGAGATGCAGGTTCCGCGTCTCGAGAAGATTGTCCTGAACATGGGTGTTGGCGAAGCCGCCGGCGACCAGAAGAAGCTCGACGCGGCGGTCAAGGAAATGACCCTTATCGCTGGTCAGAAGCCGGTCAAGACGGTTGCCAAGAAGGCGATCGCCGGCTTCAAGATCCGCGAAGGTCTGCCCATCGGGTGCAAGGTGACGCTGCGCCGTGCCCAGATGTTCGAATTCCTGGATCGTTTCGTGACGATCGCCCTGCCGCGCGTGCGTGATTTCCGCGGGCTGCCGGCGAACAAGGGTTTCGACGGCCGTGGCAACTTCGCGATGGGGCTGAAGGAACAGATTGTCTTCCCGGAAATCGAATACGACAAGGTAGACGAGATCCGCGGCATGGACATCATCTTCGTGACCACTGCGAAGACGGATGCGGAAGCGAAGGCTCTGCTGAAGGCGTTTGATCTGCCCTTCGCTGCATAAAATGTAGCGAAAGGGCTTCCGTCTGAAGTCCAGAAGACCTAATACACACGTTGTTTGGAAAACCGTTGGGACTGGCCCGACAGGTTCCGGAGGGTAAAACAAGGCATGGCCAAAATTTCCGCCGTAAACCGGAATGTCAAGCGCGAGCGCATGGCAGACCGGGACCGGGCTAAGCGGACTGCATTGAAGAACATCATCATGGACCGGTCTCTGCCGGTTGAAGATCGATTCGATGCGTCGCTTAAGCTTGCTGAACTTCCTCGCAATGGCTCGCGCGTGCGCGTGCGCCTGCGCTGCAAGCTCACCGGGCGTCCTCGCGCCAATTACAGAAAGTTTGAACTCTGCCGTATCGCCCTGCGCGACCTGGCCTCCAATGGTCAGATCCCGGGCATGGTCAAGTCAAGCTGGTAAGGGCAGGGAACGATGTCACTTTCTGATCCTTTGGGTGATCTGCTCACCCGGATCCGCAATGCGCAGCGTGCACGGCATGCTGCCTGCGTGGCGCCGGCTTCCAAGCTGCGCGCCAGTGTTCTCGAGGCGCTTCGCCGCGAGGGGTATATCCGTGGTTTCTCGCGTGAGGAACTGCGCAAGGGTGTGGCCCAGCTGCGCATCGAGCTGAAATATCTCGATGGCGAGCCGGTCATCAAAGAAATCCACCGTGTGTCCAAGCCGGGGCGCCGCGTCTATTCCAAGATCAAGGAACTGCCGCGTGTCTATGCCGGGCTGGGTGTGTCGATCCTGTCGACGCCGCGTGGTGTTCTGTCCGATGCGGAGGCCCGCGCTGCCAATGTTGGCGGTGAAGTCCTCTGCCGTGTGTTCTGAGGAGGGATAAATGTCGCGAGTGGGCAAATATCCCGTCGAAGTTCCGTCGGGCGTTCAGGTTTCCGTTGCTGATGGCGTGCTGACCACGAAGGGCAAGCTCGGCGAGCTCAAGCTGCCCCTGTCCGGTCATGTTGCCGTTGATGTTGCGGATGGCAAGGTTGCGGTGAAGCCGGTTGGCACCGAGGCCCAGGCCCGCATGATGTGGGGGACCACGCGTTCCCTGATCGCGAGCATGGTCAAGGGTGTGTCGGAAGGGTTTTCCAAGACTCTGGAAATCTCCGGAACCGGTTACCGCGCTGCGGTGCAGGGCAAGAACCTGGTCATGAACCTCGGTTATTCGCATGACATCGTCTATGCGATTCCCGAAGGCATCAAGATCACCACCCCGCGGCCTACGGCCGTGACTGTCGAGGGTATCGACAAGCAGCGGGTTGGTCAGGTTGCGCTTGATATCCGTAGCTTCCGTAAGCCCGAGCCCTACAAGGGCAAGGGTGTCCGTTATGAAACGGAAACCATCCGTCGCAAGGAAGGCAAGAAGAAATAATGAGCACGCAGAAGGATCTGCGGGAGCGGCGGCGCCAGCGTCTCCGTTTCCAGCTTCGCCTCAAGAGTGGTGGCCGTCCGCGTCTGTCGGTGTTCCGTTCGGGCAAGAATATCTACGCGCAGGTGATCGACGATGCCGCTGGCCGCACGCTGGCCGCAGCTTCGACCCTCGACAAGGATCTGCGTTCCACCCTCAAGGGTGGTACGGACGTGAAGGCAGCCGGTGCAGTCGGCAAGCTTCTTGCCGAGCGCGCGGTGGCTGCTGGTGTGTCGAAGGTCGTTTTCGACCGCGGCGCGTATCTGTATCATGGGCGTATCAAGGCCCTGGCGGAGGCTGCCCGTGAGGGCGGTCTCTCGTTCTGACGAAAGGGTCACGCATAATGGCACGTGAACCGAGAGAAGGCGGCCGGGGTGGTCGCGATCGCGACCGCGAAGGCGACGATCTGGTCGACAAGCTGGTCACGATCAATCGTGTTGCCAAGGTTGTAAAGGGCGGTCGCCGCTTTGCATTCGCGGCACTGGTTGTTGTTGGTGACCAGAAGGGTCGCGTAGGGTTTGGCGCGGGCAAGGCCCGTGAGGTTCCCGAGGCGATCCGCAAGGCAACCGACCGCGCCAAGCGGACGATGATCCGCGTTCCGATGAAGGAAGGCCGTACGCTGCATCACGATGTGGCCGGTCACTTCGGGGCGGGCAAGGTGGTCCTGCGTTCCGCTGATGCGGGCACGGGCATCATTGCCGGTGGTCCGATGCGCGCCGTGTTCGAGAGCCTGGGCATCAATGACGTGGTGGCCAAGTCGCTCGGCACCCGCAACCCGCACAACATGGTCAAGGCGACTTTCGCCGCGCTGGAGCGTTGCGCCAGCCCGCGTTCGGTTGCCAACCGCCGTGGCAAGAAGGTTTCGGACATCCTGGGGCGCCGCGAGGCTGCGGTAGCGACGGAGGCTGCGGCCGATGTCTGATACCAAGGCAACCATTCGCGTTACCCAGGTGCATTCTGGCAATGGCCAGAAGCCGGGCCAGCAGGCTACGCTGGTGGGCCTGGGCCTGAACAAGATCGGTCGTACCCGCGAGCTGGAGGATACCCCTTCGGTTCGTGGCATGATCCGCAAGGTGTCCCACCTGATCAAGGTGGAGGATTGAGATGAACCTGAACGAACTTCGTGACAACGAGGGCGCACGCTATCGCAAGAAGCGCCTTGGTCGCGGCATCGGCTCTGGCAAGGGCAAGACGTCGGGCAAGGGTGTGAAGGGCCAGAAGGCACGCTCCGGTGTGTCGCTGAACGGTTTTGAAGGCGGCCAGCTGCCCATCTACCGTCGTCTGCCCAAGCGCGGCTTCAAGAACATCTTCCGCAAGGATTATGCGGTGGTGAACCTGGGCGTGCTCGACAAGGCGATTGCGGCTGGCAAGATCGATGCCAAGACCGTGGTGACGGAAGAGATCCTGACCAAGGCCGGTCTGGCCGGGTCGGGCCGCTTTGACGGCATCCGCCTGCTTGCCGATGGCGCGCTGAACCACGCCGTGACCATTGAAGTGTCCGGTGCTTCGGCCGGTGCCATCGCCGCAGTTGAAAAGGCTGGCGGCAAGGTGCAGGTCAAGGTCCAGAAGCCGCAGGCTCCTGCCGCCGAATGACCGGCTGGGGGCACAGGCACGTTCTGTACCCGAAGCATGATAAAAGCGATGCTGCTTGCACTCGGCGGGCGCATCGCTTTATTACTTTCTGCGGTTTTTTTTATCATGACAGCGTCCCGTTTTCGGCGGTGGCGCTGTTCTTGTGAAAGGATGGGCGCATGGCCTCCGCGGCCGAACAGTTGGCTGCCAATCTGAATTTCAGTTCCTTTGCCAACGCAACGGAACTGAAGAAGCGTATCTGGTTTACCCTCGGTGCGCTGATCGTCTACCGGATTGGCACCTATATCCCCGTCCCTGGCGTCGATGCGACGGTGATGGGGCAGCTTCTGGCCCGGCATCAGGGCGGTATCCTGGGTATGTTCGATATGTTCACGGGTGGTGCGCTGGGGCGCATGACCGTGTTCGCACTCAACATCATGCCCTATATCAGTGCCTCGATCATCGTGCAGCTCATGTCGGCGGCCATTCCCTCCCTTGAAGCCCTGAAGAAGGAAGGCGAGGGCGGGCGGCGCAAGCTGAATGAATATACCCGTTACCTGACGGTGGTCATTGCGCTGTTCCAGGCCTACGGCATCGCCATCGGGCTGGAGAACATGCATACGGAGGCAGGCTCGGCCGTTGTCTCGCCGGGGCTGTTCTTCATCGTCTCGTGCGTGCTGACGCTGGTGGGCGGCACCATGTTCCTGATGTGGCTTGGAGAGCAGATCACGTCGCGGGGGGTCGGTAACGGCATCTCGCTGATCATCTTTGCCGGTATCGTGGCAAACCTGCCCAATGCGCTCGCAAGCCTGTTCCAGCTTGGCTATACCGGGGCGCTTTCACCGTTCTTCGTGCTGGTCTTCCTGGTGCTGGCGGCGGTGACCATCGCGTTCATCGTGTTCATGGAACTCGCACAGCGGCGCGTGGTGATCCAGTACCCCAAGCGGCAGGTCGGCCAGCGCATGTTTGGCGGTGACTCGACGCATATGCCGCTGAAGGTGAACACCGCGGGGTCGATTCCGCCAATCTTCGCCTCATCGGTGCTGCTGATTCCCGTGACCATTGCGGGATTCGTCAATAACAGCTCGATGCCCGGCTGGCTGTCCTTCCTGGGGCAATCGCTGGGGCAGGGGCAGCCGCTCTACATGCTGTTCTATGCGGCGATGATCGTGTTCTTCTCGTATTTCTATGCGGCGGTGACATTCAACCCGCAGGAGACGGCCGAGAACCTGCGCAAGCAGGGCGGGTTCGTGCCCGGCATCCGGCCAGGCGCCAATACGGCGGCGTTCTTTGACCGTATCCTGACGCGCATCACGACCATCGGCGCGCTCTATCTTGTCGCTGTCTGCCTGTTGCCGCAGATCCTGATCAGCCATTACAACGTGCCGTTCTATTTTGGTGGTACGAGTCTGATCATTATCGTGACCGTGACGATCGATACGGTGACGCAGGTGCAGTCGCATCTGGTGGCGCACCAGTATCAGGGCCTTATGCGTCGCGGACGGGGCCGAAAGGGCAAAATGCGGTGAATATTATCTTTCTTGGGCCGCCGGGTGCTGGAAAAGGCACCCAGTCGAAGCGGCTGGAAGAACGCTACGGAATCGCCCAGATTTCAACCGGTGACATGCTGCGGGCCGAAGTCGCGACCGGCAGCCCGCTGGGACAGAAGGTCAAGGCGGTCATGGCGAACGGGCAGCTTGTGTCCGATGACCTGATCATCGCCATGATTGAAAAGCGCATCCGCCAGCCGGACTGTGCCAAGGGGTTCATCCTTGATGGCTTCCCGCGCACTCGGGCGCAGGCGGAAGCGCTTGATGCCATGCTGGCCCGCAGCGGGCAGCACATCGATGCGGTGCTGCTGCTCGATGTAGACGAGGATGCCCTGGCCGACCGGATTGCGGGCCGTTACACCTGTGCCAAGTGCGGCGCGGGCTATAACGACGTGTCCAAGCGGCCGAAGGTGGCTGGCACATGTGATGTGTGTGGCGGCCACGAGTTCATCCGCCGCGAAGATGACCGGCGGGAGACCGTGGCGGCACGCCTGAAGACCTATCGGGAACTCACGGCGCCGATCCTGCCTTATTACGAGGCGGAAAGGCGGCTGTACCGTGTGGACGGCATGGCGGATATCGATGACGTGACGAAGCAGGTCTTTGATGTTATCGATCGTATCACTAAAAAGTGACGCAAAATAATTGACTCAATGGGGGGCAGCAGTATATTGCGCGCCCTCAAGGTATGAGCGTCGTGTGAGTCGTCCATGAGGGGCGGCTCGTAGGGCCAGAATGTATGATGATGGGGTTGGCCGGTCCGTAAACCGGTATGTTCACGATGCTCCCGCCAGAACAGGGCGGGTGGTGTGACGCAGCCCTGCCTGATAGTTAGTGCCCTGAATCAGGGGCGGACGAGGAGTAAGTGGCGTGGCACGTATTGCCGGCGTGAACATCCCTAGCAACAAGCGGGTCACAATTGGCCTTCGTTATATCTATGGTATCGGGGCCACCAAGGCCCAGGCGATCTGCGACAAGCTGGAAATTCCGGCTGAGCGGCGCGTCAACGAACTGTCTGACGACGAGATCGGCAAGATCCGTGAACTGATCGACAGCGATTACCGCGTTGAAGGTGATCTTCGCCGTGAAGTGGCGATGAACATCAAGCGCCTGATGGACCTGGGCTGCTACCGTGGCCTGCGCCACCGTCGTGGCCTGCCTGTCCATGGTCAGCGGACTCATACCAACGCCCGTACCCGCAAGGGTAAGGCCGTGGCTATTGCGGGCAAGAAGAAGGCGACCCGCTAATCAGCGGATTGCCTGGTATGAGTGCATGGAGCCTGCGGGTTCCGTGCACCGTTTGAACTGACAGGATCGAGAAAATTATGGCGAAAGCTGCGGCTCCGCGTATTCGTAAGAAAGAGCGGAAAAACATCATCTCCGGTGTGGCGCATGTGCTGTCCACCTTCAACAACACCATGATCACCATCTCGGATGCGCAGGGCAATGCGATTGCTTGGTCTTCCGCTGGTGCCCAGGGTTTCAAGGGCTCGCGCAAGTCCACGCCGTATGCGGCGCAGGTTGCTGCTGAAGATGCAGGCCGCAAGGCCCGCGAGCACGGCATGGAAACGCTGGAGATCGAGGTTTCCGGTCCGGGTTCGGGGCGTGAGAGCGCCCTGCGCGCGCTGCAGGCTGTCGGCTTCTCGATCACGGCGATCCGTGACATGACGCCGGTGCCGCATAACGGCTGCCGCCCCCGCAAGCGCCGTCGCGTCTGATACGTCGTCTGCCTTAGTCGTATTTCCCCCGCATGCGGGGGAAGATTGTCATTCCGGTATCCTGCCACAGGATACCATCTGCCACTCTCGGGTGGCAGATCAGTCTTGAAAGGCCATTACCTTGGTCCTCCAGAAAAACTGGCAATCCCTGATCAAGCCGGAAAAGCTGGAAGTCGAACCGGGGGCGGAACCTTCACGCATTGCTACCGTCGTAGCCGAGCCGCTGGAACGCGGCTTCGGCATGACGCTGGGCAACGCGATCCGTCGGGTTCTGCTGTCGTCCCTGCAGGGGGCTGCGGTTACGGCAATCCAGATTGACGGCGTGCTGCATGAATTCTCGTCGGTGGCGGGTGTTCGTGAAGACGTGACCGACATCGTGCTGAACATCAAGCAGCTCGCGCTGCGGATGCATGGCGAAGGCCCCAAGCGCATGGTGCTGACGGCCACGGGCCCGGGCGAAGTGCGTGCCGGCCAGATCCAGACCGGGCATGACATCGAAGTCATGAACCCCGATCTCGTGATCTGCACCCTTGATGAAGGGGTGAAGTTCGGGATGGAGTTCACCGTGAACATGGGCAAGGGCTATGTTCCGGCAGCGGCAAACCGCCCGGAAGATGCGCCGATTGGCCTGATCCCGGTTGACGCCATCTACTCACCGGTCCGTCGGGTGTCGTACAAGGTGGAGCAGACCCGCGTGGGTCAGGTCACCGATTATGACCGCCTGCTGCTGACGGTGGAAACCAACGGCGCCGTGACTCCGGAAGATGCCGTGGCCCTGGCCGCGCGTATCCTGCAGGATCAGCTTCAGCTGTTCATCAACTTCGATGAGCCGCGCACGGTGCGCACGGAAGAGCCGCAGGATGACCTGCCGTTCAACCGCAACCTGCTGCGCAAGGTTGATGAGCTGGAACTGTCGGTCCGTAGTGCAAACTGCCTGAAGAACGACAACATCGTCTATATCGGTGATCTGGTTCAGAAGACCGAGCAGGAGATGCTGCGCACCCCGAACTTCGGCCGCAAGTCGCTCAACGAGATCAAGGAAGTCCTGACCGCCATGGGGCTTTCACTGGGTATGAATGTGCCGGCATGGCCGCCGGAAAATATCGAAGATCTGGCCAAGAGGCTCGACGAGCCGTTCTGATCCTCCGAACCGGATAAAACAGGAAATTACATCATGCGTCACGGTGTTGCCGGCCGTAAGCTCGGCGTTACCTCGTCCCATCGACAGGCCATGTTTCGCAACATGGCTGTCGCCCTGATCAAGCACGAACAGATCACCACCACGCTGCCCAAGGCGAAGGAACTCCGCCCGGTCGTGGAGAAGCTGATCACCCTTGGCAAGCGCGGCGATCTGCATGCCCGCCGCCAGGCTTTCGCCCAGCTGCGTGACGACAAGATCGTGTCCAAGCTGTTTGCTGCCGTGGCTGACCGCTACAAGGCGCGTTCGGGTGGTTACACCCGCGTGCTGCGTGCGGGCATGCGCCATGGCGATGCGGCCGACATGGCCGTGATCGAACTGGTTGACCGCGATGTGTCGGCCAAGGGCCAGGACAGCGGTCCGCGCCCCGAGGCCGCCACGGAAGAAAACCTGGCAGCCTGAGGAACCCCGTTCCTTCAAGGAAACCCGGCTTTATGCCGGGTTTTTTTGTGCCCGGATCCTAATTAATCTTTTTAATCGTTATATAGATATAC
Organism: Komagataeibacter sp. NFXK3; assembly: GCF_054182245.1. Classification (NCBI taxonomy): domain Bacteria; kingdom Pseudomonadati; phylum Pseudomonadota; class Alphaproteobacteria; order Acetobacterales; family Acetobacteraceae; genus Komagataeibacter; species Komagataeibacter sp. NFXK3. Next base: position 217,879 of record NZ_JAPIVJ010000002.1, read on the forward strand.
AGGCGTAATTGCGTATATTATTGATTAATACGCTTGGGGGCTGTTTATAAGGCTTCGAATAACGTCGTCTGTTTTGAAAACAGGCGGCAGGCGGCACCTGTTATCCACCGGGTGTTTACAAAAAATCTCTTACCAGCAGGGTTTTGCCTGCGCGGCAGGATAGGGCGCAAGACATGGCAGCAAGGGTTTGGGGGCATTTGTTACGGTGCGGGCTTTACGCCATGGCCAGCGTGATGATGCTGTGCGGCACGGTGCAGGCGGCTCCCGTGCGGGTGGGCTATATTCCCGTCATCGGTTCGGCGCCGCTTTTTGTCATGCAGGGCACAAACTGGGGGCATGATGCGGGCATGGACCTGCAGCTTGTGCGTTTCCAGTCTGGGCCGCAGGCCATACAGGCGCTGATATCGGGCAAGATTGATGCCTATGTGGCTGGCGTGTTGCCGCTGTTGCAGGCCCGCGCGCATGGGGCGGATGTCAAGGTGGTGGCCAGTGCCGCGACGGAGGAACTCGAGGTCGTGGCCCGTGGGGACCTGGCAACGGGCCTGCCCGAGCAGCCTGCAACGCTCACCCCCGACGCACTGCGCCAGCGCCTGGCTGATTTTGCGGCCAAGGATGGCCACAAGCCCAAGATTGCCGCCCAGCCCCTGGGCTCGGTGCCTGATACGCTGCTGCGTTACTGGCTGAAGGCGGGCAACGGGCTCGACCCGGCGCAGGTGGCGGATATTGTCGGCATTGATATTGATGCCGCCCAGCAGGCTTTTCTGGCGGGCGCGGTTGATGGTGCGATCCTGCGCGAACCGGCGCTGACCATCATCCGCCATCGCCTGCCCGCGACACGGGTGCTGGCCTCGGGTCATGACCTCATGCCCGGCCAGCCGGGCTCGGTGCTGGCCATTGTCAATGAAGACGCGCCCGACCGGGCCGCGTGGAAGACGGCATTTGTCAGCGCTTTCGTCAAGGCCACGCAGCTTCTGGCCACCGATCCCGAGCAGGCAGCGCCTTACGTGCAGCAGGCGCTGGGCGGGGGCATGCTGCCCAAGGCGATTATTGTCGAGGCGCTGAAGGCCTCGGCGGGCGGATATGTGTCCGATCCCGAGCGGATCGTGGCGGCCGTGGGCAAGCTGCAGGATTTCGAGGTTGAAAGTGGCCTGTTGCGCAAGGCCGAGCCGGTGGCTGACCTGTTTGACCTTGAAACCTACCGGCAGGTCCGGCCATGAGTCAGGCCCGCGCCCGCCTTCTGCGCCCCGCTCTCGGGCTTGCGGGGCTGGCCGTGCTGTTTGGCGTATGGGAAGCGGCGGTGCGCGGGGGGTGGATCCAGTCCGGCTTCCTGCCAGCGCCCTCCAGCCTCGGCCCGGCATGGCTTGATGAGGTGCGCAGCGGGGCATGGGTGCAGGCCATCCGCGACAGCCTGACCCACTACCTGACAGGCCTCGTGGCGGGCTCGGTCACGGGCACGCTGGTGGGGCTGCTGTGCGGAGCGCTGCCGGTGCTCGACGGGCTGCTCTCGGGCATCGTGCGCGTGCTGCGCCCCATTCCGGGTCTGGCGTGGGTGCCGTTTGCCATATTGTGGTTCGGGCTGAACACAGCGGGGGCCACGTTCATCATCGCCATCTCGGTCTTCTGGATCAATTTTTACGCCGCCTATGGCGCGGTGCGCGCGATCGACCCGGACCTGTATGAGGTTGCCGCCGCCTTCGGCCATGGCGGCTTCTGGGCGCGGTTGCGCACGGTGGTGCTGCCTGCGGCAAGCCCGGGCGTGCTTGATGGGCTGCGCACGGGCATCGGGCAGGCCTGGATGTCGGTCGTGGCGGCGGAACTGTTTGGCGTGCCGGGCATCGGCGCGCGGATGATGCAGGCCTCAAGCCTGCTCGCAACCGATCTGGTGGTGGTCTACATGCTCACCATGGCGCTGCTCTATGCGGTGACCGACATGCTGTTCATGCTGGTGCGGCGCAGGCTGCTGGGCTGGCAGGGATGAACACGATGGCAATACGCGAGACAGACCCCGCCAGCGCGGCGGAAGTCGTGGTGCGGCTTGAGAATATCGGCCTGTCGCACGATCACGGGCACAGTTTCATCCTGCGCCATGTCGATCTTGAAATCCGGGCCGGTGAGTTCATGGCGCTGCTTGGCCCCTCGGGCGTGGGCAAGTCCACGCTGCTGCGCGTCATCATGGGGCTTGTGCAGCCCAGCGAGGGGCAGGTGACCCTGCAATCGCGCCCGGCCCAGGCGCATCGGCCCGCCGCCATGGTGTTTCAGGATGCCAAGCTCATGCCATGGCGCAGCGTGCGGCGTAATGTGGAACTCGGGCTTGAGGGGCTGGGGCTGAACCGCGCCGAGCGGCACGAACGCGCCATGGCAGCCCTTGAACTGGTGGGGCTGGCCGACAGGGCGGCACGGTGGCCACGCCAGCTTTCGGGCGGACAGCGCCAGCGTGTGGGGGTTGCGCGCGCGCTGACGGTGGAACCCGACCTGCTGCTGATGGATGAACCCTTTGGCGCGCTCGATGCCATTACACGCGCCAGCCTGCAGCGCGAACTGCTCGACATCCATGCCCGCCGGCAGGGCACGGTGCTGTTCGTGACCCATGACCTTGACGAGGCCCTGCTGCTGGCGGACCGGATCATCATCCTGCAGGGCCAGCCGGCGGGGGTGAAGGGCGACTTCATGGTGGGGCCACGCCCGCATGAGGGCGCGGCCGTGCAGGCCATGGCCGAGCGGATGAAGCGACTCATTGCTGGTGAACCCGACCCCGGCGCGGATGCGGCCTATTGGCAGGCATCGGAGATATGATAAGTCTCGGCACTCACCCTGCCTGGCGCAGGTGGGCATGAAGGCATGGGGGCAGGGCGGTCGGGCCTGCGCCCCTGGCAAGCATAGGGAAGACAGACCATGACAAATCCCCCCAATCTTGAAGAGCATCTCGAAGAAGGCATCGGCCGCCTCCAGGATGGGCTGGATGGTTTTGTTGGTGATTCCGGCATGCCGCTGTCAGCCCGCATGCAGGGTGCGGGCGGCGCAGCCCAGCAGGGCATGGGCGAGATCTGCGACAGCCTGCGTGACGTGACCGCCGACCGCCCGCTCATGGCGCTGCTCGGTGCCTCTTTTCTCGGCTTTCTCGTAACCGCGTTCCTGCGCCGCAGGCGCGGCTGAGGCAACATATGCCATGCTGCCGCGTTGAATGGGGCATGACTGATTTGCAAGGAAATAAGCCATGCTGAAACTGGCGCTGTTTTTTCTTATTGTCTCGCTGGTGGCCGGCGTGTTCGGCTTCAGTGGCATTTCCGCCGTTTCGGCAGGGATGGCGAAGATTCTGTTCTTCATCGCCATTGCGTGCTTCGTGATCGTGGTGCTGCTGGTGCTGTTCTCGGCCAACACGTTATTCCGGTAGCAACCTGCTGGCCCTTAGGCAAAAACCCCCTGCGCCACGTGGTGCAGGGGGTTTTTTCATGCCTATTTGTTGGTGTCCTTCTGGATGAAGGAGGGCAGGAGCGGGTTGTCCTTTTGCAGCGAGTGCTTGCTGGGCAGGCGGGAGGTATCCCATCCGCCGCCAAGGGCCTGCACCAGGCTCACGCTATCGACCATGCGCTGCTGCTGGATTCCAAGCAGCGTCTCGGCATCGCTCAGGGCCGAGTTCTCGTTGGTGATGACGGTAGTATAGATCGCGGTGCCGGCCTGGTACTGGTTGAGCGAGACCTCGACCGTGCGGTTGGCAAGGTCGAGCGCCTTCTGCTGCTGGCGGCTCTGCTCGGCCAGGATGCGCAGGTTCGAGAGCTGATCTTCCGTGTTCTGCAGGGCTGTCAGCACGGTCTGGCGGTAGGTGGCCACCGCGCTGTCATACTGGGCGTTGGCCTCATGCACGGCGGCCGTGCGCGATCCGCCTTCAAACAGCACTTCGGTGGCGGAAGCGCCAAGCGACCACACCCGGTTCAAAGCCTGCATCAGCGAGGTCACCGGGTCGCCGCCGCTCTGTGAATAGCTGGCATTGATGGTGATGTCGGGGAAGAAGGCGGCCATGTCCGCGCCAATCATGGCGTTGTATTCCTCCATCGTGCGCTCGGCGGCGGCAATGTCGGGGCGGCGTTGCAGCAGGTCGGCTGGCACGCTGACCGGAATGGGCGGCACGGTGCGCGACAGTTCCGCCGGAGCGATCGTGACATCGGCGGGCGGCTTGCCCACCAGCACGGCAATGGCGTGCTCATACTGCGCGCGGTTGATGCCCGCCTGCACCAGCGAGGCCCGGTTCTGCTCCAGCGTGGTGCGGGCCTGCAGCACGGCGGTCGGGTCCGCCGTGCCCGCCTCGAACTGGTTCTGGGTGATCTGCAGCGCCTGCTCATTGAAGTGGACATAGCGTTGCAAAAGGTCGGTCAGGCTGTCCTGGTAGCGCAGGTTGAAATAGGCCGTGGCCAGCTGCGCCTGATAGGACAGCGTGGCGTTGGCCAGGTCGGCCGCACTCGCCTGCGCCGCCGTCACCTGCTCCTGCACCTGCCGGCGGATCTTGCCCCAGATGTCGAGATCCCAGCTGGCGCTGGGGCCGATATCATAGGTGTTATAGGTCGAGCCCTCCTTGGCGTAATTGCTGCCGGAGGAGGAAAGAGACCCCGCCCCATGCCCCGCGCGGTTGAAGCCAAGGCTGCCGCTGATGGTGGGGAAAAGCTGGGCGCGCACGCTGTCGATCATGGCGCGTGCGTTACGGTAATTGGCCTCGTACTGCTTCACGTTCTGGTTCGAGATCGCAACCTGCGCCTCCAGTGCGTTCAGCACGGGGTCGTTATAGATTGTCCACCAGTCATGCTTGGGCAGTTCCGCAAGCTTGGGGTTGGCGGCTTCCCAGCCAGGTTCGGGCCGCAATTCCTTGAAATGGGCCGAGACGATGGCGGCGGGCCGATGGTATTTCGGCCCGATCATGCACCCGCTCAGGGCCGCGAGCGGCACAAGGGCCAAGGCAAGACGCAGGCGGCGGCCGGGCGCATGGCTGGCACGGATGGGGGATGGCGAGGGACGTGTCATCCGGTTCAGGAATCCTGCTGGTGGGAAAGACGATGGCGTCGGGACAGCCGTCCATACAGCCGGTTGAAAAAGCCGCGGCAGGCTGCCCCCATATGGTCGAGATAGAGGTAGACAACCGGCGTGGTATAAAGCGTGAGCGCCTGGCTGACGAGCAGCCCCCCCACGATGGCGATGCCCAGCGGGCGGCGCAGCTCCGAGCCGTAGCCATGGCCGAAGATGAGCGGCAGCGCGCCCAGGGCTGCGGCGAACGTGGTCATCATGATCGGGCGGAAGCGCAGCAGGCAGGCGGTGCGGATGGCCTCAAGCGCGCTATGCCCCTCATCACGCTCGGCGGTGATGGCGAAATCGACCAGCATGATGGCGTTTTTCTTCACGATGCCGATCAGCAGGATCACCCCGATCATGGCAATCAGCGAGAACGCCTCCCCAAAGAACTGCAGCGCCAGCAGCGCGCCCACCCCGGCCGAGGGCAGGGTGGAGAGAATGGTCAGCGGGTGCACGTAGCTTTCATACAGGATGCCCAGCACCATGTACACCGCAGCCAGGGCGGCGAGGATGAGCAGCGGCTCGTTATTGACCGATTTCTGGAACTGCGCGGCATTGCCCGCAAACGCGCCCTGTATATTGTCGGGCATGTGCAGGCGCACCATTTCCTCATTGATGATCTGCACCGCCTGGCTGAGCGAGACGCCATTGCTCAGGTTGAACGAGACCGTGCTCGAGACCGTCTGCCCGTCATGGTTGATGCTGAGCGCGGTCTTGGTGGGCTTGAGGGTGGAGACCAGCGTGAGCGGCACCATGGCTTCCGAACTGGTGGAAACCGCCGAACCGGTCGAGGCGCTGTTGCCGCCCGCCAGTTTGTTGGCCACCTGGTTGCGGAAGGATTCAGCACTGAGCTGCGAGGCGGTGGTGCCCGTATCGGTCTTGACGCGGATGGTGTTGGACTGCGTGCCACCGCCCGCCGTGCCACCCGCCACACTCACCCAGACCTGCTTGAGCGTGGTCGGGTCCGCCCAGAAGCGGGGCTCGACCTCCATCACCACGCGGTACTGGTTCAGCGCGTTATAGATGACCGAGGCCGAGCGCTGGCCATACGCATCATACAGCGTGTTCGACACGAGCTGCGGCGTGATGTTGAGGCGGCTTGCGGTGTCGCGGTCGATCTGCACGTCAAGCGCCGAGCCGCCCTGCAGCACGTCCGATGAAATATCGGACAGCTCATGATGCTTCTGCAACGCCGAGACCAGCAGCGGCGTCCATTTGTACAGATCTTTCGAGGAATCGGAATGCAGCGAATACTGGTAGGCCGCATTGCTCTGCCGCCCGCCAATGCGCAGCTGCCCGGGTGCGGAGGCATAGAATGTCGCCCCCACCATGTTGCGCAGCCGGTGCGAGATGCGCGCAATGGTCTGGGCGGGGGTGTCGTTGCGCTCCGACTTGTCCTTGAGGGTTACGAACATGTTGGCCTGGTTGGAACTGCCGCGCCCGCCCATGAAGCCCATGACATGCGCCACGTCCCGATCCGCCATGATGGCGGACTGCACGGTATGGACCTGCGACTGCATGGCCTGGAACGAAATCGACTGGTCGCCCATCAGGTGGCCCATCAGCATGCCGGTATCCGATTCAGGGAACAGGCTCTTGGGCATCTTGATGAACAGGCCAACCATGATGGCAATGGTGACGGGCAGCGACAGGATGGTGATGCGGCGGTGCGTGATCGCCCATTCCAGCGAGTGCGCATAGCCCTGCTGGGCCGCATTCAGCCCGCTTTCCAGCCACAGGCCGATGCGCCCGAACACACCGCCGCCCGCGGTGGGTTTTTCGTACTGCCTGAGCAGGCGCGAGGTCATCATGGGGGTGAGCGAGAGCGACAGCACCATGGAGATGACGATGGTCAGCGACATCGTCATGGCGAATTCATGGAACAGGCGCCCCGCCACCCCGCTGAGCAGCAGGATGGGCAGGAACACCGCAATCAGCGACATCGTGATCGACAGCACCGTGAACGCCACCTCGCGCGTGCCGAGCAGGGTGGCCTGCAGCCGGTCCATGCCCGCCTCCATGTGGCGGCTGATGTTCTCCACCACCACGATGGCGTCATCCACCACGAAGCCGGTGGAAATGGTCAGCGCCATGAGCGAGAGGTTGTCGATCGAATAGCCCATCAGCTTCATCGCGCCGAAGGTGGTGATGATGGAAGTCGGCACGACAATGGCGGGGATGATGGTGATGCGCGGCGAGCGCAGGAACAGAAGCACCACCAGCACCACGAGCACGACCGACAGCACCAGCGTGAACTGCGTGTCGGCCAGGGCCGCGCGGATGGTGGTGGAGCGGTCCATGAAGTTGCCAAGGTCCACATCCGCGGGCAATGCCGCCCGCAGCATGGGGATCTGCGCGCGGATCTGGTCATTGGTGTTGATGATGTTGGCCCCGGCCTGCGCGAAGATGATGGCCAGCACGCCGGACTTGCCATCCACGTAGCCCGCGTTGCGCACGTCCTCCACGCTGTCATGCACGTAGGCCACGTCCTCGAGCCGCACGGGGCGGCTGTCATGGTAGGCCACGATCAGGTCGCGATAGGCCTGGGCGTTATGCGCCTGGTCGTTGGTGGACAGCACGAAGCGGTTGTCGCCCTGGTCGATGAAGCCCTTGGGCGTATGCGCGTTGGCCGAGGCGAGGGCGGCGCGGATATCTTCAAACCCGATGCCGAATTTGTACAGCGCCAGCGGGTTCATCTCCACCCGCACGGCAGGCAGCGAGCTGCCACCGATCTCGACCTGGCCCACGCCCTGAATCTGCGAGAGGTGCTGCTGCAGCACGTTCGAGGCCAGGTCGTAAAGCTGCGGCGGCGTGCGCGTGCGCGAGGTCAGCGCCAGGATCATGACCGGCGCGCCGTTGGGGTTGGCCTTGAAGTAGCTTGGGTTCTGCCGCAGCGAGGAGGGCAGGTCGGCATGGGCGGCCTGAAGGGCGGCCTCCACGTCGCGTGCGGCGCCGTTGATGTCGCGGTCAAGCGAGAACTGCAGCGTGATCCGCGCCTGGTTGGCAGATGACTGCGAGGTCATTTCCGTCAGGTCGGCAATGGCGCCAAGGTGCCGCTCGAGCGGGGCGGCCACCGAGCTTGCAATTTCCTCGGGCGAGCCACCGGCCTGCTGCGCCTGCACCTGTATGACCGGAAAGTCCACATTGGGCATGTCCGCCACCGGCAGGGTGGTGTAGCCGATCACGCCGCCCAGGATCAGCGCCACCGTCAGCAATACGGTGGCGACCGGCCTGCGCACGAAGATGGCAAGCGGGTTCATGCAGAAGCCTGCGGGCCGGGCTGGCCACCGTCAGGCCCGGCCTCATCCGTCGTGCCAAAGCGGCGGGCCAGCTTCTGGCTGATCCCGTCCATGAGCAGGTAGATGACCGGGGTGGTGAACAGCGTGAGCAGCTGGCTCACCGCAAGCCCGCCCACGATGGCAATGCCCAGCGGGCGGCGCAGCTCCGAGCCGGTGCCGGTGCCCAGCATCATCGGCACGGCGCCCAGCATGGCGGCCAGCGTGGTCATGAGGATGGGGCGGAAGCGCAGCAGCGCGGCGTGGCGGATGGAGTGCAGCGGCGTCATGCCCTCCACCCGCTCGGCCTCAAGCGCGAAGTCGATCATCATGATGGCGTTTTTCTTGACGATGCCGATCAGCAGCACCAGCCCGATGATGCCCATCACATCCAGCCCCGATCCCGTCAGCCACAGCGCCAGCAGCGCGCCGATGCCAGCCGAGGGCAGGGTGGAGAGGATGGTGATGGGGTGGACAAAGCTCTCATACAGGATGCCCAGCACGATATAGACCGCAACCAGGGCCGCCAGCACCAGCCAGGCCTCGTTTGACAGCGAACTGCGGAAGGCCGCCGCCGTGCCCTGGAACGAGGTCTGGAAGCTCGAGGGCAGGTGGATGTCCTTCTCCGCGCGCTCGATCGCATCCGTCGCATCGCCCAGCGCGTAGCCGGGCCTTACGTTGAACGAGACGGTCGTGGCCGGGAACTGCCCCACATGCGTGATCAATAGCGGCGCGGTATCCTGCGTTACCGTGGTGACGGAGGAGAGCGGCACCAGCCCCGAGGTGGGCGAGCGGGTGGGGCCGGACGTGCTCTCGCCCGCATTGCCGCTGATGCCCGGCAGGTAGATCTGGCTCAGCGAGCCCATGTCCTGCTGGAAGCTGGGCGTTGCCTCGAGGATCACGCGGTACTGGTTGGACTGGGTGAAGATGGTCGAGATCTGGCGCTGGCCAAAACTGTCATACAGCACGTTGTCGATGGTCTGCGGCGTGATCGAGTAGCGCGCGCCCGTGGTGCGGTCGAGGTCGACATGCGCCACGAGACCTGCCGCCTGCAGGTCCGATGTCACGTCGGACAGGGCTTTTTCCTGCTGCAGGCGGGCGATGAATTTCGGCACCCAGGTGGTGAACTGGTTGTAGTCGGGGTTTTCGAGCAGGAACTGGTACTGCGTGGCCGCGACCGAGGTGTCGAGCGAGAGATCCTGCACCGGCTGCACGTACAGTTCGGCCCCCGGTATGTCGGCGGTCTCGGCGCGCAGGCGGGTTGCGACCTGCTGCGCGGTGGATGAGCGCTTGTCCACCGGCTTGAGGTTGATGAGGAAGCGCCCCTGGTTGAGGGTGACGTTCTGCCCGTCCACCCCCACGAAGGAGGACAGGCTGGCCACGTCCTCATCTTGCAGGATCCGGTCGGCGAGTTCCTGCTGGTGGCGCTTCATGGCGCTGAACGAGGTGGACTGCGCCATGACCGATATGCCCTGGATCACGCCCGTGTCCTGCACGGGGAAGAACCCCTTGGGAATGATCACCGCCAGCACGCCGGTCAGCATCAGCGTTGCGCCAAACACGCCCAGCGTGAGCCTGCGGTGGCGCAGCACCACATCGAGCGCGCGGCCATAGCCCTCGATCGTGGCGACCGTCCAGCGCTCGATGGCGGCTGACCAGGCGGGTTCGGCATGCTTGGTGTCGTGCTCATGCAAAAGGCGGGCGCACATCATGGGCACCAGCGTGAGCGAGACCACGGCGGAAAGGATGATGGTGACCGCCAGCGTCATGGCGAATTCATGGAACAGGCGGCCCACCACGTCCCCCATGAACAGCAGCGGGATCAGCACCGCGATCAGCGATACGGTGAGAGAGATGATGGTGAACCCGATCTCGCCCGCGCCCTTCAGCGCCGCCTGCATGCGGGTGTCGCCCATCTCGATGTAGCGGGCGATGTTCTCGATCATGACGATGGCATCATCCACCACGAAGCCCGTGGCGATGGTGAGCGACATGAGCGAGAGGTTGTCGAGCGAGAAGCCGAACAGGTACATCACCGCCAGCGTGCCCACCAGCGACAGCGGCACCGACAGGCTGGGGATCAGCGTGGCCGGCACGTTGCGCAGGAACACGAAGATCACGCCCACGACCAGCACCAGCGCCAGGCCAAGCTCGAACTCCACATCCTCCACCGAGGCGCGGATGGTGGTGGTCCGGTCGGTAAGTGGCGTGATGGTGATGCCCGGCGGCAGGGATTCCTGCAGGCGGGGCAGGGCGTATTTGATGTTGTCCACCACCGAGATCACGTTGGCGCCCGGCTGGCGCTGCACGTTCATGACCAGGGCCGGCGTGCGGTTGGCCCAGGCGGCAAGCTCGGTGTTCTCGGGGCCGATCACCACGCTGGCCACGTCGCGGATGCGCACGGGGCCGTTGTTCTGGTAGGCGATGACCTGGTCAAGCAGCTGCTGCACCCCGGTGATCTGGCCATCGATGCGCAGCGTGGTCGCGCGCTTGGGGCCATCGAACGTGCCGGTGGGGGAGTTGATGTTCACATTGCCGATGGTGGTGCGCAGCGTATCGAGGTCAATGCCGAACGAGGTCAGCTTGGGGATGTTGACGCGCACGCGCAGCGCCTTGCGGTTGCCGCCTGAAAGCGTCACCAGCCCCACGCCCGAGATCTGGCTTATCTTCTCGGCCAGGCGGGTATCGACGTAATCCTCCACCTCCGTCAGCGGCATGGTCTTTGACGAGATGCCAAGGGTCACGACCGGCGTGTCGGCGGGGTTGACCTTGGCGTAGACCGGGGGGGCGGGCAGGTCGGTCGGCAGCAGGGAATTCGCCTGGTTGATCGCGGCCTGCACTTCCTGCTCGGCAATGTCCATGGTCATGGTCAGGCCAAAGCGCAGGGTAATGACCGATGCGCCGCCCGATGAGCGCGATGTCATCTGCTCCAGCCCCGACATCTCGCCCAGCTGTGTTTCAAGCGGGGCGGTGACGGAGGTGGCCATCACATCGGGGCTGGCGCCGGGGTAGAAGGTCTGCACCGTAATGGTGGGGTATTCCACATCCGGCAGGGCCGATACGGGCAGGAAGTGATAGCCCAGCAGCCCCGCCAGCAGGATGGCCAGCATGAGCAGCGTGGTCGCGACCGGACGGTGTATGAAAAGGCGGGAGGGATTCACGCGGCAATCTCCGGCAACGCGCAGGGCAGGTCAGGCAGGGGGGCGGGCAGGCGGGCGCGCACCCTATTCCTTGCCCTTCTGCGGGGCGGCGGTGCCGTCGGCAGCCTGGGGAATGCTGACCTTCACGCCATCACGCAGGTGGTCCACGCCATCGGTCACCACGCGCTCGCCTTCCTTCACGCCGTCCGTCACCACGGTCATGGTGTTGTTGGCATGGCCGGTCTTGACGTTGCGCACTTCCACCGTGCTGTCCGCCTTGACGACGTACACGAACTGGCCGTTGGGGCCATTTTGCAGCGCATTGGTGGGCACGAGCAGGGCATCATGGTCGGTGCTGACCAGCATGCGGGCGTTGACGAACTGGTTGGGGAACAGCTCTTCCTGGGAATTGGGGAAGATCGCGCGCATGCGCACCGTGCCGGTCGAGGTATCGATCTGGCTGTCAAGCACGCTGGCCTGGCCGGCTGCGATCTTGTTGAGGTTGGCGCTGTCCCATGCATCGACCTCGAGCGGTGTGCCTTCGCGCAGGCGGGTGGCCACGGGGCCGATATCGTTTTCGGGCACGGTGAAGATGACCGAGATCGGCTGCATCTGCGTCAGGATCACGAGGCCATTGGTCTGGCCTGCGGTGATGTAGTTGCCCATGTCCACTTCACGGATGCCAACGCGCCCGTCAACGGGGGCTACGATATGGCAGTAGGTGATCTGGAGTTTCTCGTTATCGACCAGCGCCTGGTCGGCCTTGACCGTGCCCTCGAGCTGCTCGACCTTGTACTGCTGGTCCTTGGCGGTCATGGCGGCAACGCTGTTCTGCTGGATCAGGCGCTGGTAGCGGGCGTTATCCACCTGGGCGGCCTTGAGCTGGGCCACGTCCTGCGCCAGCTGGCCTTCGTACTGCGCCAGCAGCACCTCATAGGGGCGGGTGTCGATCAGGGCCAGCAGGTCGCCCTTGTGCACATGCTGCCCCTCGGTAAAGAGCACCTGCATCAGGTAGCCATCAATGCGCGACTGCACGGTGACGTTGGTGATGGGCACCACCGTGCCCAGCTCCGTCAGCACCACGGGCATGTCGCCCCTGCTTACGGCGGTGACCGCCACCGGCTGGTCGCCGCTTGTGGCGTGCTTCTTGTGGGTGCCGGCATGGGGGCGCAGGAAAGCGACCGCAAGGACGACCGCCAGCGCCCCGCCCGCCAGGTAGAGCACGCGCCGCCCACGGCGCGGTCGGTCGGTCGGGGGCGTGGGTGTGGCGCTGGCGCGGGGCGGGGGGGGCGTTGTATCCATGCGGTCGGGTTTCTGCCTGCTTGCTGTCGGATGGGGGCCGCGTGAATAACCGGGCCATTATGAAAAAAGCGTAAGGTCGAACCTGGGATCGTCCCAGTATTAACATGGCGCGTGAATGGAATAAGTTAGTGAATGTAACATCCTGTGCGGCGGGTGGAAGGGCCAAAACCTCCTGATGTTTCATAACCGGTCCTTTTGTGCGGCGGTGTGGTCATGACCACTCACCGCCGACCCCGCACCGGGTGAAAGCCGCAGCAGGACGGGCAGTGCGATCGTGGCAACAAGACCGCACAGAATAAAGGTCAGGCGGTAGTCCTGCATCTGGAGCGAGGGCGGGAGCACCAGCCGCGCGGAGGTCAGGGTGCCTGCCGCAAAGCATATGCCCAGCGTGAGCATGACCTGCTGGGCGGTTGAATACAGGCTTGTCGCCGCCCCCATGCGTGCAGGCGGCATGTCGGCATAGGCTATGGTGTTGTAGCCGGTATAGACCATGGTCTGGCCCATGCCATGCATGGCCAGCAGCGCCAGTAGCGCGAGCATGCCCATGGCGGGGTTGTACAGGGCCAGCAGCAGGCACACGCCGGGCAGGGTCAGGCTGCTTGCGCACATGACCGCGCGGTAGCCCCGGGCGCGGTACAGCGCGGGTGTGGCAAAGCGCATGGCCAGCGCGCCCACGGGGGCGATGACGGTGATCAGCCCGCTCTGGGCGGCACTCGCGTCAAAGCGGGTCTGCAGCAGGGAGGGCAGGAGAAAGATGATGCCCCCGGTGGCGATGCGCGTGCATGCGCCCGCGATGACCGAGATGCGGAAGGTGCTCACCCGCAGCAGCGACAGGTCAAGCACCGGGTGCGCAACCCGCCGCGCGTGGCGGATATACGCCACGCTGCATACCAGTGGCAGCACGAGCAGGGCGCAGGCCACGATGCGGGCCGTGCCGGAATGGGTCAGCAGTTCCAGCCCGAAGATCAGCCCCGCCAGCCCCAGCGCGCACCACATGTTGCCCTTGAGGTCAAACGGAGGGGGATGGGGCATGCGCACCTGAGGAATGAACCGTCCGATCAGCCCGATGGCGATCAGCCCGAGTGGGATGTTGAGGTAGAACACCCACCGCCATGACAGTGCCGAGGTCAGCACGCCGCCCAGCACCGGGCCCGCCATGGGCCCGATGGTGGCGGTGAGCATGACCCATGCCATGACCGACATCAGCTCCGACTTGGGCACGTTCTGCAGGATCACGAGCCGCCCCACCGGCACCATCATCGCCCCGCCCAGCCCCTGCACCAGCCGTGCCAGCGCCAGCACGGGCAGGTTGGGCGCAAGCCCGCCCAGCAGCGAGCCGCCAAGGAACACGATAATGGCCCAGCGCAGCGTGACCCGGTTGCCAAACCGCTCGGCAATGCGCCCCGAGGCTGGGATCAGGGCCGCAAGCCCCAGCATGTAGACCGTAAGCGTGATGCTGGTCTGGGGAATATCGACATGGAAGTCCGTTGCCATGGCGGGCAGCGCCGTGGTCAGCGCCGTGCCATCGAGCTGTTCCATCATCATCAGGCTCGACACGATCAGCGCCATGAGCCTTGTGCGGCGGGGCGAAAGGGGAGGCATGTCGGTGCCGGGCGCGGGCTGTTCGGTTTGGGCTGTCGTCAAGGGCGGCATCATCATGCATGATAGTAGGGGGTACGGAACTGCAAGCGCCATCGTGGCGTTATGGGTCCACGCTACAGAACAGCGATATTACGGAGTGTGAATGATGTCGGAAGACAAGGCAAAAAACATCGAGACCAAGGCTGAAGGCATGGTTGATGAGGGCGTAGGTCGCCTGAAGGATGCCGCCGGCGGCCTTACGGGCAATGTGGGCATGCAGGCTGAAGGTAAGGTTGACCAGCTTTCGGGCATGGCGCGGCAGGAATTCGCCGATCTGTATGATGAAGGCGAAGGCAAGCTCGAGCGCGCCGTGACCTTCGTGCGTGAGCGCCCGCTGTTTTCCCTCGGTATCGCGGCGGTGCTCGGCACCATCATGGGGCTGATTTTCATCCCCCGCCGCAAGGGCTGATCACGGCTCGAGTCGTTTTTTTTCATTTTAAGGGACTCGATGAGTCCACAGCATCTTGCACAACCGTGCATAAAAATGGTTTCCATCCTTCCAGAACATGAATCTGGTGCGAATCGGGCCTGAACCCCGATTCGCACCATGACGGGAAGGACTGGATGCCGGATTACACGCTTGAGCACGCCCATGGGGGACGGGTCGCCGGTGTCGATGAAGTCGGTCGCGGCCCGCTGGCCGGTCCGGTCGTGGCGGCGGCGGTCATGTTCCTCTCGGGCGTGCCGGGCCATCTGGCTGACACGCTTGATGATTCAAAAAAGCTCAGGCCAAAGGTCCGCCAGCAGCTTTACGATACGCTGCACCAGACCCCCAATGTCCTGATCGGGGTGGGGGCGGCCTCCGTGGCCGAAATCGAACACCACAACATCCTGCGCGCCTCATGGATCGCCATGCAGCGTGCGGTCGGCCGCCTGCCCCAATGGCCCGAACTGGTCCTGGTCGATGGTAACGCCGCGCCCGATTTCGGGTGCCCGGCGCAATGCGTCGTGGGGGGCGATGCGATCAGCCTGTCCATCGCCGCGGCCTCGGTCGTGGCCAAGGTCGTGCGCGACCGGGCCATGGAGCGGCTGGCCCGGCGCTGGCCCGCCTATGGCTGGGAGCGCAATGCAGGCTACGGCACGCCCATACACCGCGCGGGGCTCATGGCCCACGGTGTCAGCCCCCACCACCGGGCGGCCTTCGGCACGGTGCGGCGCATCATGCAGGCTTCCGGTCCTTCTTCCTTACATTCAAGCGCGGAGCAGCCATCATGCTGAACAATTCATGAGCGGTGCGGTAATGATGGAATTGCCCCTTGACCAGGTGCTGCGCGGCGACTGCGTGGAGATGATGCGTACCCTGCCCGCGGGTTCGATCGACTGCGTGTTCGCCGATCCGCCATACAACCTCCAGCTCAAGGGCGAACTGCGCCGCCCCGATGACAGCGTGGTCGATGGCGTGGATGACGACTGGGACAAATTCGCCGACCTGCGGGCCTATGACGAATTCACCCGCGCCTGGCTGACCGAGGCGCGGCGCGTGCTGCGCAAGGATGGCACGATCTGGGTCATCGGCTCGTATCACAACATCTTCCGCATTGGGGCGATTTTGCAGGACCTCGGGTTCTGGATCCTCAATGATGTGATCTGGCGCAAGTCCAACCCCATGCCCAACTTCCGCGGGCGGCGCTTCACCAATGCGCATGAAACGCTGATCTGGGCGGCGCGCGGGCCGGACAGCCGCTACCGCTTCAACTACCAGGCCATGAAGGCGCTCAATGACGATGTGCAGATGCGCTCGGACTGGTACCTGCCGCTGTGCACCGGCGGCGAGCGGCTGCGCAACGAGCATGGCCTGAAGCTGCACCCCACCCAGAAGCCCGAAAGCCTGCTGCACCGCGTGCTCGTGGCCTCGACCAATGTGGATGACGTGGTGCTCGACCCCTTTACCGGCACCGGCACCACCACGGCCATGGCGCGCAGGCTGCGCCGCCGCTTTATCGGCATCGAGCGCCACCCTGATTATGCCGAGGCCGCGATCGGCCGTGCCCGGCGCGAAAAACCCGTGCCGCTTGACAGCGTGCTGACCACGCCCGCCCGGCGCGAAAGCCCGCGCGTGCCCTTTGGCGTGCTGGTCGAGCGCGGCATGGTGCCTGCTGGCACCGTGCTCATGGACCGGCAGAAGCGCGTGCGCGCCACCGTCTCGCCCGATGGCACGCTGGTCAGCGGGCGGCACCGGGGCTCCATTCACAAGATGGGTGCGACGCTGACCAATGCGCCCTCATGCAATGGCTGGACGTTCTGGTATTTCGAGCACGAGGGCGAACTGGTGCAACTCGATACGCTGCGCAGCGAGATCCGGGCGGAGCAGGCAGCCGTCGCATCCTGATGGCGGGGGAAGGCAGGGTGGCATGAACTGGCGCCCCGATCCTGATGGATCGCATGGCCTGCCCGGCATGGAATGGAGCCCGGGCCGCCATGCGGCACTGCTGACCGGGGAATACCTGTTCAGCCAGCTCATTCCCTATATCGGCAACAAGCGCAAGCTGCTCGGCCTGATCGCTCAGGCCATCGCGGCCACGGGCGAGGTGCCGCACCATACCGATTTCATCGACCTGTTCGCCGGCACCGGCGTGGTATCAAGGCTGGCCAAGCGGCTTGGCTTTCGCGTGCTGTGCAATGACTGGGAGCCTTATAGCGAACAGATCAACCGCTGTTATGTGGCCCAGTCGCGCGCGCCGGTCTTTCACGGCGGGCGTGATTACGGGCAGGTCATGGCGGAACTCAACGCCCTGCCGCCGCTCGAGGGCTGGATCACCCGGCACCTGTGCCCCGATGATGACGTGCATTACGACACCGCGCGTGACCGGATGTTCTACATGCGCAAGAACGGCATGCGCATCGACGCCATTCGCACCCAGATCGCCCGGTGGGAACATGATGGCCTGCTTGATGCAGGGCAGAAGGCCTGCCTGCTGGCCCCGCTGCTGTACAGCGCCAGCTACAACAGCAATACCAGCGGGCTGTTCAAGGGGTTTCATCACGGCTGGGGCGGGCGCACGGGCACGGCGCTGTATCGCATCGCCGCCGATCTTGCGCTGCGCCCGGCGGGCTTTATTGATAATGGGCACGAGCACAGGGTGCTGCGCATGGATGCCCACGCCCTGGCCGCCAATCTTGCGGGAGAGGTGGGCGAGGCCGCCATCGCCTATATCGATCCGCCTTACAACCAGCACCCCTACGGCGCCAATTACCACGTGCTCAACACCATCGCCCTGTGGGACAGCCCGCCCCTTGCCCCCAAGATTACCGGGCGCGACAAGGCGGCCATACGCCAGGACTGGCGCACCGAGCGGCGCAGCCCCTACAACCACCGCAGGCAGGCGCTTGCGGCCTACCGGCAGCTGCTATCGGTGCTCGATACGCGCTGGATCGCCACGAGCTACAGCACCGATGGCTTCATTGCGCTGAAAGATATGCTGCGGGCCAATTGCGAGCGGGGCGCGGTGCAGGTCTTTACCCGCCCCTACAAGCGCTACCGCGTCAGCCGCCAGCGCTATTCCGCCCGCCCCATGACGCTTGAATTCGTCGTGCTGACCAATACCCGCCGCCCGCCGCAACGCACGGCCGATGAGCTGTGGCACGAGATCATGACCCTTGAGGCCAGCCTGAACGGGGCGCCCTGAATCAGGCGGCCCCGCCTGGCCTAGCTGCCGCCAAAGCCAAGGAACCCGATCGAGGGGTCGGCATGTCCGCCCGAGGCATCATAGCGCCGGTCGGGCGAGGCGGTGGTCGAGGCATGTTTGGGCATGGTGAGCGGGGGGGTATCGTCCTCGCCGCTTTCAAGGTTGTTGGAGGCGAAATGCGGGTCGGCATCCGAGAAGGTGCGCATCGACAGCAGCAGGAAGGTGATGTCGTTACGGTTAAGGTCGATCGCCATGTCAAGCGGCGTCTGGCCAAGCTGGTTCTGGGCCGTCATGTCAGCGCCGCGGTTCAGGGCTTCCTTCGCCGCGCCAAGGCTGCCACGGTTGATGGCGTCGAACAGCGCATTGGTCGGGTTCATATCGGCATTGGCGTGGCCGTGCTCTTCCTCGCGCGATTCAGCGCCCGGCAGCGCGGCCGGCGGGGCTGCGGCCTTGGCCGCGCGGCGGGCCTCGGCCTTCTTGGCGGCATCGGCAGCCTCTGATTCGGCTTCAGCGTCTTCGGCATCCTGCGCATGCGCCATGTGCAGTGGCATGCACACGGCAGGAAGGCCCGCGAACAGGGCGGCGACAAGAAGATATATACCGGATCTGGAAATCATGTCCTGTCCCGAGAGTGAGCGTTCAGCCTGCCGCGCAACAGCCCTGCGCCGCCTGCCGGTTCTGCTGATTACCGCAAAATGATGGTGGATGCGATGATTAATCCACTTTCCCGCCATGGTGGCCAGAAAAGCCCGTCCGTTCAACAGCGTGCAATCATCAAGGCGTTCTGGGGCTATCTTTATTTAGAGACAGTCTAAAAACAACTCATTGATAAAAAATGATAAAAGTTTTTGGGTGCCGCCTTTTTTCAAAAAGGCGGTGTTCTTTGAAGCTTTTGAAAAAAAGCTTCACCAAAAACTTCCTTATGATTTCTGGATGTTTGCTGAGCTAACTTTTCAAAACAGTCTCTTGGACCGCCGCTTTGTCAGTTCCTTGATTGCAGTCCCTGCCTTCAGGGGCGGCTCTCCCGCCACCATGCCATGAACACCATCAGCAGCACGAACAGGCCCATGGCCCAGGCTGGCAGCATGGCTCTTGCCTGCTGCCCCGATACGCTGTGGGCATTGCGGGCGGGGAAGGCGAAGCGGCTGGCCGATGAAGCGTGGCTCCCGTCAGCCATCACCATCTCCGGCACGGCAGGGGCCTGCGCATTCGCGCCAAGCCAGTGCACGCCGCCGCCGGTCGCCGCCGCCATGGGGCCAAGCACCGAAGCCGTGGCCCGCAAATCGGCAAACTCCAGCGGGTCTTCCGCGCGCGGGGCGGCAAAGGCTGCATGCCCGTCATCATCCCGCACGGTCCATATGCCTTCCTGTGTCGCGGGCAGGCGGGCGCGGGCAAGGCCGGTATTGCCAGCGGGCTCGAGGGTGACCTGCTGGCTGGTGCCATCGGGCGCCGTGACATGCACCACCGGTGCAGGCCCAGTGGTGACCGAGCGGCGCGTGATGGTCATTTGCCCTGCCGCAATGCTGGCCTCAAGCTGGTTTTCCTCCAGTTCCGGCTCTTTCATCAGCCAGTGCGAGATGCGGCGCAGCAGCTCGGATTGCGGGCCGCCGCCACCTTCGCCATGCGACCACAGCCAGGCCTGGTCGGACATGAGGAAGGCCACGCGCCCCTTGTCCGCATGGTCAAGCACCAGCAGGGGCTGGTGGTCGGGGCCGGTCATGAGTACCTCGCCCCGGGCGGTATCGCTGCGCAGGCTGCGATACCACGGCCCCCAGCCCGGCTTGCTGCCTGCATGCTCGGGCGCGCCCGGCAGGCCGGAGGTGACAGGGTGGCGCATGCCGGTCTCGGTCAGGTCGGGCCTGAAGCGCTGGATGGCCATGCCATCGGCCGTGCTCACATGCGCGGGTAGGATGTCGGCAAGCGGGGTATCCTGCAGGGAGCCCGCGGTCAGGAATTCCGGCCCGCCAATCAGCAGCAGCCCGCCGCCTTCACGGATGTGGTTGACGATGTTGCGCAGATAGGCCTCGGGCAGGATGCCGCGGTTTTCAAACCCGTCGAGAATGATGAGGTCGAACTGCCCCACCTTCTGCTGAAACAGTTCGTTGACGGGGAAGGCGATCAGCGCAAGGTCGGAAAGGGGCGTGCCATCATCACGGTCGGGTGGCCGCAGGATGGTGAAGTGCACGAGGTCCACCGAAGGGTCGGCCTTGAGCAGCCGCCGCCATACGCGCTCGCCCTGGTTGGGCGTGCCTGACACCAGCAGCACGCGCAGCCGGTCGCGCACGCCGTTGATGCGGATGACATCATGGTTGTTGCGCGTCGAGACCTCGCCGGGCAGTTCGGGTGCCGACAGGCCCACCAGCATCTCGCCCGGATGGGTGACGGGCAGGGTAATGTCCTGTGGTTCGCCAATCTTGACCGGCCGGGTGAAGGTCGCGCCATCGCCCTGCGTGAGCGTGAGCTGCGTGGTGGCCCCCGGCTGTGGGGGCGCGCCCTGGTCATCGATCTGCACACGTATGGTCACGTCCTTGCCCACGATGGCGAAGGGCGGCGCCTGGAGCACGCGCAGGTGGCGGTCGGTTTCCTCGCCCCTGCCGGTCAGCAGCACGTGCAGCGGCAGGAGCGTGCGGTGGCCGTGACCATCATCGGGGTTGAGCGTGTCGGGCACGGTGGCGGGCACGTCATGGTCCTCGCCATCGGTAATCAGTACGGCGCCCGCCAGGCGGGAAGGGGGAATGTCAGCCGCCGCCTGCTGCAACGCCGCAAACAGCCGCGTGCCGCCATGCTGCGCCTCGCGCACGGTCACGATGCGGGGTACGAGGCCGGGCACGCGGTTCATGGCGGCCTGCACGCCTGCCGCCGCATTGCGCGCCATCTCGCCCCGGTTGCGCTCGTTCATCGAGGCCGATTGGTCCACCACCACAAGTGCCGTTTCAGGCAGGGGGTGCCATGTCTCGGTAATGCGCTGGGGGTTGTACAGCCACAGGGCAACACCCAGCCCGGCCAGCAGCCGCCACACGCTGCCGCGCACCCGGCGGGCAAGGCCCCACAGGGCGAGCACGACGCAGGCGGCCAGAAGCAGGTTGATGCACCACGGCGGCACAAGCGGGCTGAGCGCCATCATGTGGCGCGACAGGTCAGGCATGCCGCTTACTCCCCAAGCCGTTTGAGCAGAGCAGGCACATGCACCTGGTCCGCCTTGTAGTTGCCGGTCAGGGCATAGATCACGGCATTCACGCCAAAACGGTAGGCCGTGACGCGCTGTTCCGCCCCGTCGGGCACGGGGGCGTAGGGCGTGTTGCCCGTTTCATCCACCGCCCAGGCATGCGCCCAGTCATTGCTGCCGATGATGACCGGGCTCACCCCGTCATTGGTGCTGTCGCCCTCCTGCGCCACCCATACGGGCATGCCCTCATACCGGCCGGGAAAATCATGCAGCAGGTAGAAGGTGTGCGAGAGCACATGGTGGCTGTCGAGCCGGGCGAGCGGCGGAATGTCCAGCCCCGCCGTCATGCGCCTCAGTGCCGCCGCCGTGCCCGGCGCCGAGCCGGTATAGCTGCTGGCGTTTTCGGGTGCGGTAGCGGGGTCCTGGCCCTGCGTGTCGATCAGCAGGATGCCGCCATGGTGCATATAGGTGTTCAGCGCCGCCGTGCGGGCAGGGCTGGTGGCGGCATCCGCCGTGACCGGCCAGTAGATGAGCGGGTAATAGGACAGGTCATCATGCTCCGGCGTCACGCCATCAGGGTGGCCCAGTACGGCGGAGGTGCGGGCGTTGACGTAGTCCGACAGGCCCTGCAGCCCCTCTTTCGAGACATCATCGACCTCCGCATGTCCGGTCACGATGTAGGCCAGCCGGGTTTCAAGGGCGGCACGCGGCACGTCGGGCGGTATGTCGTCGGCCGCCTGCGCATGGGCGGCGGTCAGGCCCATGGCGCAGCACAGGGCCAGGGCCGCAAGCCCGCGCCACTGCCGCCCGCGCTGCACGATGCTGACCAGCCCATCGGCCAGGAGCAGCACGCTCGCCAGCAGGAGCAGCACCGGCCCGATGGACAGGTCGGCCACCTGCCCGCGCAGGTCCGATACGGTGCCGATGGCGGGCTGGGCCGCAAGGGCTGCCGGGTCATCACCCACATTGAGCGCGCGGCGGCTGTTGCGCGGGCCGTAAAGCCCCGGCGGGTGTTCGGGGCTGGGCGCGGTATGGCCAAACGCATCGGCCCGTAGCGCCTGCGCGCCTGCGGGGGGTGCGACCAGCGTGCCATCGCCATCAAGCGCCATGTAGGGGGCCAGCAGGGTGGTGCCCGCAGGCGTTTCGATGCCCGAGGCCTGGTCGATCAGGTGCTGGAGCATGCCCACGAACAGCCCCGAAAGCGGCAGGTTCGACCATTCCGCCGTGCTGGTTACATGGAACAGCACCACCTGCCCCGCGCCCAGTGCGGCGTGGGTGACCAGCGGCGTGCCATCATCAAGCCGCGCCCAGCTATGGCTGTCCAGATCGGTGGCGGGCTGGGCCAGCACCTGCCGTGACACCGTGACATCGGCCGGGATGTCCAGATCATGGAATGGCGACGTGGCGGGGAAGGGGGCCAGATGCTCAGGCCTGCTCCATGACATGGCCCCCCCCAGTTCACGTGCGCCCGCCATGAGCGGCACGGGCAGGAGCGGGTCGGCCTGCGGTTGGGGCGTATCGCCACCGCCATCCGTGGCATCCGCCCCCTGAATGAGCAGCGGGCCGGCAAAGCGGATCAGCGTGCCGCCCGCGCGCACCCAGGCCGCGACTTTCTTGCGGCTTTCGGGGCTGCCCAATGTGCCGTCGGGCGCAATGATGACCGAAAGCGGGCGCGCGAGTAGCGTATCGAGGTCGCCCTCGCGCAGTTCGGCGGCGGGTTGCAGCGCGCGGCGCAGGTAGAACAGGCTGCCCATCAGCGGCGTGTCGGAACTGCCGGTTGCGATCAGCCCCACCGGGCGCTGGCGCTCGCGCTCGTCAAGCAGGCGGATGCCCGCGGGCCCGGCCATGCCCTCAAGGGCGAGGTGATCGACCTTGTTGCGCAGTTCGGCGGGCAGGTCGGGGGCAAGGTCGGCATGGTCGGCGCCTGCGGGCAGGTTGACCGGCAGCAGGCCGAGCGTGCCGCCGGTTGCGGTTTCAAGGCGGAGCTGGCCGGTGCGCGGATGGTCGCGCGGCACCGTGCGCAGCCGCGTGGCCAGACTGCCCTGCCCGCTGGCAGGCGGGGCGAGCAGCACGATGTCGGATTGCGGCACCTGCATGTCATGCACGGGGCCAATGCCAGCGAGTGCTGCGGCAAACCCCGTGTCGGCCTGCGTGGCCAGCCCGTCGGCAATGTAGAGGACCGGCCCGCGCCAGCCCTGGCCCGCAAGGGTTGTGAGCGCATGGGTGGCCGCAAGGCGGTCGGCAGGCCAGGCGCGCGGCAGCATCGGGTCGATCTGGCTGCGCAGCAGGTCAGCCTGCATGGCGGGCTGGACCGTGATCGGGTCGAGCGCGTCGTTGCGGGCGGTGAGCAGCAGGCGGCCTGTGTGGCCGGTGCGGGCAAGGTGGTCGAGCAGGCCATCGAGCGCATGGATGCGCTGTGACCATGTGCCCGCAGCCGCCCAGCCGTTATCGAGCACGATCAGGCAGTCGGCATCGGGCAGGCCGGCCTGCCCGCGCGGAAAGACCGGCTGCGCCAGCCCCAGCACCAGCCCCAGCACGGCCAGGCAGCGCAGCAGCACGCGCCATAGCGGAGCGGAGGTCGCATCAGGCGGCGGGGCCGCAAGTGTAGCAAGCAGCCGCATGGGCGGGAAGGACTGCGTGCGCGGCGCGGGCGGGCGGGCGTGCAGCAGCCACCACACGGCGGGCAGGGCCAGCAGGCCCAGCAGCATCCACGGTGCCAGCAGGATCATGGCCGTCCTCCCGCCCCGAGCAGGGTGTGGAGCGCCATCAGCGCCGCAAGCGGCGGCTGGTCGGTCATGTGCACCACGGGCGGGCTGCCTGCCGCCATGCACAGCGTGCGCAGCCGCGCCTGGTGGCGCTGCCAGATCACGGCATAGTCCTGTTGCAGCGTGGGGCTGCCATGGAGCAGGCGGGCCGTGTCCTCCTCCACGCCGGTGAAGCGGGTGGGGCCGGCATAGGGCAGGGTGGTCTCCGCCGGGTCGAGGGTTTCCACCAGCGTGGCGGTGGCCTGGCACGTGGCAAGCTGGCGCAGGAAGGTCTCAAGTTGCGTGGGCGGGTACAGCCCGTCGCCAAACAGCAGCACGCGGCTGCGGGCGGGTATGGCGGCGGCCAGCGGCAGGTCGGGTGCATCGGGCGCATGGCGCAGGGCGGCCAGCAGCGCATGGGCCATCTGTTCCAGCGCGCGATGGCCGTGCAGGCGCAGCGGCGGGGTTGTGGGGTTGGTGGCCAGCAGGCGGATCTGCTCGCCCTGCCCAAGCAGCATGGCCGCACCGGCCAGCGCCAGCACGAAGGCCCGCTCGGCCTTGGGCGGCAGGCCAGGGGCGGAATGCCAGCGCATGGATGCGCTGTTATCGCACCAGATGCATATGGTATGCGGGGCCTGTGCTTCGCGCTCGCGTACGAAGGCCCGGTCGCCCCGCGCGGACTGCCGCCAGTCAATGGCACTGGCTGCCTCGCCCTGTGTTGCAGGGCGGTATTGCCAGAACTCGTCGCCCTGGCCCGCCCTGCGCCGCGCATGGCTGCCCGGGCCTGTGGCGCGGGCAAGGTGCTCGGCGGTCATGAGCAGGGCGGGCAGCCTGCGGGCCAGGTCATCGGCCAGCGCGGTGGCGGTAATGGCGTTGCGCGGCAGGAACCCGGCCCCCGCAGCCTCCGGTGCGGGGCGGGGCGCGCCGGGCGCGCGGGCAGTGTTCGGGATCAGCCGCGACAGGAAGGAGGGAAGGGTGGCCAATGTCAGCCGATCCGTCCGGCCAGCGTATCGATCAGCGTGGACAGGCGCAGGTTTTCCGCCCGCGCGGTAAAGGACAGCGCCATGCGGTGGGCCAGGATGGGGTGGGCCAGCGCCACCACGTCCTCGATGGTGGGGGAGAGCCTGCCATCAAGCAGGGCGCGGGCACGGGTGGCCAGCATCAGCGCCTGTGCCGCGCGGGGGCCGGGACCCCAGGCCACGGCCTCGCGGATGGTGGGGTCATCGCTGGTCTCGGGCCGGGCCGCGCGCACGAGGCGCACGATCGCATCGACCACCTGCTCGCCCACCGGCAGGGCGCGGACCAGCGCCTGCGCCTCGATCACGTCAGCCGCCGTGAGCACGGGGCTGGCGGTGGCGGTGGTGGTGCCGGTGGTGGCCAGCAGCATGGCGCGCTCGGCCTCCGCCGTGGGGAAGTCGAGCGTGACCTGCATCAGGAAACGGTCAAGCTGCGCCTCGGGCAGGGGATAGGTGCCTTCCTGCTCGATGGGGTTCTGGGTGGCCAGCACGTGGAAGGGGCGGGGCAGCGGGTGGTTGGTGCCCGCAATGGCCACCTCGCGCTCCTGCATGGCCTGCAAAAGGGCCGACTGCGTGCGCGGGCTGGCGCGGTTGATCTCGTCCGCCATGAGAAGCTGGCAGAACACCGGCCCCGCCACGAAGCGGAAGCTGCGGCGGCCGGCCTCGTCCTCATCAAGGATTTCGCTGCCCAGAATATCGGCAGGCATGAGGTCGGGCGTGAACTGCACGCGGCGTGCGTCCATGCCCATCACGTGACCCAGCGTTGTGACCAGCAGCGTCTTGCCCAGGCCCGGCGCGCCGACCAGAAGCGCGTGCCCGCCCGCCACGATGGTGGTCAGCACCAGGTCGATCACCCGGTCCTGCCCCAGTATGACACGGCCGATTTCCGCCCGCGCCGCCCGCAGGCGCGCGCCCATGCTCTCGGCCCGGGCCGCGATCTGCTCGCCGGTCAGGGAAGGGGGGGATGTCATGCCCGCCTGCGGCGCCGCATGGAGGGGGGAGGTATCATCCATGGTCATCATTCCAACAGTCTGACAGGTCCGGGGGTTTCATCAAGGCAGTGTTGATCCCTATATCAAGTCCAGCAGCTTCCATAGTGTCGGGTTAACGCAATTGATGGACGATTTCGAGACAGGACAGAACCCGCCGGCCCGCGTGCCGGGGCAGGGGGGAACATGCGGCGCGCTGCCGTTCGTGATCAGGCGTGACGGAACGTGGCTGTACCGTGGCTCCCCCATCCGCCGCAAGCCGATGGTCTGCCTGTTCGCCTCCACCCTGCGGCGCGACGCCCAGGGCGGCTTCAGGCTCCAGACCCCGGTGGAGCAGGGCACGATCGAGGTGGAGGATGCCCCCTTCGTGGCCAATCACCTTGAATGGCATGGCTGCGGGCGGGGGCAGGTGCTCTCGTTTCGCACCAATGTCGACCAGGTGATCTGCGCAGGCCCCGACCACCCGATTCGATGTGACTGGAACGTGCCGTGCGAAGGCTGCGGCACCGGCCCCGTGCCTTACCTGCATGTGCGCGATGGCGATGGCGCGCTGCCCATCGAGGCCCGCATCGCCCGCCCGGTCTATTACGAACTCGCCGCCCTTGCGGTGGAGGGGCACTATCAGGGCGTGCCCTGCCTTGGCGTGTGGAGCCAGCATGTGTTCTTCCCGCTTTCCGCCATGGAGGCGGCTTCGTGACCAGCCCGCTCGCCACGCTGGGTCATGCCATGCCTGACGTGCTGGAGCAGCTTGGCCGGATCTGGACCATCCTCCCCGATGCAAGGCTGGTGGGCGGCGCCGTGCGCGACCTGCTGCGCGGGCAGGCGGTGGCCGATATCGACCTGGCCTGCGCCGCGCCCCCCGATGTGGTGATGGCGAAGCTGAAGGCCGCAGGCATACGGGTCGTGCCCACGGGCCTTGCGCATGGCACGGTCACCGCCGTCATTGACCGCCGCCCCTTCGAGATCACGACCCTGCGGCGCGATGAGGAAACCGATGGCCGCCACGCCACCGTGGCCTGGACGCAGGACTGGCGCGAGGATGCGGCACGGCGTGACTTCACCATCAACGCCATGTCGTGCGACAGCGCGGGCGTGGTGCATGATTATTTTGGCGGCCAGGCTGACCTGGCGGCAGGAAGGGTGCGTTTTGTAGGCGATGCCCGCCTGCGCATTACCGAGGATGCGCTGCGGATCCTGCGCTTCTTCCGCTTTCAGGCCCGGTATGGCAGCGGCAGGCCTGACCCGCAGGCGATCAATGCGATGACGGGGCTCGCTGGCCTGATCGACCGCCTCTCGGTCGAGCGGATATGGTCGGAGCTGCGGCGCATCCTCACAGGCCCCGAGGTGGCGCGCACGCTTGGGCAGATGCACGATTGCGGCGTGCTGGACCATGTCCTGCCCGAAGGCTACGCCATCCCCCGCCTCGAGCGCCTGCTGGCCTGTGGCGCGCCGGATGAGCCGGTGCTGCGCCTGGCGGCGCTGGTGGTGGGCGACGGGCGTGAAGCGGCGCGGCGGCTGAAGCTGTCGCGCGCGGAAACGGGCGCGCTGGTCCGCACGCGCGGCGGGCCGGTACTGTGCCCCGGCCTTGACGCACCTGCCATCCTGCGCCTGCTGGCCGACCACGCGCCATGCGACCTGATCTGGCGCGCGTGGCTGCGGCAGGCTGACCAGCTGGCCCGCCCCGATGCGGGGTGGGATGCCCTGCGCCACCAGCTTGCGCACACGCAGCCCCCGGTCTTTCCCCTTAACGGTGGCGACGTGATCGGCGCGGGCTGCCCGCCTGGCGCCATGGTGGGGCAGGTGCTGGGGCAGGTGCGGCACTGGTGGCTTGAAAAGGGCTGCGCGCCGGACCATGCCGCCTGCATCGCCCGCCTGCGCGCCGTGCTGGCTGAAGACGCCGCGCGCACGACATAATTTGTAACCGCATGTCGCAGCGCTTTGTTTTGCGTAGGCTTGCGGCTATAGGCCGATTGATGAATGCAATAAAAATGACCGCGCCTGATCGTGCGACGGCGCCTGATGCAACGGTGTCGTCACGCCGCCTCATGCGGCGGCTGTGGCGCGATGAACTGGCCTGCCACAAGCTGCGTATCATGGCGGTCATGGTGCTGACGGCGCTCATGGCCATCTTCAGCGCGCTCTATCCGCTGGTGATCCAGCGCGCGCTCGACATGTTTGCCGACCATGATCCCCGCATCCTGTACCAGGTGCCCATTCTGGTTGTGGTGATTACGGTGGCCAAGGCCATCTCGCAGTACGGGCAGTCGATTGCGGTGCAGTCGCTGGTGCTGCTGGTGATCCGGGGCCTGCAGGGGCGCATGTTCCACCATCTGGTCAATGCCGATATCTCGCGCATCGAAACCGAGGCCCCGGCCCAGATCGCGGCGCGCTTCACCACCGATGCCGTCTCGATTCGCGAGGCGATGATCCGCGCCACCAACGCGCTGGGCGATGCGGTGACCGTGGTGGGGCTGATCGCCTCCATGCTGTACATGGACTGGGAACTCAGCCTGATCGCCGCCGTGCTCTACCCCATCGCCGCCCTGCCGGTGCGCCGCCTGGGCAAGCGGCTGCGACGGGAATCCGGTGGCGTGCATGAACAGATTGGCGAGACCAGCGCCATGCTGGCCGAAAGCTTTGGCCAGTCGCGCACCATCCGCGTCTACCGCCTTGAAGCCGAGGAGGAAGGCCGCGCCGCCCGCGTGCTCGACACCCTGCATGACCGCCTGCTGCGCATTGCGCGCGGTCGCGCGCGCGTAGACCCGATGCTTGAGGTGCTTGGCGGCATTGCCGTGGCCGCCGTGCTGGGCTTTGCGGGTTGGCGGGCCACACAGGGCGGCGCCACGCTGGGCGATTTTTCGGGCTTTGTGGCGGCCCTGCTGCTCGCTGCCCGCCCGTTGCGCGCGCTCGGTACGCTCAACATTGCCCTGCAGGAAGGGCTTGGCGGCCTGCAGCGCGTATTTGACGTGATTGATGAGCCCGTGGCCGTGGCCCAGGCGCCCGATGCCATCAGCCTGCCCGCGGGCGGCGGCGACCTCCGTTTCGAGCAGGTGGCCTTTCGCTACCCCGATGGGCGCATGGGGCTGACCGGGCTGGATTTCGTGGCCGCACCCGGCCTGACCGTGGCCCTTGTCGGGCCATCCGGGGCGGGTAAGTCGACAGCGCTTTCGCTCATTCCGCGCCTGCATGATGTCACCGGAGGGCGCATCACGCTCGATGGCGTGGACCTGCGCCGCCTGATCCTGGCTGAGCTGCGTGATGCCATTGCCTATGTCAGCCAGGACACGCTCCTGTTCGACCTGCCGGTCATCGACAACATCCGCATGGGCAACCCCAGGGCCACTGACGCGCAGGTGCATGAAGCCGCCCGGGCAGCCGCGGCCGATACGTTCATTCAGGCCCTGCCGCAGGGCTATGCCACGGTGGTCGGCCCCGGCGGGCAGCGCCTCTCAGGCGGGCAGCGGCAGCGCGTGGCGCTGGCCCGCGCCCTGCTGCGCAACCCCCGCGTGCTGCTGCTTGATGAGGCGACAAGCGCGCTCGATAGCGAGAGCGAAGCCATCGTGCAGGAGGCCCTGACCCATCTGCGCCACGGGCGCACGACCATTGTGGTGGCGCACAGGCTTTCCACCGTGCGCTCGGCTGATCTGGTGGTGGTGATCGCGCAGGGGGAGGCGGTGGAATGCGGCACGCATGATGAACTGATGGACCATGATGGCCTGTACGCCCGCATGGTGCGCAATCAGGCCTTCACGCTCTGACCTGACCGGGCGAATGTGCATGCGGGCCGGGGTTGGCGGTTGAAGTGTGGCAAGCTTCGTGCAATGGATTGACCGACCCGTTCGGTCAATGCGCGAGATGACGGGATCAGGGGCTGCAATCAAGTTGATGATAAGGAAAGCAGATGGCCGCGGACGAAGGCAACGCACCTGAAGACGGACAGGATAAAAAGAAAAAGGAAGTATCGCCGCGCCGCAAGCTGATCCTGATCGGTCTTGTCGTGGCGGTGGTGGTGCTGGGTGCGCTCTACTGGTTCCTGCACCGCAACGAGGTGGAAACCGATGACGCCTTCACCGCAGGCCGTGCCGTGGCGGTGGCCCCCCATGTGTCCGGCTACGTGACCGAACTGCTGGTCAATGACAACCAGTTCGTCCATCAGGGTGACATCATTGCCCGGATTGATGACCGCAACTGGCGCGCCCAGCGTGACCAGGCGGCGGCTGCCGTCGATATCGCGCGTGCGCAGGTGCAGAATTATACCCTGCTGGCCGAAGTGGCCAAAAAGAACTTCCCCGGTCACCTCATGGTCGCCCAGGGCCAGTTGCAGCAGGCGCAGGCGCAGGAGTTCAGGGCCGAGACCGATTACCGCCGCCAGCATGGCGTAACCCGTGAGGCGACATCGCAGCAGAACATCGATTACGCCACGGCGGCGCTGAACGCGGCCAAGGCACAGGTGCTCGAGGCGCAGGGCAACCTTGAAACCGCGCTGCCCGTCATCCCCAACATCGCCAGCACCGAGGCCCGCGTGAGCGAGCAGCAGGCCACCCTGAACCAGGCCGAGGCCCGGCTGCGCGAGGCGGAACTGAACGTAGAATGGACCACCATCCGCGCGCCGCATGATGGCTGGATCTCGCAGCGCAACATCGAGCGTGGCACGTATGTCACCGCAGGCCAGACGGTGGTGTCCGTGGTCGAGCCCGAAATCTGGGTCGTGGCCAACTACAAGGAAACGCAGCTCACCCACATGCGCCCCGGCCAGAAGGTGGATATCGCGATCGATGCCTACCCGTTCCTCAAGCTCAGGGGCCATGTGGACTCGCTGCAGCTTGGCACCGGCGCGACCTTCAGTGCTTTCCCGCCCGAGAATGCCACGGGCAACTACGTGAAGATCGTGCAGCGCGTGCCGGTCAAGATCCTGATCGACGAGGGGCTGCGCAGCGACCTGCCGCTGTCCATCGGGCTGTCGGTTGAACCTACGGTCCATACGGAATGAGCGCACAGGCAGCGCCCGCGGCCCCGGCGGATGGCGCGGGCTGGAAACCGAAGCACAACCCATGGCTGATCGCCGTGGTTGTGACGGTGGCCGCCTTCATGGAAATTCTCGATACCACCATCGTCAACGTGGCGCTGCCGCATATCGCGGGCAGCCTGTCCTCAACCTATGATGACGCGACCTGGACGCTCACCTCCTACCTGGTGGCCAATGGCATCGTGCTCACCATATCGGGCTGGCTGGGCAAGCTGTTCGGGCGCAAGCGCTACTTCCTGATCTGCATTGCCATGTTCTCGCTTTCGTCGTTCCTGTGCGGCATTGCGACCAGCCTGCCCGAGTTGATCTTCTTCCGCCTGATGCAGGGCTTTTTTGGCGGCGGCCTGCAGCCCAACCAGCAGTCCATCATCCTTGACACCTTCCCGCCCGACAAGCGGGCCGCGGCCTTTGGCCTGACCGCCATCGCCACCGTGGTTGCCCCCGTGCTCGGTCCGTCGCTGGGCGGGTGGATTACGGATAACTACTCGTGGCGGTGGGTGTTCTTCATCAACGTGCCGGTGGGTATCCTGGCCACCATCGCGGTCTCGATCATGGTTGATGACCCGCCATGGGCGCGCAAGCAGCATGCACCGCTCGACTTCGTGGGCATCGGGCTGATCACTATCGGCTTTGGCTGCCTTGAAGTGGCGGTTGACCGTGGCGAGGACGAGGACTGGTTCGGCTCGCGCATTATCGTCACCATGGCCATCCTTGCCTTCCTCGGCATAGGCGGCGCCATCATCTGGCTGCTGCGGGTCAAGAACCCGGCGGTGGACCTGCGGGTGTTCAAGGACCGCAACTTTGCCGTGGGCACCGGGCTGATGGGGGCGGTGGGCGCGCTGCTCTATTCCTCGGCCATTATCGTGCCGCAGTTCTCACAGCAGATCATGGGCTACACCGCAACGCTGTCGGGGCTGATTCTCTCGCCCGGCGGCATTGTGGTGATCGTGCTCATCCCGCTGGTCGGCATTGCGATGAAATACGTGCAGTTGCGCTATATCATCGCGCTGGGCTTCTTCCTCATGGGCATATCCATGATCTGGTCGGCGCAGCTGGTGCCTGACCTTGATTTCCGCCATCTGGTGATGTTCCGCATGAGCCAGACGGGCACGATGGCCTTCCTGTTCGTGCCGATCTCGACCATTACCTACGCCACCTTGCCCCGCAACCTGAATGCCGATGGTTCGGCGCTGTTCAGCATGGCGCGTAACGTGCTGGGCTCACTCAGCATTTCAGGGGCCACGGCGCTGGTGACGGAGCTGCGCCAGGCGCACCAGAACCAGATGGTGCACTGGATGACGCCCTACCATCAGCCTTTCAACGAATACCTGGCCCACAGCCGGGGCGTTGCGGTGATGCGTGGCTATGCGCAGGGCGCGCTCAATAACGTGGCGATGGGGCGGCTGTACAAGGAGTTCCAGCGCCAGGTTGCGATCCTTGCCTATAACGAGGTTTTCATGATCCTCGGTATCGGGTGCATGCTGGTCGTGCCATTCTGCTTTCTCATGTCGCCGCTCAAGGGCGGGGACAAGTAATGTATGAAAGTTTTTGGCGAAGCTTTTTTCAAAAAGCTTCGAAGAACGCCGCCTTTTTGAAAAAAGGCGGCCCCCAAAAACTTTTGTCAGTTTGAGCATAAGAGGGATCATGGCAGGCATAATCCGGGTTGTCTGTGCAGCCGTTATTGAACGCGAACGCCTGCTGGTCGTGCGCAAGCGTGGCACCAAGGCCTTCATGCTGCCCGGCGGCAAGCCGGAGGCGGGTGAAAGCCCGGAGCAGGCGTTACGGCGTGAAATCGATGAGGAACTGGGCTGCGCCTTGACACTGGGGGCAGAACTGGCTGGCGATTTTTCAGCGCCCGCCGCCAATGAGCCGGGCTATACCGTGCAGGCCCGCATCTGGACCGGGCGGCTTGAAGGCACGCCCGCTGTCGCGGCCGAGATTGCCGAACTGCGCTGGATTACGGCAGCCGATGCGGCAACGCTGTGCCTCGCCCCGCTGCTCAGTGGCAAGACATGGACAGCCCTGGCGCAGGCGGGCCTCATGCCTCAGCTGGCAGTGGCGTAAGGCGCGAAATAGGTGGCAAGCTTGGCATAAATATCTTTTTTGATGCCAACATTCAGGTGGGGTAGCTGCGCAAGCGCCACCCATTTCCATAAATCGAATTCGGCGGGCTGGTGGGTATCAAGCCGTATGTCCCCGTCCTGTCCGGTAAAGCGCAGGGCGAACCACTGCTGCGTCTGTCCCCGGTAACGGCCGCCAAGCGCCTTGCCAATCAGGTGGGCGGGCAGGTCGTAGCTGAGCCATTCGGGGTAGGCGGCCAGGATCTCGGCCCTGTCGGTGCCGATTTCCTCATGCAGTTCGCGCAAGACGGCAACCTGCGGGGTTTCGCCTTCATCAATGCCGCCCTGTGGGCACTGCCAAACGCCTTCCTCCGGTGGACCGCCTGCGCCCGGCATGTCGGTGCGGCGGGCGACAAGTACCTGCCCACGCGGGTTGAACACGAGCGCGCCCACATTGGGGCGGTAGGGCAGGGTGGTCTTGCTGGTCAAAGGCTGGTCTTCCGGCACGATCAGGGGTGAGCCGGTGCGGCGGGAACCGCAGGCGTTGCCGGGGCCGCGGGGGCCTGCTTCTCCGCCGGTGCGGGCGCAGGGGCAGGGGTTGCGGGGGGCGTTGCATCCGGCGTGGTGGTGGGGGCCGCAGGCGACGGGGCGGCAGGCGGCGCGGCCTTGGGGGCTGGTGTGGCAGCAGCGGTGGCAGGCACCTTGCCAGCCGGGGGTGCGGGCGGCTCGGGGGGCACCGGCAGCCCGGCCATGGCGCGCACGACCCGCAGCCCTTCCTGAAGCTGGAAGTCGGTCGTGGGCTTGGTCGGGTCGAATTCGGGCCAGTTCGCGGGCGGCTGCGTCGGGATGGCCTTGGCTATGGCGGGCAGGTCGGTGCGCGTGGGCGGCTGGGCGGTGTTGCCGCCCCGGTTCTTGATGATATGCGCGAGATCGGCCTCGTGAATGCTGTAGCCGCTATCATCATGCGCCTCGCGCACGGGAATGTCGGGGATGATGCCCAGGCCCTGGATGGAACGGCCCGATGGCGTGTAGTAGCGCGCCGTGGTCAGGCGGATCGCACCCTCGCCGGGAATGGGCAGGATGGTCTGCACCGAGCCCTTGCCAAAGGTCTTCTCGCCCAGCAGCACGGCGCGCTGGTGGTCCTGCAGCGCGCCGGCCACGATTTCACTGGCCGAGGCCGAGCCACCATTGATCAGCACGACAATGGGCAGGCCGCCGGTAATGTCGGTGTTATGCGCATCCCAGCGCTGGCTGTCCTGCGTGTGGCGGGCGCGGGTGGAGACGATCTCGCCGCTGCGGATAAAGTCGGAGCCCACGTCGATCGCCTGTGTCAGTAGCCCGCCGGGGTCGGAGCGCAGGTCGATGATCAGGCCCGCCATCCTGTTATGGGTCTGGGCCTGCAGCTTTTTATAGGCCGTCATCAGGCCGGACTGCGTTTCCTCGTTGAACTGCGCGATTCGGATATAACCCACATTGTCATACAGTGCGGACTTGATGACCTGCAGCGGAATGATGGCGCGCGTGAGGGTGACGATAACGGGCTTGGGCGTCTTTTCACGGATCAGGGTCAGGGTGATGCGGGTATCGGGCTTGCCGCGCATGCGGGTCACGACCTGATCGAGCGGCTGGCCATCGATGTTCTTGCCATCAATGGCCACGATGAAGTCACCGGGCTTGATGCCTGCGCGCGCTGCGGGCGTGTCATCAATGGGGGAGACCACGCGCACGTGCCCGTCCTCGCCCTGCACTTCCAGGCCGAGGCCGCCAAACGAGCCCTTGGTCTGGACCTGCAGGTCCGAGAACTGCTTCTCGGTCATGTAGGAGGAGTGCGGGTCCAGCCCGCTCAGCATGCCGTTGAGCGCGTTGGTGATGAGGTCGCGCGTGGAGACCGGCTCGACATAATTGGCCTTCACCTTCTCCAGCACGTAACCGAACAGGAACATAAGCTGTTCGATTTCCTGTGGGGAATTGTCATCCTTCGAGACTGCATCCGCCGCATGGGCCATGGGGGCGAGGCCGCCCCACCTGCTGGCTGAATAGTGGGCAATCTGCGGGGCCGCCACGATCCCTGCAAGAAAGGCGCAACCGATCAGCAGGCCATTACGGAATTTCATACGTCGTTGTCTCCTGGGTGCCCGCCGCCATGCTCCGGCAGGCCTGCACGTAATCTTCGCGTTGCGTTGTAACGTGGTCTTGCCCATCCGTCACGGGTCGGTAGCATATACCGAACCCGTGCTGGGATAAAACCGCCTTGCGCGCCATTACAGGTATGGCGCCGGATTGACCGTGCTCCCCCCGTGGCGCAGCTGCACGAACAGGGTAGGGCGCGCGCCGCCGCCGCTCCATTGCGGCATCTGGCCCACTGCCGCCCCGCGGCTGACCTGCTGGCCCGCCGCCACCGCGATCTCGCCAAGGCCCGCGAGCACGAAGCGGTAATGCTTGCCACAGTCAAGGATCATCATCTGGCCATAGGTACGGAACGGCCCGGCAAAATCAATGCGCCCCGTGCATGGTGCGCGTACGCTCGCGCGTGAAGGTGGTGCGTAGGTGATGCCGGTGGCGGGCCCGCTTTCGGTCGGGTGGCCCCAGCCGGTCAGCACCGTGCCCGCCACGGGCGCGCCCGCGCTGGCGTTCGTGGTGCTGATGCCGGGGCCCGCGCCATCGGCCATTTCATGCGCCTGGCGCCGCGCTGCGGTGGCGGCCTGCATGTTATGCGCGCGCTCGGCGGCGCGGGCGGCCTGCTCGAGGTTTTTTTCGGCCTGATCCTCGGTTTCCTCGATGCGGGTGATGGCGTCCTGCACGCTTGAGGCGCGGCGGGCGGCCTCTTCCACCGCCTGGGTGGCGCTTTCGGCCGCGGCGTTCGAGCGCTGCTGGGCCTCAAGGGCGGCACGGGCCGCGCGGTTGACCGCATCGCGCTGGCTTTCGCGCTGGCTGACCACCTGGCGCATCTGCTGCTGCTGGCGGCCGAGTTCATCATCAAGGGCGAGCAGGCGGGCGCGGCGGTCGTGTATGGCGTGGGCCTGCCGGGCGATATCGGCCATCATGCCATGCACCACCAGCAGGCCGGTCACGGCGCGGTCGGCTGGCAGCGGCACGGCCAGCAATGTGTCAGCGGGGTAGAGCGACAGGCGCTCGGCCAGCGGCAGCAGGGGGGCGAGGCGGGCGACCTGGGCGGCAAGCTGCTGGCGCAGGGCCGCCTGCTCGGCATGCAGGTCGCCAATACGGTCGTCAATATCGGCGGCCTGCTGCTCGGTCTGCTGCAGGCGTGCCGTGGCATCCACCGTGGCGGCGGACAGGCTGGCCGCTTTTTCCGCATCCGCGCGGGCCTGCTCGCGGGCCTGCTGCTGCTCCCTGCGGCGAGCCTCGAGGTCGTGGGCCTGCTGCTGCTCGCGCGCCAGCAGGTTTTCATGTGCGCTGCGTGCGGCTTCAAGCTGCTGGCGGATGCGCTGCTCGCTGGCCGTGGGGGCATGGGGTGTTGCGTGCGTAGCATGGCCGGTATGGGCATGGGACGTACTGCCCGCCGCATGGGTAGGTACGGCCCCGGCAGGTGCGTGTATTGCGCATGAAAGCAGGAACCCGCTGGCCAGGCGGAGCGGCCAGCGGGCTGTAGCATGCAGGCGTGGTGTCAGGATGGCGTGGACCCATCCAGCAGTGAGTGCCCGGTCATGGCGGCGGGCTGGGGCAGGTGCATGAGCTGTAGCAGCGTGGGCGCAAGGTCGGCCAGGCGGCCATCATGCAGCCCCACGCCCTGCGGCCCGCCCGCGAGCACCACGGGCACCACGTTGAGCGTATGGGCGGTGTGGGGGCCGTTGGTTTCGGGGTCGAACATGGTTTCCGCATTACCGTGATCGGCGGTGACCAGCAATGCGCCGCCTGCGTGTTCGATGGCCCTGGCAATGCGGCCCAGCCCGGTATCGACCGCCTCGACCGCCTTGATGGCGGCGGCGAGCACGCCGGTATGGCCCACCATGTCGGCGTTGGCGAAGTTGAGCACGATCAGGTCGTATCTGCCGCTGCCGATCGCCTCGACCGCGCGGTCGGTCAGTTCGGGGGCCGACATCTCGGGCTGGAGGTCATAGGTCGCGACCTTGGGGGAAGGCACCATGATCCGGTCCTCGCCCGCAAGCTGCGCCTCGCGCCCGCCATTGAGGAAGTAGGTCACGTGCGGGTATTTTTCCGTCTCGGCCATGCGCAGCTGTTTCAGCCCTGCCGCACTCACCACATCGCCCAGCAGGTCATGCAGCGCCTCGGGCGGGAAGAGCACGGTCATCAGCTCGGCCAGCCGGTCGCTGTAGCGGGTCATGCCGGTGACGGCAGCAAGGTTGACCAGCTTCACGCGCGTGAAGCCCTCGAAGCCGGGTTCAAGCAGCGCATCGAGCAGCTGGCGGATGCGGTCGGCGCGGAAATTGAAGCTCAGCACCCCGTCGCCATCGCGCATGCCGCCATATTCGCCAATGACGGTGGGGATCACGAACTCATCGGTAGTGCCGGCCTCATAGGCCTTGTCGAGCACATCGAGCGCATCGCCCGCATGCGGGCCTTCACCGGCCACGATGGCGTTGTAGGTCTTTTCCACCCGCTCCCAGCGGCGGTCGCGGTCCATGGCGTAATAGCGGCCCGACACGGTACCGATGCGCGTGCCCTCGGGCAGGGCCGAGAGCAGTCTGCACACATAGCCGTGCCCGGATTGCGGCGCGGTGTCGCGCCCATCGGTAAAGAGGTGCATGGTGACCGGCACGCCCGCTGCGCGCACGATGTGGGCAAGGGCTACCGCGTGGTCCTGGTGGGCATGCACGCCCCCGGGCGAGACAAGGCCCATGAGGTGGCAGGTGCCGCCGGTTTTTTTCAGCGCGGCAATGAAATCACGCATCACGGCGCTGTCTGCCACCGTGCCATCAGCCAGGCCTGCGGTGATGCGCGGCAGTTCCTGCATGACCACGCGGCCCGCGCCGATATTGAGGTGACCCACCTCGGAATTGCCCATCTGGCCGCCCGGCAGGCCCACGTCCTCGCCACACGTCTTGAGGAAGGCACGGGGGCCGGTTGCCCATAATTTGTCAAAGGCGGGGGTACGCGCGGCTTTTACCGCGTTATTGGCTTCATCCTCGCGCCAGCCGAATCCATCAAGCACCACCAGCATGACGGGGCGGGGCGGCCTGTTCACCGATTCATGGTCGTTCATGGGGTTATTTTCTCCCTGTTTTATTTTGTGTGGCATGATGCCCTAAAAGCGTTCAGCGTCAAATGCCTCTGTAGCCAAGGAAGGAAGCAGCCATGTCTGATCCCGCAAGCAGGGAAGGTGCCGCATGCGGCTGCCTGAGCCCCGAACAGTTGCGCATATTGCGCGAACACGGCACCGAGCGCCCCGGCTCCAGCCCGCTGAATAACGAAAAGCGTGCCGGTGAATATCGTTGCGCGGGCTGTGGCGCGCCACTGTTTTATTCCGGCGCGAAATATGAAAGCGGCAGCGGCTGGCCTTCGTTTTTCGAGGCCATTCCCGGCGCGGTGGGCACCACCACCGATACCAGCCACGGCATGACCCGCACGGAGGTACACTGCGCGCAGTGCCACGGGCATCTGGGCCATGTCTTTCCCGACGGGCCGCCGCCCACCGGCCTGCGCTATTGCATGAACGGGCTGGCCCTGACATTCGTGCCACGTGACGGTGCCGACTGAAGCATGCGCCGGAAGGAAGTTTTTGGCGAAGCGTTTTTCAAACAGCTCCGAAGAAGGCCGCGCCCGGAAACTTTCATGACCCTTAGAAGGAATAAAGATGACCGAGCCTGCCACCCCGCATGATGCGGGTGTTGTTGTTGTCGATCACCCGCTGGTGCAGCACAAGCTGACGCTGCTGCGCGAACGCCAGACCGCGACCGGGGAATTCCGCAGGCTTGCGCGTGAACTCAGCCTGCTGCTTGGCTATGAGGCGATGCGCGACCTGCCGCTTGAGCCGGTGGAAATCGACACCCCCATGGAGCGCATGGAGGCCCGGCGGCTGGCGGGCAAGAAGCTGTGCCTTGTTTCCATCCTGCGCGCGGGCAATGGCATCCTTGACGGGTTGCTCGACCTTGTGCCCTCGGCGCGTATTGGCCATGTCGGGCTGTATCGCGACCCTGAAACGCTGGAGCCGGTCGAATATTACCTCAAGCTGCCTGATGATATCGGCAACCGCATCTGCCTTGTGGTCGACCCCATGCTGGCCACGGGCCACAGCGCCGTGGCGGCCATTGACCGGCTGAAGCAGGCCGGGTGCAACAGGATGGTGTTCGTGTGCCTGCTCGCCTCGCCCGAAGGGGTGGCCTGCCTGCGCCGCGCACACCCCGATGTGCGGATCGTGACCTGCGCCATTGATCGCGGGCTGGATGAGCACGGCTATATCCGCCCCGGCCTTGGCGATGCGGGCGACCGCCTGTTCGGCACGAAATGAAACCCACGGAGCTATATGCTGCCCCGTAGGTCTGTGATTTCAAGAAACTGCTTGAAAACAATTCCTTGATAAAAAATGATAAAAGTTTTCGGGTGCCGCCTTTTTTTTAAAGGCGGCATTCTTCAAAGCTTTTTGAGTGCCCGCGTCAGGCGCGGCGCACGATATAGGTCTTGGCCAGTTCGGCCTCGAGTGCGCGGGCATGCTCGGGGTCGCGGGCCTCGATCATGACCTCAAGCTCGGCGGCCTGCACGCTGGGCGTGGTAAACAGGCGCTGGTGCGAGACCTCGATGATGTTGCCACCTTCATCGCCAATCTTGCGCGAGATGTCGGCCAGTACGCCGGGGCGGTCGGGTATTTCCATCTTCAGGCACAAAAGCCGCCCGTCGCGCAGCAGCGAGCGCAGCAGGGTATTGGCCAAGATGCGACTGTCGATGTTGCCACCCGTAATGGGCAGCGCCACGCGCTTGCCCCGGAACAGTTCGGGGTAGGTCAGCACGGCGGCAAGGGCCGTGGCGCCCGCACCCTCGCTCACCTGCTTGGCCCCTTCGGCCAGCATGGTGATCGCGGTCTCGATCGCACTTTCAGGCACGACCAGCACGCTTGATACGAGTTCCCGGATGACCTCGAGCGGTTGGCGGCCGATCTGCAGCACCGCAATGCCCTCGGCAATGGTGGCGCCACCCGGCGGCATCACCTCATCACCGGGGAAGCCCGCGAGTGAGGAGAAGTTTTCCACCTGCACGCCAATGATGTCCATGCCCGGCTGGAGCGCCCGCCCGGCCACGGCGCAGCCCGAGAGCAGGCCACCGCCGCCAATGGGGCAGACGAAGGTGTCAAGCGGGCCTGCATCCTCGAACAGTTCGAGTGCGAACGTGCCCTGTCCGGCCATGACCTCGGGGTCGTCATAGGGGTGGACGAATACCCGCCCTTCGCGCTGGCACAGCATGTTGGCATGCGCCGTGGCCTCGGCGAAGTTGTCGCCCTCAAGCACAACGGTCGCCCCCCACGCAGCCGTGCGCGTGACCTTGGCGGCGGGCGTGAAGCGCGGCATGACAATCACCGCGTCAATGCCAAGCAGGGAAGCATGGCGGGCCACGCCCTGCGCATGGTTGCCCGCCGAGACGGTAATCACGCCACGCTCGCGCTCGCGTGGGGTGAGCAGGGCAAGCTTGTTGGCTGCCCCGCGCTCCTTGAACGAGCCCACCGCCTGCAGGTTATCGAGCTTGAGCACGATATCCGCGCCGGTTGCGCGCGAGAGGGTCTGGCACGGTATGGTGGGCGTGTGGAGTACGCGCCCCTTTATCCGCTGTGCGGCGGCGGTGATATCTTCAAGCGTGATCACGGGTTTATGGCCTAGCCGTAGGTAACTTCCAGGATTTCGTAGGTCCGGTCACCGCCGGGGGCGGGCACGGATACGCTGTCGCCCACGCTCTTGCCAATCAGCGACTTGGCCAGCGGCGAGGAGATGGACAGGAGCCCCTGCTTGATGTCGGCCTCGTACACGCCCACGATCTGGTAGGTGGCTTCCTTGTCGGTTTCCTCATCCACCAGCTTGACGCGCGCGCCGAATTTGACCTGGTCGCCCGAGAGCGAGGCCGGGTCGATCACCTCCACGGAGGAGACGATTTCCTCAAGTTCCTGAATGCGGCCTTCGGTAAAGGACTGGCGCTCACGCGCGGCATGGTATTCCGCGTTTTCCGAAAGGTCGCCATGGCTCCGCGCTTCGGCAATGGCGCGTATGATCGCGGGGCGTTCTTCACTCTTGAGCTTGCGCAGTTCGTCTTCAAGCCGTTCGAGCCCGGGGGCTGTCATCGGAAATTTCTGCAAGGTTTGTCCCCGAGGTGAAGGTCAGTTTCCGCAACTGACGGTTGGTTGCTGTGTCCGGGCGTATTGCCTGTAATACGACGCGGGCAGCCTGCCAGCCCAGGGACCAGCAGACCACCCGCGTTGTGGCGATGCGCTCAGAATGATCCCTTAAAATAGGATTGAAGCGGCGCGACTTCAAGAACCCCCTCGCGCATGGCCGAAATGGCATGCGTCGCAGCCCTGGCTCCCGCAATGGTGGTGTAGTGCGGAATGCCGTGGGTGAGTGCGGAGCGGCGGATGTCAAAGCTGTCGCTCACCGCCTGGGCGCCCTGGGCGGTGTTGATGACCATCTGGATCTCGCCCGAGCGGATGGCATCGACACAGTTGGGGCGGCCTTCGAGCACCTTGTTGATCACATCCACCGCGACACCGGCTTCACGCAGGTATTTGGCGGTGCCGCGGGTTGCCACGACCTTGAAGCCCATCTCGACCAGCAGGCGGCCAATCGACTTGACTGCAGCCTTGTCGCTGTCGCGCACCGACAGGAACACTGTGCCCGAAAGCGGCAGCTTCACGCCCGCCGCAAGCTGCGACTTGGCGAAGGCCCGCTCAAACGAGGCATCAAGCCCCATGACTTCACCCGTCGAGCGCATCTCGGGGCCGAGGATC
Source organism: Komagataeibacter sp. NFXK3 (assembly GCF_054182245.1). Taxonomy (NCBI): domain Bacteria; kingdom Pseudomonadati; phylum Pseudomonadota; class Alphaproteobacteria; order Acetobacterales; family Acetobacteraceae; genus Komagataeibacter; species Komagataeibacter sp. NFXK3. The sequence continues at coordinate 259,821 of NZ_JAPIVJ010000002.1, forward strand.
GTGTCCACGTCGGGGAAGCGGTTGAAGGGGAACACCGCCTCCTTCACCGCCACATGCGGGGCGACGGCACGGTCATCAAGCCGGAACTCGGCCAGCTTGGCACCGGCCATGACGCGCGCGCCGATCTTGGCCACCGGCACGCCGGTCGCCTTGGCCACGAAGGGCACGGTGCGCGAGGCGCGGGGATTGACCTCGAGCACGAAGATCTCCTGCCCCTTGATCGCGTACTGCACGTTCATCAGGCCCACAATGCCCAGTTCGCGCGCCATGGCCTCGGTCTGGGCCTTGAGTTCGGTCACGATGGCAGGCGAGAGCGTGTAGGGCGGCAGCGAGCAGGCGCTGTCACCCGAATGGATGCCCGCCTCCTCGATGTGTTCCATCACGCCTGCCACATAGACTTCCCTGCCATCGGCAATGCAGTCCACGTCGGCTTCGATCGCATCATTGAGGTAATGGTCGATCAGCACCGGGCCGTTGGCCACTTCGGCCCCCGCAAGCTGGAGCGCCACGCGCATGTAGCGCTGCAGGCTCGCACGGTCATGCACGATCTCCATTGCCCGCCCGCCCAGCACGTAGGACGGGCGGACCACGACCGGGTAGCCGATCTTCTCGGCCACGGCCTCGGCTTCCGCCGGGCTGCGGGCAATGCCGTTGGCAGGCTGGCGCAGGCCGAGCTTGTGCAGCATGGCCTGGAAGCGCTCGCGGTCCTCGGCCCGGTCGATTGCATCAGCCGGGGTGCCGAGCAGCGGAATGCCCGCGGCCTCGAGCGCGCGCGACAGCTTGAGCGGGGTCTGCCCGCCATACTGCACGATGCAGCCCAGAACCGTGCCGTTCTCCTGCTCGCGGCGGATCAGGGCGATCACGTCCTCGGCGGTCAGCGGTTCGAAATACAGGCGGTCCGATGTGTCATAGTCGGTCGAGACGGTCTCGGGGTTGCAGTTGACCATGATGGTCTCGAACCCGGCCTCGCGCAGGGCGTAGGCCGCATGGACGCAGCAGTAGTCGAACTCGATGCCCTGGCCGATGCGGTTCGGCCCGCCACCAAGGATGACGATCTTCCTGCGGTCCGTCGGCCTGCTTTCGCATTCCGGCACGCCGTACCCGCCTTCATAGGTGGAATACATGTAGGGCGTGGGGGAGGCGAACTCACCGGCACAGGTGTCGATGCGCTTGTACACCGGGGTAACACCCCGGCCTTCGCGCAGCTTCGCGATCTCCTCGGCCTGCGTGCCCGACAGGCGGGCAAGCTGGATGTCGGAGAAGCCCATGGCCTTGAGTGCGCGCAGGCTGTCGGCATCCTCGGGCAGGCCGTCACGCACTACCGCGTGCTCGGCAGCCACGATCTTGGCCAGTTCGCGCAGGAACCACGGCTCGAAGCGGCAGGCATCGTGGATGTCTTCCACGCTCAGCCCCGCGCGCAGGGCCTGGGCCGCCATGAGGATGCGCTCGGGGCGCGGCTGCGAAAGGGCAGCGCGGAAGGCATCCGGCCCGCCATCGCCCGGCGCCTCGACCGGGTCCAGACCCGCCAGCCCGATTTCCATCGAGCGCAGGCCCTTCTGCATGGCCTCGGGGAAGGAGCGGCCAATGGCCATCGCCTCGCCAACCGATTTCATGCTGGTCGACAGCAGGGCCGGCGTGCCGGGGAACTTCTCGAACGTGAAGCGCGGGATCTTGACCACCACGTAGTCGATCGTGGGCTCGAACGAGGCAGGCGTGCTGCCGGTAATGTCGTTGGTCAGTTCATCGAGCGTGTAGCCCACCGCCAGCTTGGCCGCGATCTTGGCAATGGGGAAGCCCGTGGCCTTGGATGCCAGTGCGGAGGAGCGCGACACGCGCGGGTTCATTTCGATCACGACCACGCGGCCATCGGCCGGGTTGATGCCGAACTGCACGTTCGAGCCGCCGGTCTCCACCCCGATCTTGCGCAGGCAGGCCAGCGACATGTCGCGCAGGCGCTGGTATTCCTTGTCCGTCAGGGTCAGGGCGGGGGCGACGGTGATGGAATCACCGGTATGCACGCCCATCGGGTCGATGTTCTCGATGGAGCAGATGATGATGCAGTTGTCAGCCGTGTCGCGCACGACCTCCATCTCATACTCCTTCCAGCCCAGCACGGATTCCTCGATCAGGACTTCCGTGGTGGGGGAGGCATCAAGCCCGGAGGTGACGATGCGGTCGAACTCCTCCTTGTTGTAGGCAATGCCGCCGCCCGAGCCGCCCATGGTGAAGGACGGGCGGATGACCGAAGGCAGGCCCACGGTGGCAAGGGCCGCGCGGGCCTCATCCAGCGTATGGGCGATCAGGCTGCGCGGGCTCTCGATGCCGATTTCGTCCATCGCCTCGCGGAATTTCTGGCGGTCCTCGGCGCGGTCGATCACCTCGGCGTTCGCGCCGATCAGCTCGACATTGTGCTTCTTGAGGAAGCCGGACTTGTCGAGCGCCATGGCGGTGTTGAGCGCCGTCTGGCCGCCCATGGTGGGCAGCACCGCATCGGGCTTTTCACGCAGTATGATGCGCTCGACGAATTCCGGGGTGATGGGCTCGATATAGGTCGCATCCGCCAGCCCCGGATCGGTCATGATCGTGGCGGGGTTGGAGTTGACCAGAATGACGCGGTAGCCCTCTTCCTTCAGGGCCTTGCACGCCTGTGCGCCGGAATAGTCGAATTCACACGCCTGGCCGATCACGATCGGGCCGGCGCCAATAATCAGGATGGAGCTGATGTCTGTCCGTTTGGGCATGTCGGGTCGGCTTTCACGCGGTCTTGGTTGTGGTGTCGATCAGGTCGACAAAACGGCGGAACAGGTAGTGGCTGTCTGACGGGCCGGGGCTGGCCTCGGGGTGGTACTGCACCGAGAACGCCGGGTAGCGGCTGGTGGCGATGCCCTCGTTCGAGCCGTCAAACAGGCTGGTATGGGTGGCGCGCACGTCAGCGGGCAGCGACTTGTCATCCACCGCAAAGCCGTGGTTCTGGCTGGTGATTTCCACCTTGCCGGTTTCAAGGTCTTTCACCGGCTGGTTGGCACCCCGGTGGCCGCGCGCCAGCTTGTAGGTTTTCGCACCGAGTGCGAGGGCCAGAAGCTGGTGGCCAAGGCAGATGCCAAAGACCGGCTTGCCCGCCTCCAGCACGCCTTTGATGGCGGGCACGGCATAGGTGGCGGTGGCCGCCGGGTCGCCCGGCCCGTTGGACAGGAACACGCCCGCGGGGTCGAGTGCGAGGATTTCCTCCGCCGTGGTGGTGGCGGGCACCACGGTCACGTCACAGCCAGCCGAGGCGAGGCAGCGCAGGATGTTGCGCTTGGCGCCATAATCAACGGCCACCACCTTGCGGCGCTTGGCGGGCAGGGGGGCGGTGCCATGCGGCCACTGCCACACGCCTTCGCTCCACCCGTAAGCCTTGGCGCAGGTCACTTCACGCGCAAGGTCCATGCCCTCCAGCCCCGGCCAGGCGCGTGCCTGCGCCTGCAGGGCCGCGATGTCGAACTCGCCATCGGCGGGATAGGCCACGATGGCCGTCTGCGGTCCGCCCTCGCGGATGCGGCGCGTGATGGCGCGGGTGTCGATGCCGCAGATGCCCGGCACGCCCTGCGCCTTGAGCCATGCATCGAGCGATTCGGTCGCGCGCCAGTTGGCGGGCGCGGTCAGGTCTTCCTTGACCACCAGCGCGCGGGCGTTGATGGCGGTGGCCTCATCATCCTCCGGCGTGGTGCCGGTATTGCCGATATGGGGGAAGGTGAAGGTAATGATCTGGCCTGCGAAGGAGGGGTCGGTCAGCGTTTCCTGGTAGCCGGTCATGCCGGTGGAAAAGCAGATCTCGCCCAGCGCGCGCTCCGTGCTGTGCGCACCGAATCCGCGCCCCCACAGGATGGTGCCATCGGCCAGGATCAGGGCGGCTGTCGCAGCTTTGGGCCTGTTGGCCGGTGCGATCGGGTTTGACGTGCTCATCGGGGGCTCCGGTCGGTCGGATTCTGTAGCGGGTTGCAGGTCGGACAGTGACAGGCCGGTGGCGCGCAGCACGGTGGTCCAGTGCTTGGGCGGAATGGCGCGGGCCTGCCGCCATTTGCGAATGGCCTCGGTGCTGACGCCAGCCAGCTTCGCGGCCTGTTCGGCCCCGCCAAGGCGTTCGATAATACTTTCTATCGTCATCGGCATTGGATGATGTCCCTTCCGGGAGTATTGCCTAACAGCGTCTCTGGTAATTGGGAAGAAAATTCCCACATACCCTTGCACCGAGACATTGGGAAAATTATTCCCGGCATGCAAGGGGGCATCGTGCCCTCCCGCCGGGCAGAGGAGTTGACAGCATGTCCCTGCGCGCACGTTTCATGGATGACCTGAAAACCGCCATGAAGGCTGGCCAGAGCGAAAAGGTCGGCACCATCCGCATGATTACGGCAAAGCTGAAGGATGTCGATATCGCAGGCCGCGCCAAGGGCGAGGACCAGGTGAGCGATGAGGCGGTGATTTCCATGCTGCGTGGCATGATCAAGTCCCGCACGGAATCGGCGGCGATGTACATCAAAGGTGGCCGCCCCGAACTGGCCGAGAAGGAAGAGGCCGAGATTGCGATCATCCGCGACTACCTGCCCCCCGATCTGGATGACGCCACCATCGAGGCCGCCGTGCGCGAAGCTATCGCGCGCACCGATGCCACCTCCATGAAGGACATGGGCAAGGTCATGGCAGCCCTCAAGGAGCAGTTTGGCGCGGCGCTCAACCCGGCCAGCGCCTCGGCTGTCGTGCGCGCGCGGCTTTCGGCCTGATCGCGCCGGAGTCCGGATACGATGGCGCTTGACCCCGCATTCCTTGACGAACTGCGTGCCCGCACGCCCATCGCCCCCGTGATCGGGCGGCGCACCAAGCTGGTGCGCTCGGGGAAGAACTGGAAGGCGTGCTGCCCCTTCCACGGGGAAAAGACGCCATCGTTCTACGTCTATGACGACCACTACCACTGCTTTGGCTGCCAGGCGCATGGCGATGTCATTACATTTGTCATGCAGAGCGAGGGCCGCTCCTTCCCCGAGGCGGTGGAGGAACTGGCCACGGCGGCGGGCATGGACATGCCAAAGCCCGACCCGGTGCGGCGCGAACGTGCCGAGCAGGCCCGCACGCTGGGCGATGTGCTCGAGGCCGTGCAGCAGTCATGGCAGCGCCGCCTGCATGAACCCGAAGGGCGCGAGGGGCTGGCCTACCTGCGGGGCCGTGGCCTGACCGATGAGACCATCGCCGCCTTCGGCCTGGGCTGGTCGGGTGCCGGGCGGGGCGAACTGGTGGCCGAAATGGCCAGGCTCGACATAACACCCGCCATGCTGCGTGATGCGGGGGTGATGCGCGCCGATGAGAGTGGCGCGCCGCAGCGCGAGCTGTTCTTCAACCGCGTGACCTTTCCCATCCGCGACCGGCGCGGGCGGCTGGTCTCGTTTGGCGGGCGCATTCTGGGTGATGGCCAGCCCAAATACCTCAACGGGCCGGAGACCGCGATCTTCTCCAAGCGCCGGGTGCTGTTCGGCCTCGATCGCGCGCGCGAGGGCGTGCGTGGCAGCGGGGCAGGGGCCGAGCTGCTGGTGGTTGAAGGCTACATGGATGTGATCGCGCTGCATCAGGCAGGCTTTCATGGCGCGGTCGCCCCGCTGGGCACGGCGCTCACCGCCGAGCAGCTCGAGGCGCTGTGGCAGGTCGCCCCCGCCCCCGTGCTGTGCTTCGATGGCGATGGCGCGGGCCAGCGCGCGGCGGTGAAGGCGGCGGAGACCGCGCTGCCGCTGCTCAATGTCGAGCGCACGCTGCGCTTTTGCACCCTGCCCGAGGGCGAAGACCCCGACAGCCTCGTGCGCCGCCATGGCAGTGCCGCCATGGCCGCCATGATCGAGGGCGCGCGCCCGATGGGGCAGGTGCTGTTCGGGCTGATGAGCGAGGGCGTGCGCGACCCCGGCCCCGAGCAGCGCGCGGCCCTGCGGCGCAGGCTCGTGGCGGTGGCGGCCCTCATACCCGACAAGACGCTGGCGGCCGAATATCGCTCGACCCTGCTCGACAGCTTTTTCCAGACCTTCCGCCGCGATGGGCGCGGTGGCGCAAAAAGGGTGCCCGTGGCCACGGCCCCGGTTGCTCCCATGGCCGCCGACCTGCAGCGCCAGTGCATTCTCAGTGCCATCCTGATCGAGCAGCCCAGCGTGCTTGACGTGGTGCAGGATGCCTATTGCAGCCTTGAGCTGCCCCCTGACCTCGCCGCCCTGCGCGAGGAACTGCTCGACCTGTATGACCGCAATGGCGCACTGCCCGATGCGGACGAACTCGCGTCCCGGCTGGCCGAAGCGGGCCTTGCCGATGTGCGCCAGCGCGTGGACGCCACGCGCGGGCGGCGGGGGCAGGCCGCCGATGCCGACCTGTTTGACACCGACCCCGTGCAGGAGTGGTGGCATTTCTACGGGCTGCTTGATGTGGAGCGCTTCGCCGCCGAGCTGCGCGCCGATACCGAGCGCCTGTGTGCGGGCACGCCGGATGAGGCACAATGGAACAGCCTGCGCACCCGCCTTATCGCCCTCGACGCCCTGCGCCGCGGCGGCGATGAGGAGGAGGAATGAGGCGGAAAATGGGCCGATTGCATGAAATGGGGCGCGCCTGCCCTTGACTTCGACCATGTTATCGACCACCTGCACCAGACAAATGCAGATGAAAACGGTATGATTGGCCGTATCCTGTCCCGCTGCGCGAAGGGGGCGGGAACAAGGGCGCGGCCCCTGTGCGCGGGCCGGTTCGGGCGCACGCGAGTAAACGGATTTGCTGGGTAGGGATTGATCGGGCATGGCGACAAAGACAGCCACGGGTACGGACACGGCTTCAGGGGATCAGGACAACGATACAACCCTGCTGGACACCCGCTCCGGCGCCGTAAAGAAGCTGATCGCGCGCGGCAAGGAACGCGGCTACATCACGTTTGACGAACTCAACGCCGTCCTGCCGCAGGACCAGATGTCCTCCGAGCAGATCGAGGATGTGATGGCCGCACTGTCCGAGATGGGCATGCAGGTGGTCGAGAACGAGGATAACGACGACACCGAGGCCGCCCCCGCGGCTGAAACCAAGAGCGACGACACCGCCGAGGAAGAGACCGAGAGCGAGGAACCCGCCGCCGGTAACGTCGATACCGAAAGCCTTGGTCGTACCGATGACCCGGTGCGCATGTACCTGCGCGAGATGGGCTCGGTCGAGCTGCTCTCGCGTGAGGGCGAGATCGCGATCGCCAAGCGCATCGAGGCCGGCCGCGACGAGATGATCGGCGGCCTGTGCGAAAGCCCGCTGACCTTCCGCGCCATCATTTCATGGCATGAGCGGCTCAAGGCCGGTGAGATGCTGCTGCGCGACATCGTTGACCTCGAGGCCATGCAGGCAGGCGGCAACGACCCCGCCGAGGCCGCTGAAGGCGACGATGCCTTTACCGAGAACGAGGGCAACGAGACCGAGGAGGCCGAGGAAAGCGAGAGCGAAGGCGAGGGTGAGGGCGAAGGTGCCGGCCTGTCGCTTTCCGCGCTGGAGGAAAAGCTCAAGCCCGAGATCCTCGAGCAGTTCAAGGAAGTCGAGGCGCTGTACGAGGCGCTGCACAAGGTGCAGGCCGAGCGGCTGGAAAAACTCACCGCCGGGCTTGAAATCTCCCCCGACGAGGAAAGCCGCTACGAGCAGCTGCGCCTGGAACTGGTGGGCAAGGTGCAGCAGGTTCACCTGCACAATGCCCGCATCGAGGTACTGGTCGAGCACCTCAAGGAAATCTTCCAGCGCCTCAACGGCCTTGAGGGTCGCATGCTGCGCCTGGCCGAGAGCACCCGCGTCTCGCGTGATGACTTCCTGCTCAAATATCGTGGCCGCGAACTCGATCCGGGCTGGATGGACATGGTGGCGGGGCTGCCCGCCAAGTCGTGGAAGAACTTCCTGGCCAAGCATGCCGAGACGGTGATCCGCCTGCGCAACCAGGTGGCCGAGCTGACGCAGGAAACCGGGCTGCCGGTGGGCGAGTTCCGTCGCGTGTATGCTACCGTCTCACGCGGGGAGCGGGATTCGGCGCGCGCCAAGAAGGAAATGATCGAGGCCAACCTGCGCCTCGTGATCTCGATCGCCAAGAAATACACCAATCGCGGCCTGCAGTTCCTTGACCTGATCCAGGAAGGCAATATCGGCCTGATGAAGGCAGTGGACAAATTCGAATACCGCCGTGGCTACAAGTTCTCCACCTACGCGACATGGTGGATCCGCCAGGCCATTACGCGTTCGATCGCCGACCAGGCGCGCACCATCCGCATTCCCGTGCACATGATCGAGACGATCAACAAGCTGGTGCGCACCTCGCGCCAGATGCTGCATGAGATTGGGCGTGAGCCCGCACCCGAGGAACTGGCCGAGAAGCTGGGCATGCCGCTGGAAAAGGTGCGCAAGGTGCTCAAGATCGCCAAGGAGCCGATCTCGCTCGAAACCCCGATCGGTGATGAGGAAGACAGCCACCTTGGTGACTTCATCGAGGACAAGGCCGCCGTCATCCCGCTCGATGCCGCGATCCAGACCAACCTGCGCGAGGCGACGACACGGGTGCTGTCCTCGCTCACCCCGCGTGAGGAGCGCGTGCTGCGCATGCGCTTTGGCATCGGCATGAATACCGATCATACGCTGGAGGAAGTGGGCCAGCAGTTCAACGTGACGCGCGAGCGTATTCGCCAGATCGAGGCCAAGGCGCTGCGCAAGCTCAAGCACCCGAGCCGGAGCCGCAAGCTGCGCTCGTTCCTTGATGATAACTGAGGTTCCATGTGCCCCCAGCCGCGATGAGCCGGATGGGGGTGGAACACGGATCGGGGTGGATGTGACGTTCCTGTGCATGGACCGCCCGCCACCAGGGATCCCCCCGGCGCTGCCGCCGGGCTACAGCATCCGCCAGACCTTCCGCCCCGGGGTGGCGTGGTACCGCGCCCTGTATGATGCGGTGGGGCAGGATTACTGCTGGTGGCTGCGCCGCGTCATGCCCGATGCCGAGCTTGCCCGCCTGCTCTCGGGCCCCGGCATTGCCGTGCATGTGCTTTATGATGGCGGTGAGCCCGCCGGTTTCTGCGAACTCGACAGCCGCTACGCGCCTGACGTGAATATCGCCTATTTCGGCCTGTTGCCCGCATGGATCGGGCGCGGGGTGGGGCAGGCCTTCCTGCACAACATGGTGGCGCGGGCCTGGGGGCTGCGGCCTGCCGTGGTCAGGGTCAATACCTGCTCGGCCGACCATCCGCGCGCCCTGCCCAATTACCTGCGGGCAGGCTTTCGTAAGGTGCGCACCCTGCATGAGGTATGGACCATCCCACATGCGCTCGGCCTTGTGCCGCCCGCGCGGCTGCGGCTGGCCTGAATGCAGGCATGCGCATAAAAATAGTATTCCAGATATTGTTATAACACAAAACCGTTACCATTTCCTTCCTGTCCCATAATTGGAGAGAGGGAAATGGAGTTCGACGTATCCTATTACAAATTCCACGGCGTTGATCGGGCTGGCCTGATCGATGCGCTTGGCCTGCGTGACACCGGCACGCCGGACCCGGGTGGTGAGGCGCCTTATGCCATAGCCGACCTGCCCAACGGGTGGTTTGTTATCCGCGTTGATAATGATAGCGGTCTTCTGGCCGATTATGACCGCAAGACCCTGGTGCGCGAGGGCAAGCTGGTCACATGCGATGTGGGGAGCGTCGACCCCGTCAGCCAGGCCCAGGGCTATGAGGCGGGCGAGGAGTGCTGGAGCGTGGTGCATGACGGGCGCGGAGGGGAGATGCTCGCGCTCGACATACGCGGCGAGGCCCCGCCCGCCGTGCCCATGCTGCACAAGGAGGCCTTTGCCGCCACCCGCGCCCTGATGGCGCAGGGCGAGACCCGTGACCCCGGCCCGATGCTTGACGTGCCGCTCGCGGTGGTCAAGTCGGTCACGGGGTTCCGCCATGATGAGCCGCAGCTTGTCTCGCCCGAGCCCGTCTTTACGTGGCTGGCGCCGAAAGATCCGAAGTAAACCGTACTTTTTCCTTGTGCAGGGGCGGGGTTTGTGTTTCAACCCGCTCCTTCCCTGCCGGGTGCGTGGCATCGCTCCCGGCTATACCCGTGCCCTATGGGCAACATGGCGGACCGTGTCCGTCCATGCGGGGGTTGAAGTGATCCGAAGGGAGTTCCAATGCCGTTGTATGAAACCGTGCTGATTGCACGTAATGACGTGTCGCAGCAGCAGGTCGAAGCCATTGCTGATGGCATCGCCACCTATCTGGAAGCCGAGTCCGGCTCCATCAAGAAGCGCGAATACTGGGGCCTGCGTACGCTGGCTTACCGTATCAAGAAGAACCGCAAGGGCCATTACATGCTCCTCGGCCTTGATGCGCCTTCTGCCGCGGTCAAGGAAATCGAGCGCCAGCTCGGCCTGAACGAAGATATCCTGCGCGTCCTGACCCTGCGCATCGACGAGATCGACGAGGCTCCCTCGGTCATCCTGTCGCGCAAGGGCGATGAGCGTGAGCGTGGCTTCCGTGGGCCCAAGCCCACCGGCCGTTTCGAGAGCGGTCGTGGCACGCGCCGCAATTTCGATGACCGCGAGGAGTTCCGCGCCCGTAACGAGCGTGAAGAACAGCAGCGCGCCAACGCCACTGCCAGCGCCGAAGCGGAGTAAGAGCTGATGTCTGAAACCACCGAGATCAACCCCGCCGCCCGCCGCGTTGCGGTTGGCGCGCGCCGTCCGTTCTACCGTCGCCGCAAGTCCTGCCCGTTCTCCGGCCCCAACGCGCCGAAGATCGACTACAAGGACGTGCGCCTGCTGAGCCGCTTCCTGTCCGAGCGTGGCAAGATCGTTCCCAGCCGCATCACGGCAGTCTCCGCCAAGAAGCAGCGTGAACTGGCCCAGGCCATCAAGCGTGCGCGTTTCCTGGCTTTGCTGCCCTACATTGTAAGCTGAGGGAGGCAGAATCATGTCCGCAGTAGAACTCATCCTGCTCCAGCGCGTCGAGAAGCTGGGCCAGATGGGCGAGATCGTCACGGTGAAGCCGGGCTATGCCCGTAACTTCCTGCTGCCCCAGGGCAAGGCGATCCGCGCCAACGCACATAACCGCGAGCGTTTCGAGCGTGAGCGCGTGCAGCTTGAGGCCCAGAACCTCAAGAACCGCGAGGAGGCCGAGCGCCTGTCCGAGCGCATGCACGGCCTGTCGGTCATCCTGATCCGTCAGGCGGGTGACAGCGGCAGCCTGTACGGCTCGGTCACGACCCGTGACATCGCTGAAGCGGCAACCAAGGCCGGCCTGACCATCACCCGCAACCAGGTGATCCTGCCCGAGCCGATCAAGCAGCTTGGCCTGTATGACGTAAGCGTTGCCCTGCACCCGGAAGTGTCCATGCAGGTCACCGTGAATGTTGCCCGCTCTGAGGAAGAAGCAGAGCGTCAGGCCCGTGGCGAGGAAATCGGCGTTGATATCGACGACGAACCCACACTGGCTGACGAAGGCGTGGTAACCGAGGGCGAAGTTTCGGAAGAGACCGCCATCGAGGAAACCCCGGCTGTCTGATTGACCTGACCCTGCAACCCGCCTGGCGGGTGGCTGGAGTGGTTGTGAAAGCCCGGAAGAGGAAACTCTTCCGGGCTTTTGCCGTTCGGGTTGCAGCATGAGGCATGCGGGGAGAAGACCGATGGCGCCTGTACTGCTGGACCGGGCGTTCGCCCATTTCATCACATCAGGCCGGCTCGAGGTCTATTACCCTGATGGAGACCGGCGCATCTACGTGGGCAGGCCCGGCCCGGAGGCCGCCATGCGCCTTGCCGATCCGGCCACCGCGCGTGCCCTGCTGCTCGATCCCGCGCTGAAGGTGGGCGAGGCCTACATGGCGGGCACGTTATACCCCGTGGGCTGCACGCTGTATGAGCTGATGCATGTGCTCATGCGCAACGTGATGGAGCGGAGCCCGGCGGGCGAGCGCGTGTTTTCCACCCTGCGCTACATGGCGCGGTCGTGGCTGCAAAATAATACCAGCCAGCGCGCCCGGCGTAATGTCGCCCACCATTATGACCTCGACAGCACGCTGTACCGGCATTTCCTTGATGAGGACATGCAGTATTCCTGCGGCTATTTTCCCACCGGGCACGAAACGCTGGCCGAGGCGCAGGCGGCCAAGAAGCATCATCTTGCCGCCAAGCTGTACCTGCACCGCCCCGGCATGAGCGTGCTGGATGTCGGCTGTGGCTGGGGTGGCCTGGGGCTGACGCTGGCGCGTGATTACGGCGCGTATGTCACCGGCATTACCCTGTCGCGCGAGCAGTTGCACATTGCCCAGGGCCGGGCGCGTGCTGCCGGGCTGGAGGGCAGGGTGCGCTTCGAGCTGCTCGATTACCGCACCGTGGCCCGGCAGTATGACCGGATCATTTCAGTCGGCATGTTCGAGCATGTGGGGGTGGCGCATTATCCTGCCTTCTTTGCCGCCATGCGCCGCGCGCTCCGGCCCGATGGCGTGATGGTGCTGCACGCCATAGGCCGGAGGGAAGGCCCGGGCGTGACCAATCCGTGGATTGACCGCTACATCTTTCCCGGTGGCTATTCCCCCGCCGTGAGCGAGGTGGTGGGGGCGGTGGAACGGGCCGGGCTGTGGCTGGCTGACTGCGAGATATGGCGCCTGCATTATGCCCGCACCATCGCTCACTGGCGCACCCGGTTCGCAGCCCGGCGCGCCCAGATCGCCCGGCTGTATGATGAGCGTTTCTGCCGCATGTTCGAGTTCTATCTGGTGGTGTCGGAACTGGCATTTCGCGTGCAGGGGCACATGAACTTCCAGCTCACGCTCTCGCGTGAAATCGATGCCCTGCCGCTGGCGCGTGACTACATGATGGCGCGCGGGCAGCAGGTGGAAAGTGCCGCGTAAGCCGCAACAGAATAAAAGTTTTCGGGCGCTGCCTTTTTTCAGAAAGGCAGCATTCTCCTGAAGCTTTTTGCAAAAAGCTTCACCAAAAACTTTTATCTCTTCAGGTTACGGCGGCGCTGCGGCGGGCATGCAGGCGGGCGAGGCGGTCGAAATCCGCGATCTCGAGCGTCTCCGCCCGGCGGCTGCCCTCAATTCCCGCTTCGGCCAGAAGTGCTTCGCCGCCAATGGATTTCAGCGACCCGCGCAGCATCTTGCGCCGCTGCCCGAAGGCTGCGGCCGTGACCTGCTCCATGGCGCGGAACAGGGCCGCATCGGGCTGCTCGGCATGCGGGATCAGCCCCACCACGGCGGAGTGGACCTTGGGCGGCGGCGAGAACGCGCCGGGGGGAATATGCATCATGACCCCGCAGCGGCATGTCCACTGCGCCAGCACGCCCAGCCGGCCGTAATGGTCGGAGCCGGGGGCGGCGCAGATGCGCTCGGCCACTTCCTGCTGGAACATGAGGGTCAGCCGCGACCACGCGCTTGCCTGCCGCAGCCAGCCCACCAGCAGCGGCGTGCCCACATTGTAGGGCAGGTTGGCAATGATCTGGCGCGGGGCGGGGCACAGCGTGGCGAGATCCCGGCGCATGGCGTCCGCCTCAATGATCTGCAGGCGGTCCGGTGCATGCGCCGCAAGCTCGGTAATGACCGCCACCGCGCGTGGATCAACCTCGACGGCGATGACGCTGGCCGCCTTCGTGTCAAGCAGCGCGCGGGTCAGGCCACCGGGGCCGGGGCCGACCTCGACCACATGCTGCCCCGCAAGGTCGCCCGCCAGGGCCGCGATCCGCGCCGTAATGCCCGGATCAAGCAGGAAGTGCTGCCCAAGCGCCTTGCGGGCATCCAGCCCATGCCGCGCGATGGTATCGCGCAGCGGCTCAAGCCCGTGGGGGCGTTGTGGCATGGTCATGAAAGCACTCAGGTCTTGGAGCGCATGTCGATGATCGCACGGCGCTGCAGGTCGCGGTTGAGCTGGCGCGAGGTCTGCTCCACGCGCTCGCTCAGCAGGTGATCGGCAATCTGGCTGGGCGTCTGGATGGCGATGTTGCGCTCTTCACGCGAGCAGACCATCAGCACCAGGATGCCATCCACCGAAACCAGCGGGTGGCTGGGCTTGCCGGGCGGGAGCGGCTCGAGCACCTCGCGCATCTGCGGGTTGAGGTGGTTCAGCATCAGGTCGCCGGGGTCAGAGGGGTGCTTTTCGCCGTTTTTCTTGTTCTGCGCTTCCACCTGGTCGCAGTTCTTGGCCGTGGTGGAAAAGGCATTGGCGGCATCGAGCGTCTGCTTCTGCTGGTCCGTCGGGTTCTCGGGGTCGAGCGGCGCATCGAAGGGGAAGAAGGCCTGCCGGATGGACAGCACGGTCACCATCTGGTGGCCCACCGTGCGGCGCTCGGCGATGGTGGCGATCACGTAACCACCCGCCACCCGGATGGGGTTGGAAATGGCGCCATCGGGCATCTGGCGCGCGACGGTCACCACCTGCGGGTCGAGTCCGTCTTCCTGCGTCCAGCCCATCATGCCGCCGTCAAGCGCGCTCTGCCCCTGCGAGAACTGGGCCGCGACAATGGGGAAGGGCGCGCCCTCGCGCAGTTCCTGAATGATGGTCTCGGTGAATTTCAGCTCGCCTTCGGGGTGGCGCTGGTCCTCGACGGGAATGAAGATCTCGCTGATCATGTATTCCGGCTTGCCGTCCTCGCGCTTGAGCGCGGCCATGCGCTGTTCGATCTCGGCTGCGGTAATGCGCCCATGCTCCGCCGTTTCCTGCCGCAGCACCTGCGACCAGCCAAGCTGCACGCGGATCTGGTCGATCAGCGTGGTGAGCGACACGCCATCTTCCGCCAGCTTGTTGCGCAGCGCGTTCTGGGGCATGCCATTGCGCTGCTCGATGCCGGAAATGGCATCCGCGATCTGCTGGAGGGGTACGTTGATGTGGCGATCGAGCATTTCCTGCATGCGCAGCTTTTCATCGATCAGCTGGCGCACGATCTGCGGGCGCAGGCGCTGCATCACGTCATCGCTCACATCCAGCCCCGAGGAGAGCGCAAAAAGCCGTCCGCGCGTGTCGATGTCGCGCTTGGTCAGCACCGCGCCATTGACGGTGGCAACAATGGCATCCTGATCTTCCGCCGCCTGGGCCTGCTGGGCAATGGCATGGGCGCTGCGGGCATTGGCCACGGGCTGGTGCCCCACCAGCGCCAGGCAGGCCAGCAGGGTGGCCGCCAGCGTGCGGCGCGGGCCACGGCTGCGGGGTGCGGGGGGGAAGGCTGTGCCACGGGTGGCGGGGAAGAGGGACATCCGGCTCGGTCTTTCGCGCATCAGGTCAGCCATTTATACCAAACGTGCCGATGGTTTTGAACGTAAGGGAGAACATTACGGTCGAATTGCTCTGTTGGCCACCAATCGTGGTGTACTGCTTGAGATACATGACATCCAGCCCGAAGCAGTCATTCTGGTAGCCCGCATCGCCACCCACCGCCACGCTTTCCTTGCGCGACAGGCTGCGGCGCAGGTAGGCGGCGATGTGCCAGTTATCCCAGTTGGAGGCGGCGCCCACCGTGAGTTCGCTCACCGGCTTGTAGTAAATGGCCGGCGGCACCGAGGCATAGGAGCGCTGGGCGTAATAGTAGTACGGCGTCACCGGCTCGAACAGGTAGCCACCCGTTACGCGGAAATGGCGGAACCCCGCGCTGCCCAGCGCATCGGCAAAGTCGACCTTGCCCGCATAGGGGTCGAGCCGCATCTTGCCGTCAAAATCGAAATACTGGTTGGGCACCATGTGCGTGCCCATCACCACATCCGACAGGTGATGGTTCAGCCCCGAATAGGGGATGCGGTTATGGTCGATATGTTCCTGGAAGCTCTCGCCGATCAGTACGTCGATCTGGTGGCCGTTCCAGGTCCAGTTGTTATGAAGCCCCACATTGGCGCGCAGGCCGCCATCGAGCCGGTCGGTGCCCGCGTAGCGGTTGATGGCGAACAGCGTGGAATCGGTGAACTCGTAGGTCAGGCTGTCCTCGTTGGGGATATTGCGTGACGTGCTGTTGCCGGTGTTGGGGGCGGCGATGAACTGCACGATCGGCTCGAGGATCTGGGTGCCGGTATTGTGGTTGAAGCTGCGCAGGAAGGGCCAGTTCATCTTCAGCGCCACCGTAGGCTCCACCTGGCCCTGCACCTGCGCGCGCGCCGTGCGGCCAAAATTGGGCTGGGCGTTGAGGTCGGTCGCGCGATGGACGGCGGATTCGACATGCAGCGTCAGGTTCCAGATCTGCCCCAGGGAATTGTGGAAGGGGCGGTCCCAGTTGAGCGAGAGCTGGCCGCGCTGATCGGATGTGCCGTTCTGGCGATAGACATAGAAATCCGTCGTATCAAGCGCGAAGCGGCCGCCCAGAGCATCGGGCTGGCCAAAATAGCTGTAGGTGTAGCGCGGCAGGACCCAGGGCAGGTCCTTGTTGTTGATGATGCCCTGGTTCATGCCCTGATAGCCCTCGGCATCGATGCGCGAATACGAGCCCGTGCCGAAGCCTTCGAGGTAGAGGTTGGAATTGAGCGTATCCTGCCCGTAGCCGCTCACGCGGTAGTCGCGCATGTAGTTGGGCGAACTGGCCCAGCGGATGTTACCGCCCGCGCGCCAGGACTTGTTGATGTTCACCTGCCCGCTGGCCGAGATATAGCCCTGCACGCCGTGATTGTTCGAGCTGTCCACCGTATCGCCAAATGTATTGACGTATGTGCTGTCGTGGTGGGTGTCATAGGCGATGTTGCCATTGACGTTGAGGCGCGCGGTTTTGAAATACCGGCGGAAATTCATCATGAGTTCCGGCCCGGTGCGCGTGGCGAACAGCCCGGTTGCCGTAAGATCGGAGAAGCGGTCGATCACCCAGTAATACGGGATGGTGACATACGTGCCCAGGTAGCGGTCATGCGGGGTGAAGCCGGGGGTGAGGAACCCGCTCTGCCGCCGCACGGACGGGTCGGTCATGGAGAAGGCGGGCAGGTAGAAAACCGGCACGCCAAAGAAATCAAAGAACACATCGCGGAATTCCAGCCGCTTGTGCTGCAGGTCATGCGTGGCGTCAAAGGAGCGGAACTGCCAGAACGGCGCGCGCTCGGGGTGGCGGGCACAGATCTCGCATGCGGTATAGACCACGCGCGTGAGGTCATTGACCTTGCTGTTGGTGCGCCGCAGGCCGTTGGCGGCAAGGCGGGCGTTGTCATACATCTGGGCGTACATGCGCGTCATGATGCCATCGCGCATGCCGTTGCTCAGCTCGGCATATTCGGTAAACAGCACGGTGCCGTCAGGCTCGACGAGTGCCACGTTGCCCCGCGCCGCGGCAATGCCGGTGTTGCGGTCGTATACGACCTTGTCGGCGCGCATGATCTGGTCATTCTGCCACAGCTGCACGTTGCCGGTCCATGTGGCGATGCCGTTCTTGCTGTCATAGGCCACATGGTCGGCCTGGAAGGTCATCGGGTCGGTATTCGAGACCGTGCCGGTAAACGAGGCCGGGGGTTCGGGCTGGCTCTTGGGTGCATGGATGGGCATGGCGCGCACCGGCCCGTCCGCCCGTGCATCCGCCCCGAACATGAGCCCGCCCAGTGCCGTGGCCGCAAGCAGCAGCCCGCGCGAAAACCGCCGCATGGCGGCGGGGAGCCGCACAGGTGACGGCGCGCGCGGGGAAGGGGCGGGACGGGACATCAACCGTCCTCTAGATGAAGAAGTAGCGTGACTGCAAGACAAAGCCCGGCCACGGTGGGCGCCCATGCGGCCAGAAGGGGCGGCAGGGTTCCCGTTTCACCAAACTGCGCCGCGATCTTGGAGATGGCGAACAGCGCAAAACCGGCGGCCACGCCAAAGCTGATCATGCGCACCACGCCGCCGCGCCGCGCGGGCCGCATGGAAAAACCGGCGGCCACGAGCGCCATGGTGCCCGACAGCACCGGCAGCGTAAGCAGGGTCTGGAAATGCAGCCGGTGGCGGATGGTGGAAAAGCCCGAGCGCCTGAGCTGGCGGATGAAGCCCGGGAGCGCCCAGACCGACAGCGTATCGGGCGAGGCGAAGCTCTCCTCCACCCCGGCCAGGGTCAGGTCGGCGGGGAGCGTGATCTCGCCCATCGCCTCGGGCAGTTCGTCGGGGCGCAGCAGGCGGGCCGTGGTCAGGATCCACCGCCCCTTGCCCAGATAGCCGCGCTCGGCCTCGATGCGGGTGATCAGGTCATCATCGGGCCCCATGCGGAAGACGGTGACAGCCCCCACATGCAGCATGCCGCCACTGAGCCTGACCCGGCGGGCATGGATGATGGCCGTGCCGTGGCTGACCAGCCCGTTATCGCTCTGGCGCAGCCACAGCGTGCCGCCGGTCATGTTGAGCGACTTGCCGTTATTGTCGCGCAGGTACTGCCGGTCGAGCGCCTCCGCGCGGCGATACATGACGGAGGAAAGGGGCGATATGGCGGTGGTGGCCACCGTGCCGATCAGCACGGCGCAGATGACCGGGCCCGCCAGGAACTGCCATGCCGAGATGCCCGCCGCCCGCGCCACCACCAGCTCCGACGTGCGCGCAAGCCGCCAGAAGCAGATGATGCCGCCCAGCAGCACGCCAAAGGGCAGGATCTCGAGGCAGGCGAAGGGAATGTGCAGGAACGCGATTTCGCTGACCAGCGATGTCGGCACGTTGGGGCGCGTCGAGACCCGGCGCAGCAGGTCGATGAAATCGAACATCGTGATCAGCCCGGTCAGGAAGGCGATCACGGCCAGCGTGGCATAGGTGAACTGCCGCGCGATGTAGAGCGAGAGCGTAAAGGCCATGTTCATGGGCTGGAACTGCCCGCCGGGGCAGGCTTTTCGCGCTCGGTGCGGATCTCGGGCCAGAACAGGATCGCCGCACAGACCAGGCCGGGGGTGAGCGTGCAGATCCACATCAGCGGCATGAGCTGCAGGTTGCGTGAGGCGAGGTTCTGCACCGCAAGCGTGAGCGCCTGCACGGCCACCACGCCCAGTATGGCCAGCACGGGGCGGATGATGCTGGCCTGCCGCGAATAATTGCCCCCCATGGCCCCAAGCAGCCCGATCATGGCGAACGAGAAGGCGCAGAACGGCGTGCTGAGCCTGCGCCAAGCCTCGATGACCATCTTGCTTTCATCACGGCGGGAATAGAGGTGCATGTCCGGGTGCAGCAGCTGGGCGATCGGCAGTTCATTGGCATCGGGCTGGCGGGTATGGTTGCCGTGCGGGCTGGACAGGTCGATGGTGTTGCGCGCGAATGTCAGCACGTTCAGCCGGCCGGTATGGGCATCGATTTCCTGGCGCGAGCCGTTGAACAGTACCACGCGCGGCTGGTCGCCCACAATCACGAGGTTGCCTTCCTCGGCCAGGATGGTGGCTTCCGCACCCGGCGTGCGGTCATCTTCCACCATGATGCCATGCAGCGTGCCGTCCTTGTCGCGCGTGCGGATATAGACCGTCATGCTGTCCGACACCTGCGTGAAGACGCCATCCTGGATCAGGAAGGCGGCCATGCGGTTGCGGATCTGGAATTCGTACTGGCGGAAGGCGTGGTACGAAACCGGCACCACCCATACGTTGAGCAGCAGGCACGCCCCGGTGGCAATGGCCGCGCATATCAGCCCCGGCCGCGCCATCATGAAGGGCGAGAGGCCGGCCGCCTGCATCACGGTCAGTTCGCGGTCGGTGCCGAAGCGCTGGTAGATGAACTGCACCACCACAAAGGTGGTGATGGGCAGGATCACCGCCACGAAGGACGGGATGAGCAGGCCGGTCAGTTCCAGGAACACGCGCAGCGACAGCCCGCGCCCCACCACCAGCGAGACGAAATGCAGCGACTGGGTGAGCCAGATCAGGGTTGCCAGCGCGCCCGTGCTTGCCGCCAGCGCCAGCAGGAGCTGGCGCAGCATGTAACGATCCAGAATCGACAGGCGCGGCGCGAGGCGATCGGGACCAGGGCGGAGGGCAGGCATGCCCCTGTCTAACCCTGTTCGCGCCGGGGCAAAAGGGGTGAACCCCGCCCGGATGGGGGGGTGGAACAGTCTGTTACGCGCGGCACGGCGGGGCGTGGGGTCATGCGCCCGGTTGCGCGGGTGGCAGGACCTTGCCGGGGTTCATGAGGTTTTTGGGGTCGAGGGCGGCCTTGATGTGGCGCATGGCCGCAAGCTCCGCGCCGCCGCGCCATGCGGGCATCATGTAGGGCTTGAGCTGCCCCACCCCATGCTCGGCCGAGAAAGAGCCATCAAGGTCCTTCACGATATCGGCCACCGTATCCATGATGTCATGGCTACGCGCCAGGAAGGCGGCAGGGTCCATGCCCTCGGGCTGGACAAGATTGAAGTGGATGTTGCCATCGCCCATGTGGCCGAACGGGGCGGGGCGGATGCCCGGTATCAGCGCCTCGCACGCCGCTGTTGCGCGGCGGATCAGTTCCGGCACGTGCGTGACCGGAACCGAGACATCGTTTTTCACACTCGCCCCCGCGCGGCGCTGGGCTTCGGCATGTTCCTCGCGCAGCTTCCACAGGCCCGCGCGCTGGCCTTCGCTCTCGGCAATCACGGCATCGGTGATGATGCCTTCCTCCAGCGCCTCGCCCAGCACTTCCTCGGCGTATTCACGCAGGTCGGCATCGGGGCGGGGGGTGGCGAGTTCAACCAGCACGTAGGCGGGCGCGCGCTCGCCCAGCGGCACGGTGGCGCCCGCGATCAGGCTGGTCACGAGGTCCATGCCGGTGCCGGACATGAACTCGAACGCCTGCACCAGGGCCGGGTCGCGCGCGCGCAGCAGGCCGAGCAGCTTCAGCGCCGCATCGGCGTCGTCCATCGCGCACAGGGCGGCCTCGATGGCGCGCGGCTGCGGATGGAGCTGGATGATGGCGGTGGTGATGATGCCCAGCGTGCCTTCCGAGCCGATGAGCAGCTGGCGCAGCGCGTAGCCGGTATTGTCCTTGCGCAGGCGGCGCAGGCCATGGAACACGCTGCCATCGGGCATGACCGCCTCGATGCCCAGCGTGAGTTCACGCGCATTGCCATAGCGCAGCGTGTTGTTGCCGCCCGCATTGGTGGCCAGCACGCCGCCCATCTGCGCCGATCCTTCCGATGAGATGGAAAGCGGCAGCATGAAGCCTGCTTCACGCGCGGCATCCTGCGCGGCTTTCAGCGTCACGCCCGCTTCCACCTCCATGGTCAGGTCGGCGGGGTCGATGGCGCGCACGCGGTTCATGCGTGACAGGCAGATCACCACCTCGCGCCCGCTCCCGTCAGGTGTGGCGCCGCCGACCATGCTGGTATTGCCCCCCTGCGGCACCATGGGCACGTCGTGCTCGTTGCACAGGCGCACGATGGCGGCGAGTTCCGCCGTATTGGCGGGCCGGAGCACGGCCAGCGCGCGGCCATGGTACAGGTCGCGCCAGTCGGTGCAGAAACTGTCGGTATCGGTCGCATCCACCAGCACGCCAACCGGGCCGAGCAGATCGGTAAAGCGCGCGATCAGGTCAGGGCGCGTGGGCGCGGGCGAGGGGGATACGGTCATGACAGCATGTGTCCTGTATGGGAGGGGAAGGATGAGGGCACGAGCCATGCCTGCCCATGGTGGCGCACCGGCGGGTAGGTGGCGCTGGCCTGCGCCGGGCTGGGCTGGGCCAGCAGGTGAAAGGCCTCGGTCAGCGCGAAGCCGGTCAGCGCGCCCACGGCGGCGGCCACGATCAGGCCCGATGAGCGGCGGCCGGCCGGGCGGGTGTTGTTGTGCGCGACCGAGAGGGCGGTCAGTGTCTCGGCGCGGGCCTGCTGGGTCTGGCGCAACTCGGCGGTCAGCGCGTCGTTGCGGGCAAGGGAGGCGCGCAGTTCAACCCGCGTGTCGCGCAGGGTCGCATCGAGCGTGCGGATGCTTTCCGCCATTTCGGCAATGCGGGCGTGCGACTCCTCGATCTCTTTCTTGGCGGCGGCGCTGGCCTTGGTGGCGCGCGGCGCGCGGGGCTTGGGGGCTGCCCTGGGCGGTGGGTTGGGCGCGATCGCGGTGAACAGGTTCTTGAGTGCGCCGCCCGTGACCTGGTTCTTGCCAGCGCGCGTGCGGATGGTTGCCAGCGCTGCTTCCGACTGGCCAGCATTCTCATCCAGAACAAGGGCGAGAATATCCGAAAGGATTCTCAGTTCCCTTGGGTCGATTGTCTGTGTATCGCTCATGTCAGCTGCACCAGGGTCGGATCATGCGGTTGAAATCATTACGAACGCGGACAGGCCGCACGGGTCAGCCGGTCGCGGATGGCCCGCCCCAGCGCGTGCCGGGGCACGGGCTGTACGGCAATCCCGACCAGTCCCCGGCGCTGCCCCTCCATATCAAGAAACCGCAGCCCCGCGAAGAGGCGGGCTGCCGCTTCATGCAAATCTTCGCCTTCGCTCAGGTTCCACACCAGCCTGCTGCCCGGCAGCGGGGCGCCAAAGGCCAGCAGGGCTTCATCCGCGCCCACGCTCGTGGCGTCAAGCCGTACCGGCAGGCCGGGCGCGTAATGCGATGAAAGCTGGCCGGGGGCGGAAGGGCGGGCATCGTTGCTTGCGGCCTGCGGCAGGGCAAGGGGCATGCCGCAGGCTTCCTCCAGCGCTTCGAGCGTGATGCCGCCGGGGCGCAGCAGCACCGGAACGGGTCCGCTGAGGTCGATGATCGTGCTCTCCACACCAACAGCGCAGGGGCCGCAGTCAAGCACCGCGTCAATCCGCCCGGCAAGTCCCGCCATGACATGCTGCGCATCCGACGGGCTGACCTTGCCCGAAGGGTTGGCCGAGGGGGCCACGACGGGAAAGCCGCACGCCTGCAGCAGCGCCAGCGTGGTGGTGCCTGCGGGTACCCGCACGGCGGCGGTGCCCAGCCCTGCCGTGGCAATGGGCGAGATGGCGCAGCCGGGCGCGCGGGGCAGCACCATGGTCAGCGGGCCGGGCCAGAACCGCGCGGCCAGCGCATGGGCCAGTTCCGTTGCCGCGACCTGCGCGAAGGCGGCCTGCGCGCTGGCGAAGTGGCTGATGAGCGGGTTGCGCCCCGGCCTGCCCTTGGCGGCGTAGATGGCGGCCACCGCCCGGTCATTGCCCGCATCCGCGCCAAGGCCGTAAACCGTCTCGGTGCCAAAGGCCACGAGGCCGCCCGCGCGCAAAATCGCGCTTGCGGTCTCGATCCCGGCGGGGGTGTCAGGGAGCAGGCGGGTTTGCATGCGGGCCGGACCTACCGCGCCCCACGGCACACGAAGTGCGGGTTGCGCCATTCCGGCTTGCCATAGGCCAGCGGCCTGCCATCGGGCGTGAGGATGGCGCCACCGGCGGCCTCGACCACGGCCTGCGGGGCGGCGGTGTCCCACTCCATGGTGGTGCCGAGGCGGGGGTAGAGATCGGCCAGTCCTTCCGCCACGCGGATGAACTTGGCCGCCGAGCCGATATTGCCCAGGTGGGCGACGGGATGGCCGCCCAGGAATTCCTTCAGCCGCGGGTCATCGGCATAATGGCGCGAGGCCAGCACGGTCAGCCCCTGTGCCGGGGGGCGGCGGACATGGATCGCCTGCTCACCATTTTTGTCGATGCGGAAGGCCCCACGCCCCGCACCCGCGCCATAAAGCTGGTGGTAGGCAGGCAGGGCCACGGCGCCGAGCACCGGGCGGTTATGGCGGATCAGGCCGATATTGACGGTAAAATCATCGCGGCCCGCGGCAAATTCGCGCGTGCCGTCAAGTGGGTCGACCAGCCAGAACTCGCTGCCGGGATCGATGCGGATGCCCGCGGCCATCTCCTCCTCCGCCACGACGGGGATGGCGGGCGCATGGGCGCGCAGGCCCTTGAGAATATGCGCCTCCGCCGCGTGGTCGGCCTCGGTTACGGGGGAGCTGTCGGTCTTGACCGTGGTGGCGAAGCCGCGCGCGCGGATGGCGCGGATCAGCTCCGCTGCTTCATCGGCAAGGCGCAGGGCCAGATCCAGAAGGAATCTGTCCTCATAAGCTGGCATGGATGGCGTATTCATGCTGTTCGCATTAGCTTACTCGTGCCGCGCCGTCATGCCTTTATCGGCCCTGATGGTGCACGGTGGCGAAAAACCGGCCTTTTCCCGCATGGGGCGGGGCAGGGTTTCGTGCCGTTCATCCACCCTTTGTCAAAGCGGAGCCCCGTGACCCCCATGCTCGATATTGCCTTTTCCGATGCCACGGCGCCTGCCGGCGGCACGATCGCCATCCTCGCGCCCTCCGGCACGGCGCCCGCGGGCCTGTTTGCCCAGATCGATGCCGCCACCGGCGGGGCGCTGGCCCGTGCCGCCCGTGCCGCCCGCTTTGGCTTCGAGCTGGCCAAGACCTGCGTGGTGCTGGCACCCGGCGCAGGCTATGACCGCGTGATCCTTGTCGGGCTGGGTGCGATGGGCGAGCTGTGCGCGACCGGGGCCGAACGCGCGGGCGTTGCCGCCGCACGCACCCTGGCGCAGGGTGGCGCGCAGGGCGCGATCGTGGCCGACAGCCTCTCCCCCGGCCTTGCCGCCCATGCCGCACTCGGCGCCGTTCTGGGCAGCTACCGCTTCGATTCGTATCGCACCACCCCGCGCAAGGGCGAGGCCGACAGGCTGGTAAAAGTGAGCGTGCTGGCAGCAGACCCCGCAGCGGCGCAGGCCGCGTGGCAGCCGCTGCTGGCGGTGGCGCGGGGCGTGTTCCTGTGCCGTGACCTCGTATCCGAGCCCGCCAACATGCTGCGCCCGCCGGAATTCGAGCAGCGCATCCTCGCCCTGCGCGACCTTGGCGTGGAAGTGGAGGTGCTCGACCGCGACGCCATGCACAAGCTGGGCTTTGGCGCGCTGCTTGGCGTGGCCCAGGGCAGCGATGCGCCGCCCCGCACCGTCATCATGCGCTGGAATGGCGGCATGGAAGGCGAAGCCCCGGTGGCCTTCGTGGGCAAGGGGGTCACGTTTGACTCCGGCGGCATCTCGATCAAGCCCGCCGCCGGCATGGACGAGATGAAGACCGACATGGGCGGTGCCGCCGCCGTGGTTGGCACCATGGCCGCCCTGGCCGGGCGCAAGGCCAGGGTCAACGCCGTGGGCGTGGTGGGGCTGGTGGAGAACATGCTGTCCGGCAATGCCCAGCGCCCCGGTGATGTGGTGCGCACGGCGGCAGGCCAGACGGTGGAGGTGCTCAACACCGATGCCGAAGGCCGCCTCGTGCTGGCCGATGTGCTGTGGTACACGCAGGACCGCTTCAAGCCGCGCTTCATGGTCAACCTCGCAACCCTTACCGGTGCGATCGTGGTCAGTCTTGGCGTGGAACGCGCGGGCCTGTTCTCGAACAATGATGAACTGGCAGGCCACCTGTCCGGCACGGGCGAGGCGACGGGCGAGAAGCTGTGGCGCATGCCGCTCGATGCCGCCTACCTTGAACTGCTGCGCTCGGACATTGCCGACCTCAAGAACATCGGCGGCCGCCCCGGCGGGTCGATCACGGCAGCCAAGTTCCTTGAATGTTTTGTCAACGAAGTGCCCTGGGCGCATCTCGACATTGCGGGCACTGTGTTTTCCTCCGGCGCCACCTCGCACGCGCCCAAAGGGGCGACCGGCTTTGGCGTGCGCCTGCTCGACCGTCTGGTCAGCACGCATTACGAGGGGTAATGCCTGCCCCGCGTGGCAGGACAGGGCAGGACAGGGAACTCCATGGCGCAGATCGGCTTCTATCACCTGACGCGTTCCAAGGCGGTGGAAGTACTGCCCGCGCTGCTTGGCCGCACGCTTGCGGCCAGCAGGCGCGCGGTCATCCGCTGTGGCACGGCCGAGCGGGTGACCGAACTCGATGACGGGCTATGGCGTTCCGCCAACCCGTTGTGGCTGCCCCATGGCACAAAGGCCATGGGGCACGGGGAATGGCAGCCCATCTGGCTGACGGAGGGCGAGGACGTGCCCAATGGCGCAACCTTCGCCTTCCTGCTCGATGGGGTGGAAATGCCCGATCTTTCTCCCTTCGAGCGGGTGTTCGACCTGTTCGATGGCCATGACGAGGTCGCCGTGGCGGGCGCGCGCGCGCGCTGGGTGGCGTGGCGCGAGGCCGGGCATGAGCTGAGCTACTGGCAACAGCAGCCAAAAGGCTGGGCGCGTCGCAAATAGGCACCATCGCGCGGGGCAATCCCGCGCGGCATGGACGAAAGGCAGGTTGCGTATGAAAACGGTCACTTTCCCCAACGGCACCACCGTCCCGGCCCTTGGCATGGGCACATGGAACATGGGGGACAGCGACAGCCGCCGTGCGGATGAAATAAAAAGCATCCATGCAGGGCTCGAGGCCGGTATCCGCGTTGTCGACACCGCGGAGATGTATGGCTCTGGCCGGTCGGAAAAACTGGTGGGCGAGGCGATACGAGGGCGGCGCGATGATGTGTTCCTGGTCAGCAAGGTGCTGCCCTCGAACGCCTCGCGCAAGGGCGTGCGCCGCGCGTGCGAGGCCTCGCTCAAACGGCTGGGCACCGAATATCTCGACCTCTACCTGCTGCACTGGGAAGGCAGCGAGCCGCTGGAGGAAACCATAGCAGGCTTTGATGACCTGGTGGCAGCGGACCTGATCGGTAGCTGGGGTGTTTCCAATTTCGATACCGACGCCATGCGCGAGGTGGAAAGCATAAAGGCCACCACGCCGTGCGCCGCCAATCAGGTGCTGTACAGCCTCGACTACCGCGGTGCGGAATTCGACCTGCTGGCACGTGACCGTGAAGCGGGCATCGTAACCATGGCCTATTCGCCACTGGGGCAGGGCGGTGACCTGCTGCGTGCGCCGGTGCTGGGCCGGGTGGCTGCACGGCACAAGACCTCGCTCGGCCCGGCAAGCCCCGCCCAGATTGCGCTGGCATGGGTGCTGCGGCAGGAGAACGTGCTGGCCATACCCAAGGCAGGCAGCCCGAAGCACCAGCACGAAAACCTTGCCGCAACCGAAATTACCCTGACGCGCGATGATCTTGCCGAGATTGACGCCGCCATCGCCCCGCCGCGCCGCAAGGAACCGCTGGCCATGATCTGACAGGCCCGCAGGTCTGGATAAATAAAACGCCGTCTTTACTTTAATAAAGGCGGCGTTTGAAAACTTTATTTATTATTATGCTCTATGGGCAGTAAGCGTGATGGCCAGTTTACTGGTCTGATGCAACCCACTGCTTCTTGTCATCCTGCCTGAAAAACTGAACACGTTCATCAGTGGCTTGGTTGGGGAACTGCATGACAATATGGCATTTAAAAATTTTCTTGTTCTCGTCAGCGAAGGCGCTATCCCTGACTTCGGTCACGACGGGTTTGTCATAGCTGAATTTCTGATTGATATACTCCTGCGCGACCTGCTTGAGGTCCTGTGGCTCAGGGGCTTTGTCACCACAGGCGGAAAGGGCGACAACGGGCAGGGCGAACATCAGGCTGCGGATATGTCTGGTATTGAGGCGCATGTCTTTACTCATTTGCACGATATGGAATGCAGGATAAGGCTGTACAGATCGTGCCTGCACAGCCTTATGCTTATGCCATTGCAGGTTGTATCAGTCGTTTCTGCTTTTCATCCCGGAGACGGCGATGATGATCGCGGTCAGGGTGCAGACATAGAAACCGAACCCCAATGATACGGAATCATGAATCCGCTTTGTTAATTCATCAGCCATTGAAGATGCGAATGATCCGCCAAGCCCACTGAAGGCTCCGGTTGCCTTCTCCGTCAAGGCATTGAGGCCCCGCCTGTAGTAAAAGAAAGCAAGAACCACGGTTACCAGCGGGCCAAGATTCAGAAAACGCGCAAACGGGCTGTTAAGCCAGGGCGCGCACCCCAGGGGGCAAGGGCGCAGAGCAGGCCGATCAGGCTGAACAAACCAAAATTTTATATATCCGCCACAAACCTATTCATGAACCGACCAAGTCGCGCCTGTCCGGTCATGGGCATCCATGCGCAGGCATGGCCGGAATGAACCGGCCCGGTCACCGTGACATGCGGCCCGCCATGAAAGTAAAGTGCCCGCAAAACCTGAACCCTTCCATGCCCAAAGAGCACTGCGAGAGAACATGTCGGCCACGGAGACGTGCCGCCGGTCGGTATCGTGGCCGGGCGGGCCTGTGCGGGCGTGGCATGTGCCTGCTTTAGAGACCGGCACCGCTGGGGGCGATGTCTCGCCATGCGTGGGCCGCCCGCCGTGTCGTGGCGAGAGGAGCCGCATGACATGATGGTCGGTCAGCGTGCTGCCCGCATGAAACCGCCAGCGCAACCGCGATCATCTTGACGCGCGACGGTCTGGCGGAGATTGATGGAGCATCGCGCCGCCGCGCCGCAAGGGGCCGCCGGCCATGATCTGATCCACCCGGCCAGCCGGGAGCAAGCCGGAGGGCCATCATCATTCCTGTCATCCTTGTCGTTGCCCTGCTTGTGGTAGGGCTGGCAACTGCTTTGTGCGTCGGCCTGCCGCGGCAGGCGCGCTGGGCAAGGCCCGCGCTGGCGGCGGGCTGGCTGGTGGTGTGCGGCATGGCCATGGCCTGTTCGCACGGGTGTGCCCTGCCCGGCGGGGTGGTGGCATGGCCGGGCGTTTTTGCTGGTGGCCCCGATGTGATGCTGCTGGTGCCGCTCGGGCTTGTCGCAGCTTTGGCCCGCACCCCGCGTGACTGTTCGGCCAGCTTTGGCGCGGCCCTTGTGGTAATCGGGGGGGGCATCGTGTCATCCATCGGGGCGGGGTGGGTCCTGCTGGCGCTGTGCCGCACCACACAGGCAGGCAGGCGGCACGCGCCCGACATGATGGCCCTGCTGCTGCTGGCGGCAGGCAGCCGGTCGCCCGGTCAGGTCGATTATCTGCTGCCGGGGCTGTGCTGGCTGGCCACGCGGGGGCTGCTGGGGCTTTCGTTCTCCCTGCGCGTGGCCCCGCGTGGCCTGCGGCCGTTCCACATGGCCGATATCGCCGCGATGATCGCCGCCATGAGCCTGTGGGCGCGCCTGCCCGCGGGCACGGCGGCGGCCGACATGCGCTGGGGGGGCGTGCTGATCGTGGCGGGGTGCCTGTTTTACATGACCGCCTCGTGGCGGGCGCTGCGGGCTCCTGATGCGCGCCGGGTCCTGACCGGGCTGGCGGGCGGCACGGGGGCCATCATTATCACGCTCGCGGGCCTCATGCTGCTGGCGCGCGCCGATGACCTGCCGGGCATGGCCGCTTGCGCCCAGCGCACCTACCTGCTGGTGGCGGGGCTGCTGCTTGCTGGCGTGCTGGGCGCCCGCGCGCTTGATGTGATGGAACGCGAGGCGGGCGCGCTCTCGCTGGGCAGGCTGGGCGGGCTTGGGGTGCTCATGCCGCGCCTGTCCGCGCTGTTTGCGCTGGCGCTGCTGGCCGAAAGCGGGCTGCCGCCGCTGCTGGGGTTTTCCATTATCTGGATGCTGCTGCGCCTGCTGGCCTCCATGCCGCATGCGGGCGGGCTGGCGGGCGAGGCGCCACTGCTGCTGGCTCTGGCCGTGCTGGGCGTGGGCTGGGCGGTGCGCATGCTCGCCCTTGTGCGCATTGTGGCAGTCATGCTGTGTGGCAGGCCGCGCACGCCGCGCGGCGCGGGGGCGGCGGACCCGCCCGCGCGGGAGCAGTGGGCCGTGCTGGTGGCAGGGTTGCCGATCGTGCTGGTTTCCATCTGGCCCGGCTGGTGGCTGGCATTGATGCAGGGCGCGGGAGGGACTGGCGGATGGTCCGGCCTTGCGGTGGTTGCCCTGACATCGCCCGATGGGGGCGCAGCCCTGCATCCCCCCCGCCTGTGCCTGTTTGTAGCGCTGGTGGGGGGCGTTGTGGCGGTGGTGCGTTGGCTGGCCTGCCGCGCGCCCACGCGGCAGGTGGCAGGGTGGCAGCAGGGTGCGCCCGGGGTGCCACCGTGGATGGTATTTGGTGATCCGCTCACGCAGGTGGGGCCGGGCAACCCCGCGCGCATGCTGCTCGATTTGGTCGCGGCCGCACCGGCGCGGCAGTATTTCGTGCGCGATTACGCGCATGGCCTGCGGCTGGCGCGCAGGCTCGTGCGGGTGGGCGCGGGCCGGGTGGCAGGCGCAGCATGCTGGCGGCGGGTGCCGGGGCCGGTAGTGCTGTTGGCGGCCTGCGTAGGGGCGCTCATGTTCATTGCGTGGCGGGGGCAGGGATGATGGCACCGTTCCTTGCAGCACGCATGCAGGCGCTGTTGCTGGCGGGCTGGCACATGGCGCTGGTTGCACTGATGGCGCCGGTCTGGATTGCCCTGCTGCGCTGGATGGCAGCCTGCATGGAAGGCGAGCGCCGCCCGCCCGCCCCGCTGGCCCACTGGCGCGTGCTGCGCCATGCATGGCGGCAGGCGGGGGTGCGCTCGGCGGCGGGCGCGCAGGTTACGGCGGTGGCGCCCTGGCTGGGCCTTGCGGCAGGCCTGGCTGCGGCAGGGCTGGTGCCTTCGTTTTGCATCGGCCTGCCCGGCAGCGACCTGTCGGACCTGCTGATCGTGGGCGGGTTGCTGGAAATGGCGTTTCTGGCCCTTGTGGTCACGGCGCTTGCGGCAGGGCTGGCCCGGCCCGGCCATGCGGGGCTGAAGGCGGCGTGCATGGGCATCATGATCCAGCCCGTGCTGCTGCTGGTGTGCGTGGTGCTGGGGCTGTGCCTGCCCGATGGCACGCTGGCGGGGCTGGTGCGGCAGGCGCATGTGGCGGATATGAACGTGGTGCGCGTGCCGCTGGCGCTGGTGGCGGCTGCACTGGTGCTGGCGGGGGTGGAGGAAAGCGATGGCGCGGCATTACGCCTGTTTGCCACCATGCTGGAGGATCTGGCAGGCCCCGACCGCGCGGTGGCGCTGTATGCACGTGACCTGCTGGCGGTGGTGTGGATGATGGTGGCGCGTGATCTGGTCTGGCCCGAAGCGATCGTGGAGCCCGATCTCATGGCCCGGTCATGGCGGGGTGTGTCGCTGCTGGGGGCAATGGGGGTGTGGGCCGGGCATATGCTGCTGGCGTGCGGGTGTGTTGCGGGGCTGCGGGTGTTCGTGGTCGCGGCGGGCAGGCAGCATGCGGGCTGGCGGGCCGGGCTTGCCCTGTTATGCGCGCTGATGGCCGGGGTGCTGCTGTTTGCGGGCCGGGGGGCGGATTGAGCATGCTGGTGCTGTTGCTGGGCATGGTGGTGATCCTGTCGCTTTCGGGCTCCGGGGGGCGGGGCGGCGGCCTCGCCTGGCATGCGGGGCTTGCGGCGGCATGCGTGTGGCTGTGGCAATGGGCACAGGGCAGGGTGGGGGTCGCATGCCTGCTGGCGGTGGCGCAGGCGGGGATGGTCGGCCTGCTGGGCCTGCAACTCCTGTACGGGCAGGCAGGCCCGCGTGAGCGCACTGGCCTGCGCCTTGCCGGTGGGCTGGTCTGTGTTGCGGTGCTGGCGCAGGTGATCGTGCCCGGCATGCCCGGCGGCATGACAGGGCGGCTCATGGGCCTGGCGGGGTTATCCGCCATCATGTGCGGGGTGTGGGGCGCGTGCATTGCGCGGGCGGCTCCCGCCCTGTGCGCGGGGCTGGCCTGCGGGCTTGATGGCGTCATGCTGCTGGCGGGGCTGGCCGATAGCCCGCTGGTCATGGCGGAAACACTCGTGGCGGCAGCGGCCCTCAACCTCATGCTGCTGCGCGCGCGCCGGTCCGGAGGGTCAGCATCATGATGTCGCCCGCTCTTTTCATCAGCCTGGTGGCGGGCTGGATGGTGCTGGCGTTTACTGCCCTGCTGGCAACCGGCGGCTCACAGGCGTTGCGTGGCCTGCTGGCCGTGCTGCTCATGGGGGTGTGCGCTGTTGGCTGCCAGCCTGCCCACACCATGGTGCAGGCGCTGATGCTGGCCAGCCCGGCGCTGGCGCTGTGCGTGCGTGTTTTCATGCCGGAAACTGTGGCGCGGGAAGCAGGCGGCATGGCGGGGCTTGGGCCCTTTCTCCTGGCAGGCAATGCCACGCTGGCCCTGTCATGCGGGCGGTGCGATCTGCTGGTCATGTTCATCGGGCTGGGGCTGGGCGTGCATCTCGCCTTGGGCAGGCAGGGCGACTGGACCGCGCTGCGCGTGGGGCTGGGGGGGCTGGTCATGGCGCAGGGCGGGCTGTTCGTGCTGCAGGCCGGGTGGGGCGCACGGCAGGAGCAGGCCGGTGCAGTGCTGCTGGCAGGCGGGCTGCTGCTGGCCTGTGGCGTGCTGTCGGGCAAGGAGCGCCCGGCGGGGGCGCCAGAGGGGCAGATGGCGCTGCTGGCCACGACGGCAGTGCTGGCTCAGGCGGCGATAACGTGGCCTGCCCTTCATGCCGCGCTGACCTTTCTGGGCGGCGTGTGCCTGCTGTGGTCTCTCCTGCCCCGGTTCCGCGCACCTTCAGGCGGTGTGGACTGGTCGGGCTGCGCCGTGCTGGCTGCGGGGCTGCCTTCTGCCACGGCATCCCTGCCGCTTGCGGCCTGCCTGCTGGCGCTGGCCTGTGGTGGCGGGGCCGGGCGCGGGGCCGGGGCTCCGGGCCTGTTGTGGCCACCTTTCCTGCCGGGGGTGGCGCTGGCCCTGCTGCTGCTGGCCGAGATGGAGGCCACGCCGGGGGTGGCCCTTCTGGCCGGGGCCTGCCTGTGGCCAGTGTTCACCGGTGCTGCGCCTGCCGGGACAGAACCGGACCCGGCGGCACGGGCGCGGGCAGGTCTGGCGCTGGCACTGGGCTGCATGGTGCTGGCGCTGGCCCTGCGTGGCGGGATGGTGCTGGCATGAGCGCGGATGTCGCAGCCCTCATTCGGCACGGTGCCCCCACGCCCTGCGCCGGGCGCTTTGTGCTGGAGGCTGATGCGTGGCAGGCCATGATCGCGGGGTTGCGCGCGGCCGACCTGCCCCTGCTGGGGCTATGGTCTGACGGCGTGCAGGTGCATGCCCTGTTCCGCCATGGCCCAACCCCGCTGGTTGCCAGCGTTGCGGTATCACCCGATGGCTATCCCGCCCTGTCGCCCGTGCGGGTGGGGGCCCAGGCGCCCGAGCGCATCATCCATGAGCTGTGGGGCATTCCGGTCATCGGGGGGCGGTGCGATCCGTGGCTGGATCAGGGCCGGTGGCCGGTGGCAACCCCGCTGGCGGCCCATCCCGCCCCCACGCCCGGCCTGCCGGAGGGGCGGGAGTTCATTGATGGACCGGCAGTGATGCAGGCAGGCGGCACAGTGCTGGGTCATGGTCCGGCGGAAGGGAATTTTCGCGCCCCGTTCCATCTGCGGCTCGGCCTGCCGGGCGAGCGCATTGTGGCAGTGCAGCCCTGCATGGGCTACGCGCATCGGGGTCTGGCCGCGCGGCTGCGGGGGCTTGCGCCACAGCAGGCAGTCAGGCTGGTCGCCCGGATTGATGCAACAGCGACCGTCGCGCACCAGCTTGCCTTTGCCCGTGCCCTGCACAACGCCACCGGCACCCCCATGCCCGCGCAGGGCGTGGCGGCAGGCGTGATGCTGGGTCATGTGGAACGGATTGCCACCCATCTGGATGTGCTGGCACAGGCCGGCGCGATGCTGGGCGATGGACGCAGCGCCACCCTGGCCGCCACCATGCTGGAGCAGGTGCGGCAGGCCTGCCGGGATCTGTGCGGGCGGCGCCTGCTGTTCGATGTCATCCCGCCCCCGGCCGCCCTGAAGCCGCGTATGGATGACACGCAACTGGCCACGCTGGTAGCAGGGCACACCGCCCTGTACCGGCTGTTCTGGCGGCCCCGTGGCCTTGCGGCGCAGGCGCGTGGCAAGGGCGTGCTATCAGCCGCAACGGCTGCCCGCTGGGGCATCATGGGCTGTAACGCGCGGGCGGCGGAAAGGGGGCAGGGCGATGTGACCGACCGGCTTGATGCCCGCCTGAGCGAGATCGGGGAAAGCCTGTCCCTGCTTGCAGCCTTGCCTGAAAGCCCTGTCATGGAGGTCGAAGGCGGAGGGGGAGAAGGTCTGGGCCGGGCCGATGGCCCGGCAGGCCCGGTCTGGCACTGGCTGCGCCTTGAGGCGGGGCATGTTGCGGCCTGGTGGTGTGGTGACCCGTCACTGGCGCTGGTGCAGGCATTGCCCACGATCCTGTCGGGCGCGGCCTGTGAGGATGTGGAGCTGATCCTGGTCTCGCTGGGCCTGTCAGCCACCGGGGCGGACCTGTAATGGCGCAGTTGCACCTGTTCTGGCCCGAAGGCACGCCGCTGCCGCGACTTGAGGCGCTGGATGTCTTTCATATCGAAAGTGGCGGCTGCACCGGCTGCGCGCTTGAACTGGCCAGCCTGTCACGCGCCCTGCTGGCGGGCAATCACCCCATCCGCTTCGTGCCCACGCCCCGGCAGGCGGGCATGCTGCTGCTGACCGGCAGCCTGACGGTGGGCATGGCGCCCGTGGTCGAACTGGCCTGGCAGGCCATGCCTGGTCCGCGCGTGCTGGCCGTGGTGGGAGACTGCGCGGTGGATGGGGGGCTGTTTGGCGGCAATTACGCCGTGCTGGGCGGCGTGGGCGTGCGGGCGCGCACCACCGTGTCGCTACCCGGATGCCCGCCCGCGCCGGATGAAATCCTGACAGCCCTGGTGCGCTGGCAGGCTGCCGGAGAGTCCTGAAGTAAAAAGATAAAAGTTTTTGGTGAAGCTTTTTTCAAAAAGCTTCAGGAAACGCCGCCCTGTTGAAAAAAGGCGGCGCCTTCCCTGTATCAGCCCGGGCTGTGGGGCGCGGGCTCGTCACTTTCCTGCAGGTCTTCCGCCGCGCGGCGCAGGCGGTGAAAGCTGCGCCGGCTGATGGGCAGGAGCAGGAGGTAGATCACGCCCGCCGCAGCCAGCGCGCCCCATGGCTCGGCAATCAGGATGGCGGCATAGACCCCCGTGCCCAGCATGGTGGGCAGGATGAACGGCGAAGGCACCTTGAAGTTCTTGAACGACCACACCGGCAGCGTCGATACCAGCAGGAAGGCCGTGCCGCTGAGCGTCAGAGCGGGCATGAGCGGGTCGCGGGTGAGGTCATACAGCCAGTCAAGGTGCAGGCGCTGCGCCTCCAGCCCCAGAAAGAGCGGAAACAGCGCCAGCCCCGCACCCGCGGGCGCGGGCACGCCGGTAAAGAAATTGGCGGCGTATTTAGGCTGGTTGGCGTCATCATCAAGGCTGGCGTTGAAGCGGGCGAGCCGCAGCGCCATGCAGACCGTGAACATGATGCACGGAATGTAGCCAAACCGCCCCCCCTCGTGCAGTGCCCACAGGTACAGCACGAAGGCGGGTGCCACCCCGAAGCACAGGAAGTCGGACAGGCTGTCGAACTCCGCGCCAAAGCGGCTGGTGCCGCGCAGGAGCCGCGCGATGCGACCGTCAAGCCCGTCGATGCATGCGGCAATCAGGAGGGCCGTGGCCGCGCCGCCAAACCGCCCCTCCAGCCCGAATCGCATGCCCGTCAGCCCCGCGCACAGGCCGAGCATGGTCATGAGGTTGGGGATCATCCGGTTGAACGACAGGCCCCGCACGCGGGGGCGCTGGCGTTTTTTCAGCCTGCGGATGCGGCGTGACCGGTTGGCGGGGGGGGGGACTGCCATAACCGCTTAAAGCCGCGCCATCACGGTCTCGCCGCCGATCATGGTCTGGCCCACCTCGACAAGCGGGGCCACGTCGGCGGGCAGGTACAGGTCGGTGCGCGAGCCAAAGCGGATCAGGCCAAAGCGCTCGCCGGTTTCATACTGCATGCCTTCCTCCGCATCGCACAGGATGCGGCGCGCGATCAGCCCCGCGATCTGCACCACGGCAAGCTGCCGCCCGTCCTTGAGCGTAAGGCGCAGGGCATTGCGCTCATTGAGCTCGGATGCCTTGTCGAGGCTGGCATTAAGGAACTGCCCCGCATGATACGACACGCGCGTGACCGTGCCCGCGATGGGCATGCGGTTCACATGCACGTCAAGCACCGACAG
Source organism: Komagataeibacter sp. NFXK3 (assembly GCF_054182245.1). NCBI lineage: Bacteria > Pseudomonadati > Pseudomonadota > Alphaproteobacteria > Acetobacterales > Acetobacteraceae > Komagataeibacter > Komagataeibacter sp. NFXK3. The sequence continues at coordinate 295,618 of NZ_JAPIVJ010000002.1, forward strand.
GAAGGTGGCGATGCGCCACACCGGGGCATCGCCCATATCGAGTTCCGGCGGCGGCGCCACTTTCTCGATCGAGACGATATGCCCATCCGCCGGGGCCACGGCCACGTTGGCTTCGGCCGGGGTGACGCGCTCGGGGTCACGGAAGAAATACAGGCAGAACCCGAAGAACAGGCCACTGGCCGTACCAAGCAGCTTGGTTGCCCGCCACGGCAGCAGCCGCCCGATCACGGCGCCCGCGCCGGACGCGAGCAGGAAGGGGCGCGCAGCCGGGTGCGGCGGGGCAAGGACAAGCTTGAGGGATTGAATTAGCGACATGGGACAATGTTCATGGAGATTCCCGCAAAATTGGTCAAGTATCCTGCGTGTTCCCACCCCGCGGGCGGTGGGCGATGCTGCGTGAAAACAGCCGCGCGGGCCGCAGCCGCAGCCCGGCGGGCATGATCGTGGCCGGGCGGGTGGGCACGCCCGCATAGATGTCCTTCACCGCCTCGATCATGCACACGCCGCCAAGGCGGGGGAAGAGGGTGCGCCCCGTCCATTCCGCCATGGTGGCGGGGCCCGAGGGGCATGGACCGGCGGGGGGAATGTAGAGGGCATCCTCATGGCGCTCGGCGCGGAAGCAGGCATTGGCCAGCCAGCGGTCGATCTGGCGGCGCGAAAAGGGCGTGCCCTGCCCGAAGGGTGAATTGTCCATATGCGCCCACAGCCCGGCCCGGTTGGGCACGATGAGCAGCAGCGCGCCGTCATCCTTGAGGATCTTCCACACCTGGCGCAGCAGGGTGTTCTTGTCCTCGCTGGTTTCAAGCGCGTGGATCATCAGGATGCGGTCGAATTTCAGGTCATCAAAGGGCAGGCTGTCGCCCCGGGCCACGCAGTCGCGCCCCTGCCACGGCCCGCTCTCGCGTGTGACAGGCGCGTCGAGCCTGGCCGAGAAGCAGGGCTGCCCGGGCCGGTCCCATAGCGGCAGGAAGGGCAGGGCATAGCCAAGCCCGAGCATGTGCCCCCGTGACCCCTCGGGCCAGAATCCGGCCATGCGCTGGCCAAGCAGCCGGGCGGCCATCTGGCCCCGGCGGGAAGCATAAAAGCTTGCGGCGGTGTGCATGTTGGCGCCCATGGGTGTTACACTAACAGGCTGCACGCGGGCATGCCATGCCCATGGCGTGGCAGGAGATCAGGTTACATGGAGGGACATGTCATGGCACGGAAACTCTCGATCAGGGCGATTCCCATCCTGTCGGACAATTACGCCTGGTTCGTGCATGATGGCCCGGCAGGCCCCGCTGGCATGATCGACCCCGCCGAGGAAGCGCCGCTCGTTGCCGCCATTGATGAAGCGGGCGGGCGGCTGGACATGATCTTCCTCACCCACCACCATGCCGACCATATTGCCGCAGCCGAGGCGCTGCGCCAGCGTTATGGTGCGCGGATCGTGGGGGCGGCGGTGGATGCGTACCGCCTGCCGCCGCTCGATATCGCGGTGCGCGATGGCGATGTGGTGGCGTTTGGCACGCAGCAGGTGCAGGTGATTGCAACCCCGGGCCACACGGCGGGCGAGGTATCGTATTATTTCCCCACGGGGCCTGCGCTGTTCTGTGGCGATACGCTGTTCAGCATGGGCTGCGGGCGTCTGTTCGAGGGCACGCCGGCTGACATGTTCGCCTCGCTGCGCCGCATCGATGCCCTGCCCGGTGAAACGCTGCTGTGCTGCGGGCATGAATATACGCAGTCAAATGCGCGTTTCGCCCTGCATGTCGAGCCCGGCAACCCCGCCGTGCAGGCGCGCGCGGCCGAGGTCGCCAGCCTGCGGGCGCGGGGCCTGCCCACCCTGCCTGTCCGGCTCGATGAGGAGCGTGCGACCAATCCCTTCCTGCGCGCGCCCGACGTGGCGACGCTGGGCAGGCTGCGCAAGGAAAAGGACAGTTTCTGACATAATACGTCATGAACGCAATGCGCCGGGCATGGAAAGCCTGTGCGTGGCGCTCCGGCGGGGCAGGACAGGCCGTTTTGCCAGGGCGGAAATGAAGGTTTTATGACACGGCTCATGGTCGGGGCGCGGGTTATGCCCTAAAGGGAAGGGGCACGCCTCACGCCAGGGCGTCCGCGCGGGGCGCCGTGGCCCCTCGGCTCGGTTCCCGCGCCATGTGAAAGGAAGGCATGTGTCGGTCTCTTCTGCTCCCGTCGTCATCAAGAAATATGCCAACCGGCGGCTGTACGATACCGAAGTGTCGGCATACATCACGCTCGAGAACCTGATCGACATGGTCAAGCTCGACCGTGCCTTTGTCATTCTCGACGCCCGCACCGGCGATGACATTACCCGCGGCGTGCTCGCCCAGGTGATGCTCGAGGAGGAAACGCGCGGTCGTGCCATGCTGCCGGTCGCCTTCCTGCGCCAGCTCATCCGCTGTTATGGCGACAGCAGGCAGGGCGAAGTGTCCGACTACCTCGAGCGCATGATGGGTGAATTCATGGACCGCCAGGCCCCGGATGCGGCAGGCGACGGGCTTGAGGCGCTGGGCCAGGAGCAGGCCGCCGTGGTGCGGCAGGCCATGTCGCTGTTCACCTCGCTTTACGCGGTGGAACGCGCGGGCAACCGCACGGTGGAGAACCTGTTGCAGGAAATCATGGACCTGCGCCAGCAGGTGGAAACATTGCGCGGCCAGCTTGCGGGCAGTTCCCCCACGGCGGACTGACAGGCAGCGGTTTTTTTTACGCAGCCCCGATCAGTCCGGTCCGGACCATCTGCCGCCGGGCATCCTGCCGTGCTGGCGGGGCGATGATGGTGGAATGCCACGGGCAGCCCTGGGCAATCCATCTGGCGCGAAGCTGCGCGTGCGTGAACCCGGCATCCCCATAACCGAACGGCATGCCGCGGCACGGGCAGATTTCAAACGAGGAACAGCCATACGCATCATAAGCAGGCTTGCTCAGGTCAGGAGAGCCGCAGGCCAGGTATGACGTGGCCCTGTCATGCGCTCGGGGAGGCCGCGCTGGGCACGGGCAGCCCGTTCTGCGTGCACAGATCCTGCCACGCGCTGCCAATGGCAGGCAGCAGTTGCGCGCGCTTCAGTCCTGCGGGCAGGGGCCTGCCCACCACGATGTGAATGGTGCCCGGCGTCTTGACCAGTGCCTTTGGCCCCCAGTGCAGCCCCGCATCGGTCGCGACCGGAATGACCGGCAGGCCGGTATGCGCCGAGAGGGCGGCAATGCCCGGTTGCAGCTTTATCGCAGCGCCAGGCGGCGTGCGCGTGCCTTCGGGGAAGATGATGATCTGCCGCCCTTCCTTCGCCGCGCGGTCGGCCTCGGCCAGCAGGGCGCGCAGTGCTTTGGCCCCGCCATCACGGTCCACGCCGATCATGCCGGTCAGGCGCAGCATGGGGCCAACGAGCGGAATGCGCTCAAGCTCGCGCTTCATGACATAGGTGGGCAGCGGCACGATGTTCATCCACGCGAATGTGTCGAACATGGACTGGTGCTGGCATGCCAGCAGGCACGGGCCGGGCGGCAGGTGCTCGAGCCCGCTCACCTGTATGTCGATGCGGCAGATGCGTTCCAGTCCGCGCAGGGTCAGCCCGGTCCACAGCTTGGCGTAGGCCAGCGCGTATTTTTTGCCGCACAGCCGGATGGCGAAGGCCGCGATGCCCATCACGAGGGTCAGCACGACAAAATACAGGTTGAACACGAAGGCGCGCAGTACGGTCATGGGGCTAACAGGTCCATCGGGGGTGGTTCAGCGCTACCCTAACACCAGAAAACGCGGCCTGCGACAAGCCGCCCGCTTACCCCATGGGGGCTATGGGCCGCGTGTCGGCATGGTGGAGCATGCCGTGCAGCGGGCGGGTCAGGCGGGCGATGTCAAGGCAGGCGAGCAGCCATTTGTCATATTCCACCACCATGAGCCGGATCGTGCCGGGATGCAGCGGGTGGCGCAGGGCAGGCGAGCGGATGGGGTAGCCATACAGGCGCACGCCGGGCACGGTGCGCGCGATCTCGAGCATGGCGCGGCGGATATGGTAGCCTGCGGTGACCACGATCACGCTTTTCATGCCGTATTCATGCACCCATGCGGCGGTTTCATCCGCATTGCCCAGCGTGGAGGCGGCCCGGTGGCCCAGTGTCGTATGCATCCACAGCGCCAGGGGCACGGGAGGGGGCTGGTGGCGCAGGAAATCACCCAGCGTTGCATGCCGGTCCACGCCCGAAATCAGCAGCCGGTCCCCATAGCCCTGCGCCAGTAACTGCAGCGACTGCTCGATGCGGCCCTGCCCGCCGGTCAGCGCCACGATGCCATCGGCATGCGGGGGCACGGCGGCCGGGCGGCGGGCATCGACAATGAACCAGCCCAGCCCCGCGCACCACGCGGCAAGGCCCAGCAGGCCCGGCAGCAGCAGGCGGCGCAGGCGTGTCATGGCAGGCGGCGCAGCCAGGCCCGCACGGTCAGTTGCGTCGTGGCCCAGCCGGTCAGCCCGGCTGCGGGTGGCACGATCACGAGCATCCACAGCAGGGCAGGGGGCAACAGGGCGCTCCATGCATGCAGGTCGCGCCAGTCGGGGGCGGTAGCGGGCGCATCGCCCATGGTGGTGAAGGGCGCTGCGAGCTGCGACAGAGCCAGCAGCATGGGCAGCGCCAGCACGCTGCCGCACAGCCCGCCCCACAGCGCCAGCAGCCCCACGCGCGTGGCAAACCGGCCCGAGATGTAGCTGTCGGTCGCCCCCAGCGCATGGATCAGCCCGATGGCCTGCCGCCGCGTGAGCAGCCCAGCCCGCGTCGCGGCCATGACCACGCACACCGCCACCGTCATCACCACCAGCACCGCCAGGCCCGCGCAGGCCTGCAGGCTGGCGGCAAGGGCTGCCAGCCGGTCGCTCCATACGCTGTCATGCTCCATCAGCACGCCCGGCGCCTGCGCCTGCAGCCGGGGCAGCAGGCTGGCCGCCACGTCCTGCCCCGGGGCGGTGTGCAGCTCGATCACGGCAGGCAGTGGCAGGCTGGCATCGCCGGTCTGCTCGATCCATGGGGCGAGCAGCGCGCGCAGTTCGGCATCGCTCAGGCGATGGGTGTCGGTAATGCCGGGGGTGGCGGCCAGGATGGCCAGCACCGCGTCGATGCGGGTCGCGGGCATCTGGCCCATGGCGGCCATGGTGGTGGCGGGATCGGTGGGGCCGGGCACCTGCACGGTGGTCACAGCGCCTGCCCCGTGGGTCCAGCGTTGCGAGAGGCTGTGCGCGGCAATGCCGCCCGCCAGCGCGAGTGCGGCAAGAAAAGCCATGCTGCCCACAAGGAATGGCAGGAACCGCCCCGGCAGCGCCTGCCGCAGGGCCAGCCCGTCATGATAGCGCTGGCGGGCCATCAGCCGTGATCCCGCACGAGATGGCCGTGGAGGAGCTCGATGGTGGGCGCAGGGTACTTGGCCACGATGGCATCGTTATGGGTGGCGACCACGATGGTGGTGCCCAGTTCGGCCAGGCGGTGGAACATGCGCATCAGGCGGCCGGCCTGGCGCTCATCAAGGGCATTGGTCGGCTCATCGGCCACCAGCAGGGCCGGGCGGTAGATCACGGCCCGCGCAATGGCCACGCGCTGCTGCTCGCCGCCCGAAAGCTGGGGTGGCAGGGCATCGAGCCTGTGTTCCAGCCCGACCCATTTCATGATGGCATGCACCTCATGCGCAATTTCGGCCTCGGCGCGGTGCTGCAGGCGCAGCGGCAGGGCCACGTTGTCGAACACGCTCATGTCGGGCAGTAGGCCGAAATCCTGCTTCACCGCCCCGATGCGCCGCCGCAGCCGCGCAAGCCCCGCGCGCCGCGTCTGCCTGACCGGCACACCCAGGATCTCGACCATGCCGGAACTGGCCTGCACCTCCAGCGACAGGATGGACAGCAGCGACGACTTGCCCGCCCCCGACGGCCCCAGCAGCCAGCGGAATTCGCCCTGCGCCACGTCAAGGCTGACATGCGACAGCGCAGCCACGCCGGCCTGGCTGCCGCCATAGGCGTAACTGACATCATGCAGGCGGAACATAGGGCGGGTCCGTCCGTTTGTTACATGGTGCGCGCGGCGATGGTCGACAGCGTTGCGCACAGGGCCGCCAGCGCCATGAGCATCAACCCGTCAAACACCAGCGAGGACGGCGTGAGGAAATGCGATCCCACCTCAAGATGGTCAGGAATGGAGTGGGCCACATGGGCGATCATGTCACGCGCCTGCGGGTCGCTGCCCGCCGCCCCGTTGACGATGCCGATCACATGCGGCAGCGCGCTCCAGCCAATGCCCAGCACCAGCACCAGGGGCGCCACCAGCTCTGAAACCTGCTGCACGAGGTAGAACGCGAAATAGAACACCGCCCACACGCCAATGCGCACGATGCGCGGCCCGTTCAGCCTGCCGGGAGGGGTGGCGTCAGGCGGCAGCGTGCGGTCCTGGGAACGGCTGGAAAAGGAACTGTCCATCAAAACAAGACTCCGGCAAGGGGCGGCTTCCCCGGATTGTAGGAAATGCATTCCTGCCCGAGGTAGCGATGGCTTGTATTAAATGCAAACTTCTGCCTTGTGCATATGGCAAACAGCGAAGGGCGCCGGAGCAATGGATCACACCAGCCCACAGCAGGCCACGGCAACGGGGCGGGCCCGCCCCGAAGCCCCGCCGGTCATGGTCTTTCGGGTGGGGGAGCGGCAGTACGGCCTGCCCGCGGGCCTGGTGGTGCGCGAGTGCATGCCCGTGCCCGCCCTGCGCGCGCCCATGGTGACGGTGCCGCATGTTTCGGGCTGGTTCCGGCTCGGGGGTGCCATGGTGGCGGTGCTTGACCTTGGCGTGCTGCTTGGCGTGCGCGCCCACGCCGTGCGTGCGCCGCTTGATCTGCTCTACCGCCCGCTGCTTTTGTGCAACCAGCCCGGCGGCGGCTGTGTCGCGCTGCTGGTCGATGCGGCCCTTGATGTCATGCACCCCCCAAAGGGCAGCCCCGCCATGGTTGACGCAGGCGCCACGGAAGCAGAGGGTGCGGGGCAGGAACTTGAACTGGGGGATGGCAGCACTGCCTTCATGTTGCGCATGACCGACATCCTGGACGATGGTGAACGCATGCGGCTCGACAGCCTGCTCGAGCGCACCCGCGCGCGCGCGGCCCTTTGGGCGCAGACGGACCCCGGCGCCACCACGGCAGCGGATGGCGCGCCGTGAGCGGATCGGCCGCCTTTCCGCCAGCGGGGTTTCGCAGGCTCGTCAATGCCGTGACCCGGCGCACCGGCCTGCATTACTACGTGGACAAGGCCGACCTGCTTGAAGAGGTGGTGGGCGCGCGCATGCGCCTGCATGGCTGCCGCACCTGCCATGACTACCTGGCCCTGCTGGCCGACGGCGCGCGAGGCGATGCGGGATGGCGCGAGCTGGAATCGGTCATCACCATCGGGGAGACCTTCTTCTTTCGCTATGCCGAGCAGTTCGCGGCCCTTGAGCGCACCATCCTGCCCCGGCTGATCCGCAGGGCGCAGGCCACGCGGCACCTGCGGATCTGGAGCGTGGGCTGCGCCAACGGGGCCGAGCCCTATTCCATCGCCATCGTGCTGGCGCGCCTGCTCGATGAGGCAGGCCAGAAACTGGCGGACTGGCGGATCGACATCCTGGGCACCGACATCAGCACCCGCGCCCTTGACCAGGCGCGCGAGGCCGCGTTCAGCGCATGGAGCCTGCGTGATATTGCGCCTGCGCAGCGCGCGGAATGGTTCACCCCCGTCAGCGCGCGCCTGTGGCGGCTGCATGAGGGGTACCGGCGCATGGTCACCTTCCGCTACAGCAACATCCTTGACCTGCTGCGCCCCGATGGCGGCCCCGCCGGTCCGTTCGACCTCATCCTGTGCCGCAATGTGCTGATCTATTTCGCGCAGGCGCAGGCGGTGGGGCTGGTGCACGCCATGGCGGGGCGCCTCGTGCCCGAGGGCTGGCTGCTTTTGGGGCATTCGGAGCCGGTTTCCGATTTCAGGCCGTTTCTCGAGACCGTGCGCCTGCCCGGCACGCTGGCGTTCCGCGCGCCATGCGTGGGGGGTGCACAGGCGGCACTGGCCGCAACGCGGCCGCCGCCCGTGCCCCGCACCCCGCGTGCCACGCCTCCTGCGTCGTTGTCCGACAGCACGCCCGTGGCCGCCGCCATCCGCCGCGTGGCTGATGGCGGGCACGTGGCGCGCGCCATGCAGATGTGCCGCGACCACCTGGCCCGCCACCCGGTTGACGTGCGCATCCATTTCCTGTTCGCCGTGCTGGCATGGGGGCACGGCAACCTGCTGCAGGCCGAGGAATCGTTCCGCCGGGTCATCTATCTGTGCCGCGACCACGTCATGGCGCGCTGCTACCTCGCCCGCCTGCTTGAAGATGCGGGCGGCCATGCGCAGGCTGCGCGCATCCGCGCGCAGATGACGGAACTCGCCAGCCGCTGCCCGCCCGATGCCCCCCTGCCTGATGGCGATGGCCTGACCGCGGGCGGGCTGCTGCGGCTGGTGCGCCAGCTTGATGAGCCGCCCGGTGCGCCGTCTGGCGCGCGCCAGGCCATGGTTCGTGCCCAGCAGGTGCCGTCCTGATGGTGCGTTTTTTCGGCCCGCCGCCTGCCGCCCCCCCCCTTGCGGGGCGCGAGGCCTTTGCGCGGCGCGTACTGGCCGACCGCGCGCGCATCATGGCCGCTCGCGCCGACACCGAAGGCCCCGGCGTGCCCGCGCGCCCGCTGGTCCTGCTCGACCTTGCGGGCCAGTGCTGCGGGGTGGACCTGCATGCCGTGCTGCGCGTGACCGACCCGGTGTGGAGCGACATGCCGCGCAGGCCCGACTGCCCGCCCGGCGTGCGCGGCGTGCATGGCTATCAGGGTGACCTTTATACCGTGTTCGACCTGTCGGTGCTGCTTGGGGGTATGGCACTCGCGCAGCCCGGTGTCATGCTGCTGCTGCGCTCGGTGTCGAGCATTCCGCTCGGGCGCATCGCCCTGCTGGCCAGCAGGGCGGGCGGCACGGTGGACATTACCGCAACACCCACCCCCCTTACGCCCTCGGGCTTTCCGCAGGCCAGGCTGGCCGATGGGCGCAGCATGACGGTCATCGATCCCGCGCGCCTGTTTTCTTCCCGTTATGTCGGAGTGTGAAGTGCCGTGACTATCGCCAATCGCCTGCTGTTCGGTTTCATGGTCGGTGTCCTGCTCATGGTCTCGCTGGGTATCTATGCGCTGGGGCAGATACGCGACGTGCGCGACGAGATGACCATCATCGTCACGCGTGACCTGTCGGTCTATCGTGAACTGACCCATATCCGCGCCAACGAGAACGACCTCGTCGCCCGCAGGCTCGCCATCCTGGCGCATTACTACGCCCATGATTTCGAGACCGCGCCCGCCGTGCTCGAAGATGCCATTGCCAGCTGGGATGAAAAGGCCCGCGAGGCCGACAGCCTGCTCGCTGGCGTGCTTTCCCGTGCCGAGGAAGGCGGACGCCTTGCGCGCAGCAACGACCAGCGCGAGATGTTCAGTACCGTGGCCAGCCAGCTGCGTGATATTTCCAGCCAGTTCCAGATGGATACACGCGGTGCGGGGCTCCTGTTCCAGGCCATCCGTGCGGGCAATGATGCCAGCGTGCGCGAGCAGGCCTCGCGCATAGACAGCCGCGAGCAGTCGATCGACCTGCTCGTGGGCCGTGCCGCCTCGCTGCTCGACCACGGGGTGCAGGTGGCCGAAACCCAAGGTGCGGCCTCCTATGACTACAGCCGCCGCTCGCTGGCCATTGGCATGGTGCTCGCCGTGGTGGTGGCGCTGATCGTGACCTTCTGGACGCGGCGCTCGATCATGGAGCCGATCTCGTCCATCATGCACGTGATGGAGCGCGTGGGGCAGGGCGACCTTGCCACCCGCGCCAAGGTGGGCGGCATGGGCGAGGAGCGCGATGAGGTCGCCCGCCTTGCCGCCGGGCTCAACCGCATGATCGATGGCCTGCGCGAGATTGCCCGCCAGAGCGGCGAGGTGACGCAGAACCTCGATGCCGCCGTGGCCGAGATCCGCGCCTCCACCCAGCAGCAGGCTGCAAGTGTTGAGGAACAGTTTGCCGCAGTCCAGGAAACGGCTGCCACGGTGGACGAGATCACCCATTCCGGTGCCCAGATCAGCAAGCGCGCGCGTGAGGTGATTTCATCTGCCGAGGTGATCGTGCACAGCTCGGCCAGCGGGCTTGAGGCCGTGGAGGAAACCGCGCGCGCCATGGCCCACACCCATGATGGCGCCGAGGCCGTGGCCTCGAACATCGTGGCGCTGTCCGAGCGCACCGAGGCGATCAGCGAGATCATTGCCTCGGTCAATGACCTGTCGGAGCGTTCGCACCTGCTTGCCCTCAATGCCGCGATCGAGGCGGCGGCGGCAGGCGAGCATGGCCGTTCGTTCGCCGTGGTGGCCGCCGAGATGAAGATCCTCGCCGACCAGTCGCGTGACGCCACCCAGAACGTGCGCGCCATACTGGGCGACATCCAGCGCGGCATCAATACCTCCGTCATGCTGACGGAGGAGGCGGTCAAGCGCGTCTCGGCGGGCAAGGAACGCACCGACATCGCCTACCGCACCATCGAGCGCATGACCGGCGGCATCCAGGAGGGCGTGAATGCCTTCCAGCAGATCGTGGCCTCGACCAACCAGCAGCAGATCGGCATCGAGCAGGTCATGACCGCGCTGCAGAGCATCCGCCAGGCCAGCCAGCAGACATCGGGCGGCACGCGCAACCTTGAGGTCTCGGCCAGCAACCTCGGCAAGCTGTCCAAGCAGCTGCTCACCATTTCCGCGCGTTACCGGACCTGACGGGCCAGCCCGTGGATAACCTGAGGGACGAACTGCTGGCGGTGTTCGATGCCGAATACCGCGACCATCTGCGGGCCATCCGCGCCATCGTGGCGGCGGGCTGCCCGGATGCGCAGGGCCTTGCGGAGATCTTCCGCCGCGTCCATTCGCTTAAGGGTGCGGCGCGCGCGGTGGAACTGCCGGTGGTCGAGGGCGTGGCCCATGCGCTCGAGAACCGCCTCTCGGCCCTGCTTTCGGCCCATGCGCTGCCCGACGCGGCCGATCTTGCCGCCATTACCGATACGCTCGACGAGATCGACCTGCTCATGACCGCAACGCCCCCGGATGCGCCCGCCGCACCCGATGAGGCGGCGACGCAGGTGGAAAACCCGGCCTATGTGCAGGTGCCCGTGGCCCGGCTCGATGCGCTGGCCGCCGCCGTGCATGACCTCATGGCCGTGGCCGACCGGCATGAGCGGCTATGGGCGCAGGTGATGGACCTGCTGGGTGATGCGCGCGCCGTCATGCACGCGCCCGAGCGCATGCGCGCCGACCCGGTGGCCGAATTCGCGCGCATGACGCGCCGGCTGATGGGGGTGGGGCGCGAGCGTGAGCTCATGGCGGGCCAGATCGACCGTGCCCTGCTGCGCCTGGGCGAGGAAGTGCATGCCGTAACCCTCGTGCCCGCCGAGAGCGTGTTCGGCTCGCTGGCCGCCATGGCGCGGCGCATCGCGCGCGAGCATGGCGGGCCGGAGGCAGGCGTCGAGGTGCACATGACCGGCATGAACGTGCAGACCGAGCGCCGCGTGATGCAGGCATTGCGCGACCCGGTCATCCACCTCGTGCGCAACGCCATCGTGCATGGGCACGAAACCCGTGCCGAGCGGCTGGCGGCGGGCAAGTCGGAAGACCTCAACATCACCATCGCCGTGACCATGACCGGGGTGCGGCTGCAGGTCGCGGTGAGCGATGACGGGCGCGGCCCCGACCTGCGTGCCATCGCCGCCCGCGCGGCAGGGCAGGGGCTGGTCCATGCCGATGCCCCGCTCGATGCACGGCAGTTGCTGGCGCGCGTGTTCGAGCCGGGTTTTTCCACCCGTGGCAAGGCCGACAGCCTGGCCGGGCGCGGGGTGGGGCTTTCCGTGGTGGCGGAGGCGGCGCGCGCGCTCCATGGCAGCGTGCGCATGGAGCAGCGCCAGCCCGCGGGCACCACCGTCATCCTGACCGTGCCGGTGTCGCAGCGCCAGCGCACCGTGCTGCTGGTGGAAAACGAGGGCCAGTCCCTCGGCCTGCCCGGCCGGGTGATCCGCCACCTGCTGCGCGTGCGGCGTGACGAGATCCGCCTGGTGGGCGGCATGCCGTTTGCCGTGGTGCCCCACCCGCCCAATGGCGCGGGTGTGGCAGACGAACGGCGCGAGGAGGAACTGGTGCCGCTCGCCCCGCTGCGCGCCTTCGTGGGCGATGAAAACGCGCCGCTGCCGGTGCGCGATGGCGCGGTGAGCGTGGTGGTGATGGAGGTCGATGGCGTGCGCTGCGGCTTTGCCGTCGAGCGCATGGTCGATGTGCGCACGCTCCTGGTGTCGGACGCCACCGCCGTGGGGCTGGACAGCGAGCTCGTGCCCGGCATTGCCTGGCCGCGCGAGGACCAGCCGGTGTTCGTGCTCAGCCCCGACCGGCTGTTTGCGCGCTGGCGCGAGCGCGGCAATGGGGGTGGGGCGCATTTCAGCGATGTGGACAGCGCCGCCCCCGTGGTGCCCGTGCGCCACGCGCCGCTGGTGATGGTGGTCGATGACTCGATCACGACCCGGACATTGCAGAAAACGATCCTCCAGTCCCACGGTTATGACGTGTGCCTTGCGGTGGATGGAGAGGAGGCGCTGGCCATGCTCCAGCAATCCTCGCGGCATGTGGATGTGGTGGTGACGGATGTGGAAATGCCGCGCATGGATGGCCTGGCCCTGCTCGCGGCCATGCAGGGGGATGTGCATCTGGCCCATATTCCCGTCGTGCTCATGACCTCGCGCGATGATGGCGAGGATATCCGTCGCGGCATGGAAGGCGGCGCGCGGGCCTACCTGACCAAGCAGCGTTTCGACCAGGGCGAACTGATCGACACCATAAGGGGGCTTTTGTGAACGCAGTCCTGCCCCAGCCGGTCCAGCCGCCAAGACGCGTGCTGATCGTGGAGGATTCGGCGGTATTGCGCCACCTGCTCATGCGCGTGGTGGCCGATGACCCGCGCCTTGAACTGGCCGAGGCGGTGGAAACGGCGGAGGAGGCCCTGCGCCTAGTGCCGCGCCTTCGGCCGGACGTGATCTCGATGGATATCTGCCTGCCCGGCATGGACGGGCTTGAGGCCACGCGGCAGATCATGGCGCATTTTCCCACCCCCATCGTCATCGTGAGCGACACGCTGGGCGGCCAGGCCACGCAGGTCTCGATGAACGCGCTGCGCTCGGGGGCGCTGTCGGTGATCGAGAAGCCGCAGGGGCTTACGGGCAGCGCGGGGGCGGCCGTGGCGCAGGGCATTGCCACCCAGCTCTACATCATGAGCCAGGTGCCGGTCATCCGGCGCAGGCTCATGCAGGCGGAGCCCTTTCGCCACAAGGGCATGTGGTCGCGCCCGCTTGTCATCCACCCCCGCATCCTCGCCATGGCCGCCTCCACCGGGGGGCCGACCGCCTTTGCCCGCGTGCTGGGTGACCTGCCGCCCGATTTCGCGCTGCCGGTAGTGCTGGTGCAGCATATGGGGCAAAGCTTCATGGAAGGTTTTGCCCAGTGGCTGGACCAGCAGGTGGCGCTGCCGGTCAGGCTGGCGCAGCATGGCATGCCACTCGCGCGCGGGCAGGTGCTCGTGGCGCCGGGTAACCGGCACATGACGGTGGGCCCGCGCGGCGAGGTGCTGCTGCACGACGCAGCCCCGGTGCAGGGGCAGCGCCCCTCGGCTGACGTGCTGTTTTCCTCCGTGGCAAGGGTTTTTGGCGCCGACGGGCTTGGCGTGCTGCTGACCGGCATGGGCGAGGATGGCGTGGAGGGGCTGGGCCGCCTGCGCGCGCGCGGAGGCTACACGGTGGTGGAGGACCGCAGCACCGCCGTCATTCACGGCATGCCGGGCGCTGCCGAGCGCACGGGGGCGGCATGCATCAGCCTGCCGGTGCATGAAATCGCCCCCCATATTCTCCGGGCCATGGCGGGGGGCCCTGTTCCCTCCCAAGACCCCCTGGCTGGATAAGACGACCCCATGGTGCTGACCGACCGCGAAGCCATTGCCGACACCCTGCTGCTGGTGGAGGATTCGGACACGCAGGCCCTGCGCATCCGCCGCATGCTGGAAAGCCACGGCTTTCATGTCCATCGCGTGGCCAGCGGGGAGGAGGCGCTCGATACGCTTGATGTGCGCCTGCCGGGGCTGGTGATCGCCGATTATCACCTGCCGGGCATGAATGGCGGCCAGCTTGCCCGCCAGCTGCGCATGAGCGCGGTCACGCGCACCATACCCGTGCTGATCCTGACCGAGGGGATCGAGCCGGGGCTGGAGCGCGAGGGGCTGGAAAGCGGGGCGGATGCCTATATTCCCAAATCCTCCGACCCGGCGCTGATCGTCTTCCGCATCCGTGCGCTGCTGCGCGAGCACGCGGCGCATGCGCCCTCGCTCGTGCCGCAGCGCGTGTTCCGGCGCGCGCGCATCATGGTCATCGCCCCCGAACCCGAACACAGGCGCGCCGTGCCCGAACTGCTCGACCAGCTGCGGCGCGACGGGCACATCGTCACCCTGTGGCATGACCCCTCCCGCCTCGTGTCCGCCCTGCTGCATGACCCCGAGCACATGCCCGACTGCGTGGTGATCGATCTTGCGTGCCGGGAGTTCGACGGGCTTGAAGTCTGCCGCAAGCTTGATGAATGGCGGCAGGAGGACCTGCTCTCGGGCAACGTGCCGCCGCGCATACTCGGCGTGGATGGCGCCCCCCGGCCCGATGCCAAGGAGTTCTCGGCCCGCGTGTTCGAGGCGGGGATCGATGATCTCGTCTCGCGCGATGTGGGGCCTGCGGCGCTGGCGCTGCGCATTCGCGTGCTGGTGCGCCGCAAGCTGTTGCAGGATGACGTGCGCCGCATCGAGGTGGAGCGGCAGGCGCGCGAGATCGCGGTCAAGAGTGCGCGCGCGGAGGCGGCGGCCATTGCATCGAAGGCGTCGCTGGCCGAGGCGCTGGAGCAGGCCAACCGCGAGCTGGCCGATGCCAACCGCAAGCTGATCGAGACCCAGGGCAAGCTGGTGCAGACCGCCAAGATGGCATCCCTGGGTGAGCTGGTGGCGGGCATCGCGCACGAGATCAACAACCCGCTGGCCTTCATCCTGGCGCACAAGGACACGGTGGCGCGCGGGCTGGACCGGCTTGCGGCGATGGAAGACGCCACCACCGATGCCGACCACGACCAGCGGGGCGCGATCCTGGCCAAGTGCCGCGACCGGGTGGGGTCGATGAACATGGGGTTGCGGCGCATCCAGAACCTTGTGCTGAACCTGCGCAAATTCTCGCGGCTTGATGAAGGGCTGTTCCAGCTTATCGACGTGCCCGAGGCGCTGGAAACGGTCATGGCGCTGCTGACCCAGAAACTGGGCAGCGGCATTGCGGTCAGGCGCCAGTATGAGGCGCCTGACCGGCTGTACTGCCAGGCGGCGCTGCTCAATCAGGTCATCATGAATATTATCAGCAATGCGGCGGATGCAATTCTTGCCGCCCAGCATGATGATATGTCTGGTCAGGGCGGCATGGCGGTGGGCGAGATCGGGATCCACACCTACCTCGCCCATAATGACAGCGGGCCCGACAGTTACGTCTTTGTCATTACCGATAGTGGCCCCGGCATTGCGCCCGATGTGCAGGAGCGCATTTTCGAGCCGTTCTTCACCACCAAGCCGGTCGGGGCGGGCACGGGGCTGGGGCTGGCCATTGCCTATAGCGTGGTGCAGGCGCATCACGGCAGCCTGTCGGTGGGGCGGGCGCCACAGGGTGGGGCGCGCTTCACCATTTCCGTACCGTGGCATCCGGAGCAGGGAAGTGAAAGCCCGCCACCGGCCGCCATATCATCCGGGCGCATGGCCTGACCATGCCCACAGCCCGCGTGCAGGGAGAGACCATGCCCATGAACACAGATCCTGCCGCGCAGGCGCGCCCCGTCGTGCTGCTGGTCGATGACGAGGCGGAGATCCTCGTTGCCCTGACCGACCTGCTGGAAGACACGTTTACCGTCCTGTCCACCACATCGCCCACCGAGGCGCTGCAGATCCTTTCCGCCCGCAACGACGTGGACGTGATCGTGTCCGACCAGCGCATGCCCGAGATGGGCGGGGACGTGATGCTGGCCCGTGCCCGTGCCCATAGCGATGCCCAGGCCATCCTGCTCACCGGCTATGCCGATATCGGCGCGGTGGCGGCGGCACTCAACCAGGGGCGCATCTCGTTCTATTCCCACAAGCCATGGGACCCCGACGCCCTGCGCGCCATGATCGTGCAGGCGGCGGATTACCACCGCCTCGAGCGTGAACTGCGCACCGAGCGCATGCTGCTGCACGGGCTGCTTGACAACCTGCGCTCGGGCCTTGGCTTCAAGGATGCGCAGGGGCGTTTCATCCGCATCAACCAGCAGGCGGCCGATTTCTATGGCCGGGATATCAATGCCTGCCTTGGCCACACGGAGGAGGAACTGTGCGATGCCGACCTCCTGCCCATCATCCGGGCAGCGCAGGCGCGCCTGCAGGCGGAAGGGCGGGATGAGGAAGCGCTCGAACTGCCTGCCCATATCCGGGGTGCGGCACAGGGGCGGTGGCGCGAGATCACGCGCGTGGTTCTGGGCGCGCTGGGCGATGGCTCGGCCGGCTCGGTCGTGATCAACCGCGACATCACCCGCCAGCAGGAAATGGCGGCCCGCCTGCGCCAGGCGGAAAAGATGCAGGCACTCGGCACGCTGGCAGGCGGCATCGCGCATGACTTCAACAACCTGCTTACCGCAGTGCTGGGCTCGCTCGAACTCGTGCGCGACATGGGGCCGGAGGAAGGGCCGATGGCCCGCCTGCTCGACAACGCCGCCGCCGCCGCCCAGCGTGGCGCCTCGCTCACGCGCAGGCTGCTCAATTTCAGCCGCCCGCGCGACCTGAGCCTCGAGCCGGTGGACGTGAACGCCCTGTTGCATGGCATGAAGGACCTGCTGGCCCAGACCGTGGTCTCGCGCCAGGGCAAGGGGGCCCGCGGGCAGCCCTGTTCCATCGTGGTCGACACCGCTGCATCCGACGGGGGGCTGCCGCCTGTGTGCACCGATGCGGGCCAGCTTGAGCTCGCCGTGCTCAACCTGTGCATCAACGCCGTCGATGCCATGCCCGGCGGTGGCATGATCGTGGTCTCGACCGCCCTCAAGCAGGTGAAGGAGATCGTGGCGGGCACCAACCTCGTGCCGGGTGATTACGTGATGGTCTCGGTCACCGACCAGGGGGTGGGCATGTCGCCCGATACGCTGGCGCGCGTGTTCGAGCCCTTTTTCACCACCAAGGATGTGGGGCGCGGCACGGGGCTGGGCCTGTCCATGATCTATGGGTTCATCCGCCATGTGGGCGGCGAGGTGCAGGTGCGCAGCCAGCCGGGCCAGGGCACGCGCGTGGATCTGTGCCTGCCGGTGCAGGGGGGCATCAGGGCGCAGGACCCGGCCCGGCCCGTGGCCAGCCTGCAGGCGGGGGCACAAAATGGCCGCGCGCTGCATGTGATGGTGGTGGATGACGAGCCGGGCGTGCGGGCGGTCACGGCAGGCTTTCTGCGCGCGCGGGGGCATGAGGTGCTTGAATATTCCTCCGGCACGGCGGCGGTGGAGGCGATGAAGGCGGGGCTCGGCCCGATCGACCTCGTGATCATGGACGTGATGATGCCGGGCATGGGCGGGCTCGAGACGGTGCACCACCTCCAGGCCCTGCGTCCCGGCCTGCGCGTGCTGTACCTGACCGGCTACGCCAGCGCGGGCGCGCTGCCCGCGGGCAGCGCCAATGTCATGCACAAGCCCTTCACGCAGGCGGACCTTGCCGCCCATATCGACCGGATCATGCAGCGCCCGCCTGACTGAATTGCGGCCCGCGCCCGGCAGCGGGCGCGTTGCCCCTTGTGCTGGCGCAGGAAGGTTTTATCTGTAGGACCATGCAAGATCATCATTCCTCATCCCATGACCCTGTCGGGTGGCATGGTACGACCATTTTGTGTGTGCGCCGCGGCGGGCGTGTCGCCATGGCGGGCGACGGGCAGGTGACGCTGGGGGCCACCGTGATCAAGGGCAATGCCCGCAAGGTGCGCCGCATCGGGCCGACGGGGCAGATCCTGGCAGGCTTCGCGGGGGCGACGGCAGATGCCTTCACCCTGCTCGAGCGGCTGGAAAACAAGCTCGAGCGCTACCCCAACCAGCTCGAGCGCGCCTGCGTGGAACTGGCCAAGGACTGGCGCACCGACCGCTACCTGCGCCGGCTCGAGGCCATGATGGCCGTGGCCGATGCAGAGCGTTCCTTCACGCTTACGGGCAATGGCGATGTGCTTGAACCGGAGGATGGCATCATCGCCATTGGCTCGGGCGGCAATTACGCGCTCTCGGCCGCGCGCGCCCTGCTGGGCATTGACGGGCTGGGTGCCGAGGAAATCGCACGCCGTTCGATGAAGATTGCCGGTGATATCTGTGTCTATACCAACCACTGCGTCATTGTGGAGACACTGGGCGCGGATGCGCATGAAGGGGCGGCCTGATAATGGAAATACCCAATCATACCCCGCGTGAGATCGTCTCCGAACTTGACCGCTTCATCATCGGGCAGGGCGATGCCAAGCGCGCCGTGGCCATTGCGCTGCGCAACCGCTGGCGGCGCGCCCAGCTGCCCGATGCGATGCGCGAGGAGGTCGTGCCCAAGAACATCCTGATGATCGGGCCGACCGGCTGCGGCAAGACCGAGATCGCCCGCCGCCTCGCCAAACTCGCGCAGGCGCCGTTCCTCAAGGTCGAGGCCACCAAATTCACCGAAGTGGGTTATGTGGGCCGCGATGTGGAGAGCATCATCCGCGACCTGATCGAGGTCTCGATCAACATGCTGCGCGACCTGCGGCGCAGGGATGTCGAGGCCAATGCAGGGGAAGCGGCCGAGAAGCTCCTGCTCGATGCGCTGGTGGGCGAGGGGGCTTCGGCCGAGACCCGCAACAAGTTCCGCCGCATGCTGCGCGCGGGCGAGCTCGAGCACAAGGAAGTCGAGATCTCGATTGCCGAGGGCGGCAATCCGACCCAGTCCGACATGCCGAACATGACGCCGGGCACCGTCATCAACTTCTCGGACATGATGAAGGGCTTCATGAACCGCGTGCCGCAGCAAAAGCGCATGACGGTGGCCGCCGCCCGTGCCGCCCTGATCCGGCAGGAAGCTGACCGGATGCTCGATACCGAGGCCCTGACGCGCGAGGCCGTGGCCCATGCGCAGGATCATGGCATCGTCTTCCTCGACGAGATCGACAAGGTCTGCGCCCGTGCCGCCGAAGGGGGCGCGCGGGGCGGCGATGTCTCACGTGAGGGCGTGCAGCGCGACCTGCTGCCGCTGATCGAGGGGACCACCGTCTCGACCAAATACGGCCCGGTGCGCACCGATCATATCCTGTTCATTGCATCGGGCGCGTTCCATATTGCCAAGCCGTCCGATCTGTTGCCCGAGCTGCAGGGGCGGTTGCCCATCCGGGTGGAACTGGCCTCGCTTACGCGCGAGGACCTGCGCCGCATCCTGACCGAGCCGGAGCATTCGCTGCTCAAGCAGTATGTTGCCCTGCTGGGCACGGAGGATGTGAAACTGTCGTTCAGCGACGGGGCGATTGATGCGCTGGCGGAGCTTGCGGCGGATATTAACGAGCGGGTTGAAAATATCGGCGCGCGGCGTCTGGCCACCGTGCTCGAGCGCCTTCTGGAGGATGTGTCCTTTACCGCAGCCGACCGCAAGGGCGAGGCTGTGCTGATCGAGGCCGCCGACGTGCAGGCCAAGGTGGCGCCGCTGGCCCGCAAGGGTGATCTGAGCCGCTTTATCCTGTAGGGCATGACCCGATCCGCAGGAGGCCGTGCCGCAGGGCGCGGCCTTTTGCATTCTGACCGATTTGATGGCCACCAATGCTGGAAAGATGATGACCGACCCGTTTGTAAAGCCCGAGGACGATACCGCCGCTGACGCCATTGCCGAGATTGGCGAGGAACTGGCCCTGTTTGATGACTGGATGCAGCGCTACCAGTACATCATCGAACTCGGGCGCAAGCTGCCGCCTTTTCCGCCCGCGTGGCAGGATGACGCCCATCGCGTGCCGGGCTGCCAGAGCCAGGTCTGGATGGAGGTGCAGCCGCGCGATGGCGTGCTCTACCTTGCCGGTGCGTCGGATGCCGCCATCGTGTCGGGTCTGGTGGCGCTGCTGCTGCGGGTCTATTCCGGCCGCAGCCGGCAGGAGATACTCGATACCGACCCAGCCTTCCTGCGCGAACTGGGGCTGGTGCAGGCGCTCTCCACCAACCGGGGCAATGGGGTGGAGGCCATGGCGCAGGCCATTCGCAAGGCGGCTGCCGCCCTGCCAGCCTGAAAACGCAAGAAAGTTTTTGGTGAAGCTTTTTTCAAAAAGCTTCAGAAACGGCTGCCTTTTTGGGAAAAAAGGCAGCGCGTGGACTATTCCAGCCTTCAGTAACCCGCATCAAATCCTGCGTCATCCACGGCGGCGTACAGGTCTTCGGGGTTGGTGGAGCGGGCATCGTAGGTGATAAAGGCCTTGCCCTGCTCGAGCGAGACTTCCACCATCGAGACGCCATCCACCCCTTCGAGCGCGCGCTGTACCTTGGCGGCACAGCCATCACAGGTCATGCCCTGTATGTTCAGTGTCATTTTTTCCATGGTCTGGCTACCTTCTGCTGTCGCACGCCCGCAGTGGCTGCGTTGGGTTGATCCGTCGAATCATTACAATGGAACAGGGCGCTGCACCATGACCTCTTCCACAGTGCTCCCCCCGTGGCGCGGAACGCAGGCCGGATTGCGGTGCGCCGGATAGAGAGAGATCACCCCATTATGGGATACGTTGTATATATTGGGGCATGGTGAAAATGGAGGCCGGATGCCTTGAGTTATGATCTTATGGTTTTTGATCCCGTTACCGCCCCGCGTGACAGGACGGAATTCCTTGCCTGGTATCGCCAGCAGATGGAAGACGCGGGTGAAGGCAGTGCCATAACGCCGGCACTGAGCGCATGGTACAGGGACATGTGCCGCACATTTCTGGATATGGGCAGCGCAGAACTGGATGCGTCAGATGATGCCGGTCCTTATTTGACTGATTATTCAACCGTCAGCCCGCACATGATCTACGCGGCTTTTGCATGGTCGGTGGCTGAAGAGGCGTATGCCCTGACGCGTGAACTGGCTATCCGGCATCGGGTCGGTTTTTTTGATGTCAGCGCAACGGATGGGGAAATCCTGTTCCCCGGCTGATGGCTCAGGGCCTATTTGAAAAAGCAGCCCGGATGACATCCTGAAATTATAAAATTTTTGGTGAAGCTTTTTTCGAGACACTTTGGAAGACGTCGCCTTTTTTCAAAAAGGGGACGCCCAAAGACTTTTCTTAATTTTTAAAAGTCATTTCTGGAGTGGCCTGCGCTTGCAGGCTGGCGCGCCTTTTGCGTGGTCAGTATCATGAATGATATTATCGATCATAATAAAAATGGTAGCCTGTCCATTCCATGCCCGAACAGGAAGCGGTCGCGATCCTAGCGTGTTCATGTGGCATCATGGAATGGAAAACTGGCTGTAGCGCACATGGCGAATGCGTGACTGCTTGGGAATAGTGCATTGATAAAAAAAGGATAAAAGTTTGGGCACTGCCTTTTTTAAAGGCGGCGTGCTTGAAAGCCTTGCCTGAAGATCACAGGCGTTTCCCCAGACGGCTTTCCTGGCGGCCCGGGCACCGTGTGCGGAGGGGTGGGATGCAAAAAGGGCCGGTGCTTGCGCAACCGGCCCTTGCATGGACGCGATGATTGACGTGGCGCGCGTCAGTCAACCGTGCTCATGCGGGTTTCATCAACGAACTTTTCGGTATCGTCATCGATCTTGCGCGACTTGCGGCCAGCGGGGCCATGCACGTACAGCGTCTTGCGGTCGATCTTCTGGTCAGAGCCCTGCGGCTTGAGCGGCATTTCATATTCTGGCTTCTGCGCATGGTCGGCCATCTGCAGCTCGGGGTTGAACACCGAGTTGAACTTCCAGATCATGGTCAGGAAGTTGGTCTGCCCCCGCAGGGCCAGGCGCAGGGCAATGCCCAGCGTGTCCTTGATGGCACTCCAGCCCAGATGCTTGTTGTTGAGGATCTGCTGGGTCTTGACCAGTTCCTCATAGAACTCGCGCAGCGGCAGGGTGGTGGGCATGACCGCGTGCTGGATGTCGAACAGGCGGTAGTCGCGCGTGGTCAGCTTGCGGGACTCGCTCTCCCAGATCTCGGTGCCGGGGTAGGGGGTCGTGACCGAGATGTTCACGATATCCGGGATCTCGAGGCACCACTGGCGGATGACCTCGAAGCGCTCGCGGTCCCATGACGGATCGGCAATCAGGTTGATGGCCACGATCAGGTCGAGCGAGCGGGCATATTCCAGCGCCTCGAAGTTGCGGTCCATCGACACGCGCTTGCGGAAGCGCTTCAGCCCTTCGGAATCCACCGCCTCAAGCCCGATGAAGATGTAGCTCAGCCCGATCTCTTTCCAGACTGCGAACACTTCCTTGTTGCGCATCAGCACGTCGGCGCGCGTCTCGAGGTAGTATTCTTTCTGGATGTTGCGGCGCTTGATCTCGTCGGCAATGGCCATGCCGTGCTCGGCATGCACGAAGGCCACGTCATCGACGATGAAGATGCCGGGCTCCTTGATCTCCTGCAGTTCCTCGCCAATCACCTTGGCGCTCGCCGTACGGTAGGAGCGGCCATAGAACGTCCATGCGCTGCAGAAGGTGCAGTCCCACGGGCAGCCACGGGCGAACTCGATGGAGGCGGCAGGGTCGAGTGTGCCGATAAAGTATTTGCGGCGGTGGCGCAGCAGGTCGCGCGCGGGGCGCACCTCATCGAGCGATTCGATGAAGATGGGCGGCGGGCCTTCGCCATCCATGGTCACCACGCCGGGCACGGTGGTCAGGTCCTTGCCCTGTTCCCAGGCCTCGAGCAGCAGGCCGACGGTGGCGTCACCCTCACCCTTGAGCACGCAGTTGATGGCGCCATCGGACAGGGCCAGCACGTCACGCGCGATGAACGAGATGGAATGCCCGCCAATGAACAGGAACACGTTGGGCAGGCGCTTGCGCGTTTCCTTGCACAGGTCGATGATCTCGGGAACATTGGCCAGGTAATTGCCCGAGAAGCAGATGGCATGAGGGCGGAATTCCTCGATGCGCTGCCAGTAATCGGGGTGTTTCTCGACCTGCAGGTCGAGGATCTGCACGTCATGCCCCTTGTTGCGCGCGGCACCGGCAACCAGTTCAAGCCCCAGCGGTTCAAGACGCAGGAAGACCTTCGTGTACATGAGCGAGCTTGGATGAACGGCCAGTAATCTCATTCTTTTACCTCAGGCATCGATGGGGACGGTGACAACGCGCGACAGCCATACGCAATCTGGTAACAAATTTACAGCCGGTCCGGTGCTGTATTTGCAATTTTTATATATCACGTATGATTTAAAAAAAATCAGAATAATGACAGAGGGTGGCAATATAAGGCCCGCCTGTCACCAAGATCACGGTAATATCACCTATGCATTCAGATGATACCACCATCCGGCTTCATCATATCTTCTTGGCAGGTATGCTTTGTGTTCATGTCCGGCATTGCCGGTAGGGCACCTATGCATTGCCCACGCGGCACCGCCCATGGGGCGTCTTGTCCTCTATCGCGGGCAGCACTTTCGTGGCAGTCTTGCCACCGCTTAAGCGACGGGGTCGAAATGAAGCTGAAGATTGTGGAAAAACTGCCCGCCCGCCTCGGGCTGCTGGCATGTGGGCTGGTGGTGCTTGGTGGCTGCACGGCCGAGATCGGGCGCAAGCCGTTCGAGAGTGATGTAAAATGCCTGCGCGAGCAGCTGGGCACCACCATGCAGCTCAGCTTTCCCATCGCGGCGAATACCTGCCAGCGCATGAGCGACCATAACTTCATCTTCGGTTCAAAGAAGAAGAAGGCCGTGCCGCTGCCGCTCAACCTGCGTGGCGCGCCCGACCTGCAGAAGATGGCCGATGAATACGGCTACAGCTACACAAAATAGCGTGTCCGCCCGGTAAGGGAACCCTGGCCGCCTTGATGCGTAGCACCCGCGTTCCGCTCCTGTGGCGGGTTATTGCGCCTGCCGGGGCGGGGTGGTTTCAGTTTTCAAGTTCGGTATCCCAGTACAGGTAGTCGCGCCAGCTTTCGTGCAGGTAATTGGGCGGGAAGGCGCGGCCATTTTCCTGCAACCTGCGGCTTGAGGGCCGCGCGGGCGTGCGGGCGGGGTACATGCGGATCTGGTGCGGCATGTAGGAGCCCTTGATCAGGTTGCACGGGCTGCATGCGGTCACCACGTTCTCCCAGCTCGTGCGGCCCCCCTTGCTGCGGGGAATGACGTGGTCGAAGGTCAGTTCCTGCGTGGGGAAGCGGGTGTTGCAGTACTGGCAGGAAAAATTGTCGCGCAGAAAGACATTGAACCGCGTGAAGGCAGGCTTGCGGGCGGTGGGGATATAGTCTTTCAGCGCAATCACGCTGGGCAGGCGCAGGCTCTGGGTGGGGGAGTGGACAACGGTGTCATATTCGCTCAGCACCGATACGCGGTCGAGCCACACGGCGCGGATGGCATCCTGCCATGACCATAGCGAAAGCGGGAAATAGGAGAGCGGCCTGAAATCGGCATTCAGGACGAGAGCTGGCAGGTATTGACTGTCACAGGGCACGGACGCATTCCTTTCCGAATGCCGCCGCACAAAGTTCAGGCGTACTCTGTTCCGAAGCGAACGCCTTATGGATGTGCGTCGTCGTCAGGTAACTGTCGAATCTATTGCAGACCCCGCATGGCGTGGCAACCCCATGCCCGCGCGGGCGCAGGAGTTGATCCATCAACGCAGCAGGGCAGGGTGGGGGCGCATTTTTTCGCCATAACCCTGATTTGACTTGATAATGGCTGAAATTACCCGTTTTGCGCCCAGCCCCACGGGGCACCTGCACCTGGGGCATGTGGCCTCGGTGCTGCACGGCTGGCGCGCGGCCACGGAGTCGGGGGGGCGCTTCATCCTGCGGGTGGAGGATATCGACACCACGCGTTGCCGCCCCGAGTTCATTGCCGACCTGTATGCCGACCTCGCCTGGCTCGGCCTGTCCTGGCCGCAGCCGGTGCGCCGCCAGTCAGAACATATGGCCGATTATCGCGCCGTGCTCGACCATCTGGCCGCGCATGGCCTGCTTTACCCGTGCTTCTGCACCCGGCGCGATATTGCCGAGGCCGCGGGCGCGCCCCATCACGCGCCCGATGGCGCCTTGGTCTATCCCGGCACCTGCCGCCACATGGACCCGGGCCTGCGGGCGGCAAGACTTGCGGCCCGCACCCCCCATGCCCTGCGGCTGGACATGGCGCGCGCCCTGCAATGGCCCGGCGCCAATACGCTGACATGGCACGAACTGGGCGAAGGCCCGCAACCCGCCGATGCGGCCGCATTTGGCGATGTGGTGCTGGCGCGGCGTGATGTGCCTGCCTCCTATCATCTATGCGTCACCCATGATGATGCGTTGCAGGGCATCACCCTTGTCACGCGCGGGGCGGACCTGCGGCCTGCAACCGGGCTGCACCGGCTGTTGCAGCACATCATGGGCTGGCCCGCGCCGCGCTACAGCCACCATGCGCTGCTGTGCGATGCCGCGGGCAGGCGGCTGGCCAAGCGCGATGGCGCGCCCTCCATCCGCGCCATGCGGGCAGGGGGCATGACGCCGCGGCAGGTGATGGAAGCCGCCGGGGGCGGGCATCACATATCTGCTGTTTCCTCGGGCACGGGTTCGCTCTAGGCTACGGCCGCCCCGGTCACGTGCCGGATGTGTCCTTTCACTGTTGATGGATCTTGATACCATGGATCTTACCGCCGCCCGGCTGGCCCGGATCAGCCCGAGCCAGACGATTGCCATCTCGACCAAGGCGCGTGAACTCAAGGCGGCGGGAAAGGACATCATCAGCCTTTCCGCCGGCGAGCCGGATTTCGATACGCCGGACAGCATCAAGAAAGCCGCCATCCGCGCAATCGAGGCAGGCGAGACCAAATACACCGATGTTGCGGGCACGCCGGCCCTGCGCCGCGCCATTGCCGCGCGCTTCCGCGCCGATAACGGGCTGGACTACACCTGGGATGAAGTGATCGTTGCCAATGGCGGCAAGCAGATCATCTATAACGCCATGGTCGCCACCATCAATCCGGGCGATGAGGCGATCATTCCCGCGCCGTGCTGGGTATCGTATCCCGATATCGTGGCGCTGGCCGAGGGCACGCCCGTCATCGTGCCGTGCAGCGTGGAGAACGGCTTCAAGCTCCAGCCCGCCGAACTCGAGGCCGCAATCACGCCGCGCACCAAGTGGCTGCTGCTCAACTCACCCAACAACCCCACCGGGGCGGCCTACTCCTTTGAGGAGATGCGCGGCCTGTGCGACGTGCTGCTGCGCCACCCCGATGTGTGGATCCTGACCGACGACATCTATAACAAGCTGGTCTATGACGGCTTCCGCGCGCCCACCGTGGTCGAGGTCGAGCCCCGCCTGCGTGATCGCACCGTTACGATGAACGGCGTGTCGAAGGCCTATGCCATGACCGGCTGGCGCATTGGCTATTCCGCAGCCCCCGTGCAGATGACGCGGGCCATGAACAAGCTGCAGGGCCAGTCCACCTCCGGCCCCGGCTCGGTCAGCCAGGCCGCGGCGGTGGAAGCACTGACCGGCCCGCAGGACTTCATCGGCACCATGGTCAGCACCTATCAGGCGCGGCGTGACCTCGTGGTGGGCATGCTCAACGAGGCGAAGGGCCTGCACTGCCCGGTACCCGAAGGGGCATTCTATGTGTTTCCCTCGCTCGTCGGCTGCCTGGGCAAGACCAGCGCGGGCGGCACGCTGATCGATACCGATGAAGCCTTCGTCACCGCCCTGCTCGATGAGGAAGGCGTTGCCGCCGTGCATGGCAGCGCGTTCATGTTTGCCGGGCATTTCCGCATCTCCTACGCCACCGACACGGCCAGCCTGAAGGAGGCGTGCCTGCGCATCCAGCGTTTCTGCGCAGCCCTGCGTTAAGGGGCGCTGCCATGAACAGGAATGAAGGACTGGCCTATCCGCTGTTTGCGCAGCGGATGGAGCGGCTGAGCGTGCCCGCCACCATTGCCATGGCGCAGCGCGCGCGCGAACTGCGCGCGAAGGGCGGGAAAGTGCTCTCGCTTGCATTGGGCGAGCCCGATTTTGCCACGCCGCCTGCCGTAATCGAGGCGGCCCACCGCGCGGCGCTGGACGGGCAGACCAAATACCCCCCCGTTGATGGCACGCCTGCGCTCAAGGCCGCGATCGCGCGCAAATTCGCGCGCGAGAACGCGCTGGACTACGCGCCGGGCGAGATCATGGTCTCGAACGGGGGTAAGCAGGTCATCTTCAATGCGTTCATGGCCACCGTGCAGCCGGGCGATGAAGTGGTCATTCCGCGCCCGTACTGGGTCAGCTACCCGCTGATTGTCGAGATGTTTGGCGGCACGCCGGTCTATGCCGACTGCCATGAGGCCGATGATTTCCGCCTCAGGCCCGAGGTGCTGGAGGCCGCGATCACGTCACGCACCAAGTGGCTGGTGCTCAATTTCCCCAACAACCCCACTGGCGGCACCATGGGGGAGGCGGATCTCGCGACTGTTGCGGAAGTGCTGCGCCGCCACCCGCATGTGCATGTGCTCAGTGACGAGATATACGAGCACCTGCTCTATGACGGGCAGCGCCACGCCTCGCTTGCCGCCGTGGCGCCAGATCTCAAGGGCCGTATCCTGACCCTCAACGGCGTGTCGAAAGCCTATGCCATGACCGGCTGGCGGATAGGTTACGTGGGTGGCCCCACGCCGCTCATCCGCGCCATGACCGCCATACAGGGCAGCTCGACTTCAGGTATCTGTTCCATCAGCCAGGCCGCCGCCGCTGCGGCGCTTGACGGGCCGCCCGACATTATCGCGCAGATGTGCGCGGTCTATGCCCGCCGGCGCGAGATGGTGGTCTCGGCCCTGCGTGTCATTCCCGGCCTGACCTGCGCCATGCCGCACGGGGCGTTTTATGCCTATCCCGGCATTGCGGGCTGCATCGGGCGCAGGACAGCAGGGGGGCGGATGCTGAATACGGACGAGGATTTCGCCATCGCCCTGCTGGCCGAGCAGCATGTGGCCGTGGTGCATGGCTCGGCCTTCGGGCAAGGGCCTTACCTGCGCCTGTCCTATGCCACGAGCGATGATATTCTTACGGAATGCTGCACGCGCCTTGCGCGGTTTGTGGATGGGTTGTCCTGAAGGGACTATCAGGGCGTTCGGGTGCCGCCTGTTCTCGCGAAAGGCGGCATTCTAAAGCTTCACCACGAACGTCTTTATGTTCTGCCGCGTTCAGTCCGGATCGGGCGAGGGCGGGTTGAGCAGGAACACCCCCTCGGTCAGGATGGCGGGCAGGAGCGGGGTTGCCAGTGGCAGGCCCGACAGCACGATCGCCCCCGCCGAGGCCGCGCAGGCCCCCATGTAGCCGGTGCGCCCGCCCAGGCGCTCGGCAATGACAAACAGGAAGACCGCGACAAGTTCCAGCACCGCGGCCCCCCCGAGCCGGAGCGGGTGCAGCTGCGTCTGCAATCCCATATCCGACAGCAGGCGCAGCAGCGCGGGCGACTGTTCCTGCGTGCCGCTTCCTAGCCCGAACATGAAAGAAAAAGGCAGGATCAGCACGCCCAGTATGTCGCGCAACAGGTTGATCAACCCGCTGACCAGCGGCAGCAGCACCATGATGGCAAGGCTCATGCTGGTGCAGGTGGCGACAATGATCAGCCCGATCTGCCTCTGCCGGGCCGCGGGGTTGGGCGGCGGCTCATCGGGTTCCATGGGCATGGCGGCCTGAGGCTGGCGTTACCACCATTTTACGGGTTCGGGCTCATTGGGGTCAGTCGCGTCATCGTCTGCCTGGGGGGGGCGGGCTGGCGCCATCCGGTTTTCCGCCACGCGGCTTCTGGCCTTGAGGCGGCTGGCTTCCTCACGCAGGCGGTCGGCTTCTTCGCGGGCAGCATAGATTTCAGCGCGCAGGCTCAGTATTTCAGCATCGCGTTCGGCGAGTCTGGTCTTGTTCTCGGCGGCGATGACATCGGCATGGCCGATGCGGGTGGTCAGGGAGCGGATCTGCGCCTGCGCTTCCGAAAGGCGGAGTTCAGCCTCCTCGCGCAGCTTCTGCTCGAACTGGATCTTGTGGCGCAGCTGCTCCGCCTCGCCCCGGTCTTCAGGCTGGGCATGCAGCACGCGCGGCGAGGCGCGGCCGGTGGTCAGCGAATGATGTTCGACACGTACATCGCCATCCTGCACGAATTTGCGGCGGCGCTGGGTGGGGTCGGCCTGGCGCACGGGGCGCGCCTTGGCCTGCGGGGCCTTGGGCGCGGCGGGGCCGCGCGGCTTGCCCTTGCCAAGGCGCTCAAGCGCCTGGCGGAAGGCGGTTTCATTGACTTCTTCGCGTTGGGGGCTCTGGTCTTCTTCCTTCGAAAAGGAAAGAAAATCGTTATAAGATGACACAGCAGAACTCTCGATAACTCAATGCACCATGCGAGATGTTGAAAGGGCCATATTTAGGAAAATATTCCTCTGACCGGGATGCCGATGGTGTCTGTTTTTAAGTGATTGATCGAGTATATAAAGCCTTAGGGGCGACCTGCGCAAGAGGTATGAAGATAAATATAATAATGAATGACATAATTATTATGTCATAATATATATTAACAAAATTCAAATAAATGAAGAAGAAATAATAATATAAATTAATAATATTTTTTTATTTATAAACAAAAAAACGGCAGATTTCATAATGAAATGCCCTGTATTGGTATTTCTGCGTGGCAGCAGTCACTTGCGTTTTGAGACCTGTTTGGGCCAGATAAGGCGCGATAACGTCTTTTTTTCGTAATATCCGGCAGGATGCAGTATGTGTGACAATGGGCAAAACGCTGTAGCGGTCTCTCTCTCGCGCAGGCTCGGGCAGGCGGCGCGCCCGCGCGTGCTGGTGGTGATGGGGGTATCGGGGTGTGGCAAGAGCACCGTGGCCCAGCTCATGGCCGCGCGCATGGGCTGGCCTGTCATTGAAGGCGACGACCTGCATCCGCCCGCCAATATCGCGCGCATGAGCAACGGCATTCCCCTGACCGACGCGGATCGTGCCCCCTGGCTCGATCGTATTGCCGCGGCCATCCTGGCATGGCGTGAGCAGGGGCAATGCGGCATCGTGACCTGTTCATCGCTGCGGCGCGCCTATCGCGAGCGGATCGGGGCGGGCCATGCGGATGTGTGCTTTGTCTACCTCAAGGGCAGCCGGGAAGACATTGCCCCGCGCCTGCGCCAGCGCACGGGGCATTTCATGCCGGTTGGCATGCTCGACAGCCAGTTCGCCACACTGGAGGAACCCGACATGCACCATGAGGTGGTCATGACGCTCGATGTCAACGCCCCGCAGGCCCATCTGGCCGAGCAGGCCTGCCTGCATCTGGAGCGCCTGCCGGGCTGAGTGCCCTCATCCAGCCGTGGGCGGCGGGGCGGCTGGGGTCCATGTCAGGTCACCGGCCCCGTTATCATTGAGGTGGCGCCCCAGCATGAACAGGTAATCGGACAGGCGGTTCATGCAGGCGGGAATATCGGGGCCGAGGTCTTCGCTTCGCGCCAGCGTGGCCAGCCGTCGCTCCGCCCGCCGCACCACGGTGCGCGCCAGATGGGCATGGGCCGCGGCCATTGTGCCGCCGGGCAGGACAAAGCTGGTCAGCGGCGGGATATGCGCGCGCAGGTGCTCCACCTCGTCTTCCATGGCCCTGACCGCCACGGCGCCCTGTGCGAGCGGACGGGGCGGGCTGCCGGGCATGCACACCGCGCCGCCAATATCGAACACAAGCCCCTGCAGCCAGGCAACGAAACGGGCGTTCCGGCCTGCGGGCAGGCTCGCGCGCAGCAGCCCGATTACGGCATTGGCTTCATCAAGGGCGCCAAGGGCCTCGATGCGCACCGAGTCCTTGGCCACGCGCGTGCCATTGCCCAGCGCGGTCTGTCCGGTGTCGCCGCCACGGGTCACGACCCGGTCGATGCGAATGCTCATGGATTGATCCGTTTGTCATGAGGAAAGTAATAAAAATATCTTCAGGTCAAACCGTTATATATAAATAAAACCCAAGAAATATATATTCTGTAAATCAAAAGTTTTTGGTGAAGCTTTTTTTAAAAGCTTCAAAAAACGCCATCTGTTTGAAAAAAGAAGTATACAGAAATTTTTATCAGTAATGCGGCGGCGCTTTTTAGCGTGAAGGCTTGGCCGCGCCCAGCTTCAGGGAATCGTTGAGCAGGGTCTGCAATGTGTCTGCCGTGGTGGAGGCATAGGTCTTGAGCTCGGGGTCGGCAGCGGATTCCGCCTCGTTCTGGAACATGGCCAGCGCATCGCTTGCGGCCTGCGCCTGCAGGTCGAGGTAATCACGCTCGAATTTGGCGCCGGTTTCGGTCTTGAGCTGGGCTGCGACTTCATCCTCGTCCGGGCTCATTTCCTTGTGCAGGGTCAGCCCGTGCTTGAGGGTGAGGGTGGAGAGGGCTGTCTCGTTGGCGGTGTGCAGCTTGACCGAGCGCGCGGCGAATTCCTGCACCTTCCGCCGCTTGGCCTCCGTCGTGGCCATTTTGGAGATGGTGATCTCGAATGCATTCAGGGCCGACACGTTTTCAGCAAAGGTGGAATCGGATTCCGTAAGCGGCGGCAGGCTCGGCGCGGGCGCTGCTGCAGGGGGGGCTGCGGGTGGCGTGGCAGGACGGGCCGCAAGGCCTGCTGCGGGAAGAAGGCTGACAGACGCGCAAAGAAACCAGACGGCGTAATTTTTCATGCTTTCATCTTCCCAACGTGTAAAATTCAGGCGGCTTTACTGAACGTCTTCATAGTTTATCAGTTTTGGGCCGCCATACAAAGCCAGCAGGCCACAATACCAGCCCCTTGCGGCAGATGAAGGCGACAGGACAGGCCAGAGGAAAACTTTCCTACCGTCCTGATCCGGTCTGCCGGGTGGTGGCCGCCCTTCATGCCGGGCTGGCCTATACGATGCGCCCACGGCGGGAGTAGGGTGTGCCTGCCCGCGTCGTGTGCGGGTCGTCACCCTGTTTGCGGATATGCTGAATGCCTACTGTTGTCCGGTTCCTGTTGTGTTTTGCGGCGCTGGCCGCGTTTTCCGCCGTGATGGGCGGAGCACTCACCGCCCATCTGCCCGATCGTTTCTTTGCCGAGGGCGGGCGTGACATGGCCCGGCAGGCCATACAGATGCAGATGTGGCATGCGCTGGCCATGATCGGCATTGCGGTGCTGTTGATCCAGCAGGGGTGCCGCGCGCTCATTTCCCTGTCCGGCTGCCTCATGGCGGTGGGCACGGTCCTTTTCAGCGCAGGCGTGGCGCTGACGGCGTTCTGGGGCGTTCATCCCGGTCCGGTGGCGCCCACGGGGGGCAGCATCCTCATGGGGGCATGGCTTTTGCTGGCGGTGGGGGTCATGCGCGCATGACCGTCCAGCCCGAAACATATACGCAGCCCGC
Organism: Komagataeibacter sp. NFXK3; assembly: GCF_054182245.1. Lineage (NCBI taxonomy): Bacteria > Pseudomonadati > Pseudomonadota > Alphaproteobacteria > Acetobacterales > Acetobacteraceae > Komagataeibacter > Komagataeibacter sp. NFXK3. The sequence continues at coordinate 328,251 of NZ_JAPIVJ010000002.1, forward strand.
CTGGCCCGTGCGCAGCGCCTATCTGGCCGCCCCCGGATTTGAAGAGGTTCTGGAACAGGAACTGACGCGCAAGGGGGCGGGAGCACTGTGCTGGCATGGGCGGCTGGCGCTGTCAGCAGCACTGCCCGTGGCCAGCCTGTGGGCGATTGACGTATGGGATGCGCCGCAACTGCATGCGGTGCCCTCCATCAAGGGGGCGGCGCGGATCATGCGCGGCCTGCAACGCAACTGGGCAGGTTATGCGCCCACGCTCCACCGCCGCAGCGCCCTGATTACCGATGCCCTGCCGCCGGTGCGGCCGAAGCCGGTCAGCTTTCCCGCCATGCCGCCTGATGCCCATCTGGGCGGCTGGACGCTGCTGGCGCCAGATCAGTTGCTGCTCTCGCCCACCAAGTCCGCGCCGTTCATCAATGGCGAGGTGGCTTTTGTCGAGAACCGTACCGACCCGCCTTCACGCGCCTATCTCAAGTTGTGGGAGGCCCTGTTCCGCCTTGGCCGGTGGCCCGTGGCGGGCGAGACCTGCATCGACCTTGGCGCCTGTCCCGGCGGGTGGACATGGGTTGCGGCCAGCCAGGGCGCGCAGGTCACGGCCATTGACCGCGCGCCGCTGGCCGAGAGTATTGCCGCCCTGCCCAACGTGACATGCCGCTATGAAAGCGCCTTCGGCCTGGACCCCGCCACCTGCGAACCCGTGGACTGGCTGTTCTCCGACATCATCGCCTATCCCGCCCGCCTGCTTGCGCTGGCGCAGCGGTGGATTGCTTCAGGCCGGGCTGCGCGGATTGTCATGACCATCAAATTCCAGGGCGAGACCGACCACGACACGGCGGAGGCCTTCGCTGCCATTCCCGGCGGGTGCGTGCTGCACCTGTGGCACAACAAGCATGAACTCACCTTTTTCTGGCAGCGCGGCGCATGAGCAGCCGGTCGGCAATCTCGACCACGCCGATGGCAAGCACGCAGCACACAAGGGCCACCGCCATCACGATCAGCCGTTCCTGCTCGGTCTCATCCGTGGCCCCGGCAAGGCGGTAGACGGACAGCCACAGGTCGGTGCCCGCAATGCGGTCGACCAGGCCGGCCACGGTGGTGCTCAGGCGCAGGCTGAGCATGAACAGCACTGTCAGCCCGAGCACGGCCAGCGTCTTGTACAGCGTGCGGGTAACCGTAGGCGTGGTGGTGGGCATGCATTCCCCGAAATATGGATAAGAGACAAAAGTTTTTGGTGAAGCTTTTTTTTAAAGCTTCAGGACGCACCCAAAAAACGGCCTTCCGTTTTCAGTCATCCAGCAGGGCGCGGGCGGTGCGCACCACATCGGCCAGCGTGCCGGGCTGGAAGGGAGACTGAAGCCCGGCAGAACGCACGAGCCGGGTGAAGGGTTGCGCCCCACCCTGCGCGCACAGGTCCACATAGGCCTTCAGTGCGCCCGGCATGTCGTCGCGGCTGCGGATCCAGAACTGCATGGCGCAGCACAGGGCCAGCGCGTAATCGATGTAATAGAACGGCGAGCGGTAGATATGCCCCTGTGCCTGCCACCGCCCCCCCATGGTGGGGTGGGGCAGGCCGCCATAGTCGCGCCAGGGCAGGTAGCGCTGCTCGAGCGCGCGCCACACGGCATGGCGCTCGGCGGGGGTCATGTCGGGGCGGGCATAGACCTCGTGCTGGAAGTGATCGACACACACGCCGTACGGCAGGAAGGCGAGCGACGAGATGAGGTGCATGCGCCGGTAGCGCTCGCCCTGACCGGGCTCGACCATCAGGTCGATATGCGGCCAGGTGAGGAATTCCAGCGCCATCGAGTTGATCTCGGCGGCGTCCATGGTTGGCCACAGCAGGTCGATGGCGGGCAGCTTGCGGCTTTTCCAGTTCTGGTAGGCATGGCCCATCTCGTGCGTGAACACGTTGATGTCGTGCTGCGTGCCATTGAAGTTGGCGAAGATGAACGGCATGCCCACCGTGGGGAAGGACGTGCAGAACCCGCCCCCCGCCTTGCCGGGCCGGTTGATGAGGTCGAGATAGCCGTTCTCGCGCATCTGGGCAAAGAAGGGGCCGAGATCGCCGCCCATGCGGTCGAACATGGCCTGCGCGCGCGCCATGAGCACGTCATGCCCGCCTGCCGGGCGGGGGTTGCCCAGCGGGTCGACCAGCGGTTCATCCCATGAATATAGCACCTCCCACCCCATGGTGGTGGCGCGTTTGCGCACGATGTCATGCACCAGCGGCACGACATGGGTGCGCACGTCCTCGCGAAAGCGGGCAACATCGGCAGGCCCGTAATCCACGCGGCGCATGCGGCGGTAGGCCAGCGGAATGTAGCTGTCATAACCCAGCGTGCGCGCCATGCCATCGCGCAGGTGCACCATGTCATCAAACAGGGTATCGAGCCGGGTCGCGTTTTTGGCAAAGAACGCCCAGCGCACCTGTTCGGCCTGCTGGCGCACGGACCGGTCGGTGCTCTCGGCATAGGGGGCGAGGCCGGACAGGTTGACCTGCTGGCCGCCAATCTCCACCCGCGCGCTGGCCAGCAGGGCGGTGTATTCACCGCTCAGGCGAGCTTCCTCCTCCAGCGCATCGGCAATGCGGGGGTCGAAGGTGGTGATGTCGGTGCGCCACAGTTCCAGCGTGTGGGGCGTTACCACCTGGGCCACCGCCGTGGGGTCGGGGTATTCGAGCAGCCTGCGCTTGAGGGTGACTTCATGCGCGGTGACATACGGGCCCAGCCCATCGGCGTAATCACGGTCGGCCTTGGCGGCCGGGCTGGTGGTGTCCTGTGCGAAGCGCAGGTCGACCAGGGCGGACCAGCTTTCATAATCGCGGCGGATCGTATCGAACAGGCCTGCGGCTTCGGCCACGCGACCCTGATCGAGCAGGGTCGAGACCTGGCCGAAGCGCAGGGCCAGCGCATCACGCGCGGGGCGGGGAAAGGCGAGGCTGTCAAAAGGGCGGGACATGCAGGCAGGGTGCCATGGAAAGCGGGCCTGCGTCCATGCCCCCAGCGGGTTATTGGCCCGCACCACGCCGTTGCGCGCGACCAAACCACAGGCACAGGGCGCAGAAGGCCGCAAGCCCTGCCAGTTCGGGCAGCGTGCCGCCCATGCCCGCGGGGCGCAGCGAAAGCGGCGCGTCACGCCCGCTTGCAGCCGACAGGCAGGCCAGCACCACCCCGGTCAGGCTCTCGCCCACGATCAGCCCCGAGGCGACCATGGTGCCCTGATGGCGGCCCGCCCCTTTGGTCAGCCGGGTCATGACATGGCCAAGCAGGGCGCCCACGGCCAGCGTCATGGAAATGCTCATGGGCAGGTAGATGCCAATGCCCACGGCCAGTGGCGGCAACGCGCCGCGCCCGCTGCGGCGCAGGGTGCCATCGAGCGCAATCAGCCCGCAGCCTGTGGCCACCCCCAGCCCCAGCATGCTCCAGTCAAGCTGATGCAGGAAAATGCCCGATGTGATCATGAGCAGGAGTGCTGGCTGCGGGGCAGCCAGCGCCTGCGCGGGGTCCATGCCCGCATGCGGCATGGCACCCACGAAGCCGTAGGTCTGGTACAGCACGTTGAGCACGGGCGGAATGACCATGCCCCCGGTCACGCAGCCGATCAGCAGCGCGATTTCCTGTCGCCACGGCGTGGCATTCACCATGCGGCCGGTTTTCAGGTCCTGCAGGTTGTCATTGGCAATGGCGGCGGAGGCGGTGATGGCGGTCAGCGCATACAGGCAGAACCCGATGGCGAAATGCTGCCCCTGCGCCCCTGCGAACAGCCCCACCGCGCGTAGCGCCACGAACACGCAGGCCAGGCACATCGCCGCAAGGATGATAACGCCCGACAGCGGCGAGGAGGATGACCCCACCAGCCCCGCCATGTAGCCGCATGCCGCCGCCACGAACAGCCCCAGCCCCAGGCAGCACGCAAGCCCCGCCAGCGCCGCCACCAGCGCCGATACAGGCCCGACGGATGCGGAAAAGGCCATGAACATGCCGCCAATCGTCACGGTCACCAGCCCGGCCACGGCCAGCATGGCCCGTGGCGGGAGGTCGGTATCGGTGCGCTCGGGCCGGGCCGCCGTGGCGGGCTGGCGCGCCAGCAGCGTGCGCATGCTGCCCAGCAGCGGGCGGCCCATGCGCAGCACGGTCCAGATGGCGGCGACGCCAATCAGCCCTACGCCGATGAAACGCGCCTTGTCCTTCCAGATCCTGGTTGCGAAATCACCCGCACCCAGTCCCGGCGGGTGCGGCAGTAGGTGCGCCATGACGGGAATGGCGACCTCCCATGTCAGCAGCGCGCCGAGCAGCATGGCCAGTCCGCCTTCCAGCCCCACGAGATACCCCGCGCCGAGCAGCGCGGGTGAAAAGCCGATCGAGAACCGGAAGGCCGAAAGCCCATAGGCAAGCGAGGCCGTCATCCCATCGCCCAGCAGCCGCAGCCCCGCCGTGGCGAAGGTGAGGCAGCCCGCAAGGAGGCCGCCCTGCACCAGCGCGCGCAGCCCGCCGGGGCTTTCGCCATGGTGGCCCGCGCGCAGGATCTCGGCCGCCGCCACCCCTTCGGGGAAAGGCAGGGTGGGGTCGGCCAGCATGACCCGGCGCAGCGGGATGGTGAACAGCACGCCCGTCATGCCGCCCGCCGCCGTGAGCAGGGCTGTCTGGAGGAAGGGGAAGCGCTGCCAGAACCCGGCCATGACCAGCGCGGGCAGGCTGGCGAACACGCATGACAGCGTGCCCGCCGCCGAAGCCTGGGTCTGGACGAGGTTGTTCTCGAGGATCGTGCCGCCGCCCAGCGCGCGCAGCACCGCCATGGAAATGACGGCGGCGGGGATGGAGGTCGCCACCGTCAGCCCCACCCGCAGGCCCAGATAGACATTGGACGCGGTGAAGACGACCGTGATCAGCGCGCCGATCACCACGCCGCGCCAGGTCAGTTCCCTCGTATCTGCTGCGCGGTCGGGCATGGGGGCGGCCTTACATCTTGTGGAAGGTGGGCATGACAAGATGGGCGCGGTTGAAGTCAAGCTGCGCCTTGGTGAGCTGGAAGCCTATCTCGATATGGTACTGGTCGCTGTGGATATGGCGCGACACCGGCAGCGTGATGGGAATGTTGCGGGTGTGGGTCAGGTCCTGCATGCGCCCGTCATCAAACGAGACATGGGCCACGAATTCCTTTTTGCTCTTGATCTCGCCATTGAACACAACGGCCACGAAATACGGGATGTTGACGAAATTGACCCCCGAGGCCGGGCCGCGCTCGACATGCAGGCCGATCTGCATGTTGGTCATGACCGTGCGGTGCTGGCCTTCCTCGCACGAGCCGACCACGCGTGTCAGGCCGGCGCGCGCCACGAGGTGGGTAATGTCATGGTCATTGCCGGTGTACTGGTAGTAATCCGCCGCCTCGCCCGGAATTTCCACCACCGGGCAGGCCGGGGCGAAATCGATCGAATCGGATTCGCCCTCGCACGCGCCCAGCAGGGACAGGCCCGCGACCGTGCAGATTTTCAGGGCATTGCGCCACAGGCGCGGCGACACAGGGGCAGGGATCATGCGGGTGTTCCGGCTAGGTCAGGTGTGGATGTAGCCCCACGGCACGGGCATGGCACGGGGCGGGATGTGCAGGCGGCAGGACGTGGGGGGAGGACAGGCATGGCAGAATACGTTAGGATGAACGGGAAAATGGCTTGCGCCATTGCCGTGGTTTGCGTAGGGCCGGGTCCATCGCTCGGGATGCCGGCGCCGCAACTGTAGCAGATCGCGGCCCGTATCCTATACCGCCCGCCGGATGTTTGGGGAACACCATGCCCGACCAGATGATTCATACGCCCGATAATACCGCCGCCGATGCCCCGCCCCGCGTGCTCAAGGTGCTGCTCGCAGGCCCCCGCGGCTTCTGCGCCGGTGTCGATCGTGCCATCCGCGTGGTGGAGGAAGCAATCCGCCGTTATGGCGCGCCGGTCTATGTCCGCCACGAGATCGTGCATAACCGCACCGTGGTCGAGGCGCTCGAGGCGCAGGGCGCGATCTTTGTCGAGGAACTCGATGAAGTCCCCGCCGATGGCCAGGTCGTGTTCTCGGCCCATGGCGTGCCCAAGACCGTGCCGGCCGAGGCCATGCGCCGCAACCTGCTTTACCTGGATGCCACCTGCCCGCTGGTCTCGAAAGTGCACCGCGAGGCCGAGCGCCACTTCGCCGATGGTGGCCCGGAAAGCCGCCATATCCTGATGATCGGCCATGCCGGCCACCCCGAAGTGGTGGGCACCATGGGCCAGCTGCCCGTGGGGGCCGTCACGCTGATCAACGATGCCGAGGAAGCCCGCACCGTCCAGCCGGCCGACCCCTCGCGGCTTGCCTTCATCACCCAGACCACGCTCTCGGTTGATGACACGGCGGAGATCGTGGACATCCTGCGCGACCGCTTTCCGCTGATCGAAGGCCCGCGCCGCGAGGATATCTGCTACGCCACCACCAACCGGCAGGAAGCGGTCAAGGCCATCGCGCCGGGCTGTGACCTGGTGATCGTGATCGGCTCGCCCAACTCGTCGAACTCGCAGCGCCTGCGCGAGGTGGCCGAGCGCTCGGGCGCGCCGCGCGCCCTGCTGGTGCCGCGCCTGAACGCGCTGGACTGGTCGGCGCTCGATGGCGTGTCCACGCTGGGCATCACGGCTGGCGCCTCCGCCCCGGAATCGCTGGTGCAGGAAATGGTGGCCGCCCTTGCCAAGCGCTTCACGCTCGAGATCGAGGAAATTACCGTGAAGGAAGAAAACGTGGCCTTCCGCCTGCCGGCGCCGCTGGGCTGATCCGTACCGTCACATGGCAGTCTATACCGAAGTGCCGGACGATGCGCTGGCTGCGTTTCTCGAAGGCTATGACATCGGCAGGCCCGTCGCCTGCCACGGCATTGCGGAAGGGGTGGAGAACAGCAATTTCCTGCTGAAGACCACCGAGGCCACCTTTATCCTGACGCTCTATGAGCGCCGGGTGAACCCCGGGGAACTGCCATGGTTCCTCGGGCTGATGCAGTATCTGGCCGCGCGCGGGCTGTCCTGCCCGCTGCCGGTAGCCGACCGCCACGGCCGCACGCTGCGTGAACTGTGCGGCAGGCCTGCCGCCATCACCACCTTCCTGCCCGGCAAGGGTGCCGTGGCGGTGGATGTCGATATGTGCGCGCAGGTGGGCACCGCCATGGCGCGGCTGCACCTGCTGGGCGAGGGGTTTGTTGCCGAGCGCCCCAACTCCATGGGGCCGCAGGCCTGGACCGGGCTGCTGGATGCCTGCCGTGCGCGCGGTGATGAACTGCGCGCGGGTCTCGTGCGCGATATCGGGGCGGTGCTGGCCCGCGTGCTGCCCGCATGGCCGGGGGTGGGCAACAACCCCACCCTGCCGCGTGGGCAGATCCATGCCGACCTGTTCCCCGATAACGTGTTTTTCCGTGACGGGGCGCTCTCGGGCATCATCGATTTCTATTTCGCCTGCACCGACTGGTATGCCTATGACTTGGCCATTACCATCAATGCCTGGTGTTTCGATGCCGACCATCGCTTCATGCCCGCGCGGGCGGCGGCCATGATCGCGGCCTACCGCCACGTGCGCCCGCTGGAAGAAGCGGAAGACGCGGCCCTGACCACGCTGGCCACGGGGGCGGCCATCCGCTTTACGCTCACCCGGCTGTATGACTGGATCAACACCCCGCCCGATGCGCTGGTCACGCGCAAGAACCCGCTTGATTATCTGGCGCGCATGGAATTCTTTGCCGCCCATCTGGGTCAGGAATTCCCCGCATGAGCGAAGACACATCTCCGGCCGGCGTGGCGCAGCCCACGACCGATCTGGTGGAAATCTGGACCGATGGCGGCTGCAAGCCCAATCCCGGCCCCGGTGGCTGGGGGGCGCTTCTGTGCTTTCGCGGGCAGGAGCGCGAGCTTTCTGGCGGGGAGGCGGAGACCACCAACAACCGCATGGAACTCACTGCCGCCGCCGAGGCGCTCGAGGCCCTCAAGCGCCCCTGCCGCGTGGTGCTGCATACCGACAGCGAATACGTGCGCAACGGCATCACGCGCTGGAGCACCGGCTGGGTGCGGCGCAAGTGGCGCAATGCGGCGGGCGACCCTGTGGCCAACATGGACCTGTGGCGGCGGCTGCTCGATATCAGCGCAAGGCACGAGATCGAGTGGAAATGGGTGCGCGGGCATTCGGGCGATGTAAATAACGAGCGCGTGGACCAGATGGCCACCGCCGCGCGTGATGCGCTGGGCATCGCCTACCCCAAACGTAAAAAATGACGCCGCCCCCCGGCATCCGGCTTGAAGGCGTCGGGCTGGACTTTGGTAGCGCCCCGCTGTTTCGCGGGCTGGACCTGCTTCTGGCCGCCGGGCACATGACCGTGCTGCTCGGCGCAAGCGGGGTGGGCAAGACCTCGCTGCTGCGCATGATTGGCGGGCTGGCCGTGCCGGATTACGGGCATATTGTCGCTGATGATGGCCTGCCCCTTGCGGGCAGGGTGGCGTGGATGGGCCAGCAGGACCTGCTGCTGCCCTGGGCCAGCGTGATTGATAACGTGACACTGGGCGCGCGCCTGCGTGGCGGGCGGCCTGACCGCGCCCGCGCGCGTCACCTGCTGGGCTGCGTGGGGCTGGCCGATCAGGCGGGCATGCTGCCTGCCGCCCTGTCTGGCGGCATGCGCCAGCGCGCGGCCCTTGCGCGGGTGCTGTATGAAGATCGCCCCGTGGTGCTGATGGATGAACCCTTTTCCGCGCTCGACAGCGTCACGCGCGCGCGCATGCAGGATCTGGCCGGGCGCATGCTGGCCCAGCGCACCGTGGTGCTGATTACCCATGACCCGCTCGAGGCCTGCCGCCTGGCTGATACCATGCTGCTCATGGCAGGCAACCCCGCCACCCTTACCCGCATGGACGTGCCCGAGGGCGCCGTGCCGCGCCCGGTCGATGCCCCGGCGGTGTTGCGCGCGCAGGCGGGCCTGCTGCGGCGGATGATGCAATGACACCCCCCATCCGTTCCTGTGCCCTGACGGTGGCCCGTGCGCAGCCACACCGGCTGCGGTGGGGGGCGCAATGAGAGGCCGCATTTTCCCTTCGGTAGAGACGGCGTGCGCAGTCGTATTGGCGGCGAGGGCCATGACAGGCTTCAGCTCTCTCCATGTCATGAAAGCGCGGTGCCCGGTATCTGGTGCGTCGGTGCCGCCCACGCGGTCATGCTGGTGGCGGGGGCGATGACCCGGCCCGCTTCCCATCGCGCCATGGCGGTGCTGCGCCCGGTGCTGACCTGTGCCGGGCTGGTGGCCCTGTGGGGGGCGCTGGCGCGGTGGGGGCATGTGCCGCCCTACATGCTGCCTGCGCCGGATGCCGTGGCGCGCGCCCTGTGGTCGGGCCGCGCCCAGCTTGAACCTGCGGCCCTGACCACGCTGGAGGAAACCCTGCTTGGCCTTGGCATCGGCATCGGGGCGGGCAGTGCGCTTGCCATCGCCATGGCGCTGTGGGCGCCCCTGCGGCGTTGGGTCATGCCGATGGTGCTGCTCAGCCAGGCGGTGCCGGTTTTCGCACTCGCGCCGCTGCTGGTGCTGTGGTTCGGATTCGGCATGGCGTCCAAGGTGGTGATGGCGGTGCTGGTCATCTTCTTTCCCGTTACATCAGCACTTGGCGATGGTCTGCGCCAGACCGAGGCGGGGTGGATGGACCTGGCCCGCACCATGGGGGCCACGCGCTGGCGCGTGCTGGTGCATATACGCCTGCCCGCCGCCATGCCCGCCTTTGCCACCGGCGTGCGCATGGCCACGGCCATTGCCCCCATCGGGGCGGTGGTGGGGGAGTGGGTGGGGGCATCCTCCGGCCTTGGCTTTCTCATGCAGACGGCGAATACCCGCTTCCAGACCGACCTCATGTTTGCAGCCCTTGCCGTGCTGGCCGCCATGACCGTGCTGCTGTGGTGGGGGGTGGACAGGCTTCTGGCGCGGGCGCTGTACTGGCGGCCAGCCCATGCGGATATTAATTAAAGTATTGTTTTAAAAAGGATAAAAGTTTTTTTCTGCCGCCCTTGTTTTAAAAAGGCGGCGTTCCCTGAAGTTTTTTGCACAAAGCTTCACCAAAAACTTTCTCATGTTTGCGCCGTGGTTGACGGAACTGTTGTAACAGGCCACCACCAACACACCGCGCAACCCATGCAGGACAGGATGCCCATGACACGCCCCATCATTCTTGATCTGACACCCGGCGCGCAGGCAGCGGCAACCCTGCTGGCCGCCCTCCAGTTGCCCACGCATGTGCGGCTGGCGGGCGTGCTGTTCAGCGGTGAGGCCACGGAGGTCGGGGTTGCCATGGCCCATGCGCGCGACATGCTCGACCAGTATGGCCTGGCGGATGTGGGCGTCTACGCAGGCGCGCCCGGCCCGATGGTGCCTCCCTATGGCGCGGGGCGCAGCCTGCCTGCGGGGCATGACGGGTTGGGGGCGGCCGCGCTGGTGCAGGCCATACGCGCCTGCCCGCCCGATAGCGTGAGCGTGTGCTGTAGCGGCCCGCTGAGCACGCTGGCCCTTGCCATGGTGCAGGCCCCCGATCTGGCGGGGCACCTGCATGGCGTGGTCATTGCGGGCGGCGCCTTTCATGTGCCGGGCAATATGACGACGGTGGCCGAGCGCAATATCGCAGCCGACACCGAGGCCGCGTCCGTCGTGTTGGGGATGGACGTGCCGGTCACGCTCGTGCCGCTCGACTGCACGTCCCGCTTCGTGGCCGATGCGGTGTGGATGGAACAGCTCGCCCCGATGGGCCGCAACCCGGCCTCGGTCGCGGGCCGGGTGCATGCCGATCTGGTGGCCGCCCGCATGGGCCGCGGCGGTGGCAACGGGGCCGACCTTGCGCTGGCGCCCGCTGCCCCCCTGCTGGCACTGGTGGCGCCCACCCTGTTCAGCGGGCATCTGGCACATGTGGAGGTGGAATGCTGCGGCACGTTCACCCGGGGCATGACCGTGATCGAGCCGCTCGGGCCTTCGGGCGACCTGCCCAATGCCCTCGTGCTCGAGCGCATGTCGGTTGATGCGGCGCGTGGCGTGCTGCGCGACCTGCTGCTGGCCGCGGTGCAGTGACGCGGGGCACATGCCGCCGGAATTGCACAAAAATACAACGATATGATGCAAACTTTGCCCTTGGGCGATCATGACGGTTGCAGAACCGCCATCCGGTCCAGTATTGGTCCCGGCATTCCGGTGTGCCTGCGGGCGCGAATGTTGAGAACTTTGATGCGTGTGGCGGCACGGAGGTCTTCTGTATGGAGCGGTCTGCAACATCCCCTTCGGCCCTGACCGGGGCGGCAAAGGGAAACGGGGATGCCGTATTCGCCGCCATTGTCCGCTGTAGCGCAGCCCTGATCCTGCTGGGGCTGGGCGGCATGGTCGCCGTCATGGCCTGGGGGGCGCGCGGCGCGTTTGCCAGATTCGGGCCGGGCTTCGTGTTTGACAAGGCGTGGAATCCCGTCACCCAGCATTTTGGCGCGGCGGCCCCGATGTTCGGCACGGTCATCACCGCGCTGCTGGCCATTCTTCTCGCCGTGCCGCTGGCCTTCGGCATTGCCGTGTGGCTGACCGAGATCGCCTCGGCGCGGATCGCAGGCGTGATCGGCACGCTCATCCAGCTTCTGGCCGCCGTGCCGTCCATCATCTTCGGCATGTGGGGCTTTGCGGTGCTGGTGCCGTTCATGGCGCATTATGTCGAGCCGCTGGCCAGCCACACGCTGGGCCGGGTGCCAGGCATCGGCACGCTGTTCCGTGGCGCGCCCTACGGCACCGGCTTCCTGACCGGCGGCATGATCCTCGCGGTCATGATCACGCCTTTCATCTGCGCGGTGATGCGCGATGTGTTCCTGTCCATCCCCGCCGTGCTGAAGGAAAGCGCCTACGGGCTGGGCATGACGCGGTGGGAGGTGGTGCGCCGCATCATCCTGCCATGGTCGCGCTCCTCGGTGGTGGGGGGCGTGATGCTGGGGCTGGGTCGCGCACTGGGCGAGACGATGGCCATCACCTTCGTGATCGGCAACGCCAACCATATCGGCTGGTCGCTGTTCTCGCCGGGCAACACGATCGCCTCGCTCATCGCCCTCGAATTTCCCGAAAGTGCGGTGGGCAGCCTCAAATTTTCTTCCCTCATGGCGGCAGGGTTCCTGCTCATGCTGATCTCCCTGGGCACGCTGGTCTGTTCGCGGCTGCTCCTGCGCACCAAAGCGGCGGGCCGCTGACATGACCACCCATCCGACCACCCCAGCCGCACAGGCAGCCCCCTGCGCCGGCGCGCGCTGGCAGGGCAACAGCGTGTCCGACATCCGCCGCCGCATGGTGGACCGCGTGGCCACCGCCCTGTGCTGGGCGGCGACCGTGCTGGTGCTGCTCATGCTGTTTTCCATCCTGTTCGTGCTGGTGCGCAACGGGGTGGGTGGCCTGCGCTGGGTCACGTTCGTGCATGTGACCCTGCCGCCGGGGCAGGCGGGGGGGCTGGCCAACGCCATCGTGGGCAGCTTGATCCAGACCGGGCTGGCCGTGCTGATCGGAGCGCCCGTAGGGCTGTTGGTGGGCATCTACCTTGCCGAGTTTACGGCCACTGACGGGAAGCTGATCAATTTCGTCCGCTTTGTCTCCGACCTGCTGCTTTCGGCCCCGTCCATTCTGGTGGGGCTGTTCATCTACATGATCGTGGTGGTGCCGAGCGGGCATTTCTCGGGGCTTGCGGGGGCGCTGGCGCTGTCCATGCTGGTGGTGCCGGTGGTGGTGCGCACCACCGAGGACATGCTGCGCCTGGTGCCGCTGGCCATGCGCGAGGCGGCGATTGCGCTGGGCGCGCCACGGTGGCGGATGATCCTGTTCGTGTGCCTGCGCGCCGCGCGCGAGGGGGTGGCGACGGGCATCCTGCTGGCGCTGGCCCGCGTATCAGGCGAGACGGCGCCGCTGCTGTTCACCTCGCTGGGCAACATGAACTGGTCGATAGCCCCCGGCAAACCCATGGCCAGCCTGCCGGTCACCATCTACCAGTATGCGGGTGCGGCCTATGCGGACTGGACCGCGCTGGCCTGGACCGGCGCGCTGCTGATTACGGCGGCCATCCTGATGATCAACATAACCGTGCGGCTGGGGCTGGGACGTAACAGGAAATGAACATGACAGTCGCGCAGAATGATGCCGCGCCCGCAGCGATCTCGGTGCGGAACCTCGATTTCTATTACGGCGCGCACCATGCGCTCAAGAATATCTCCATCGACTTCCCGCAAGGGCAGGTGACGGGCATGATCGGGCCTTCAGGCTGCGGCAAGTCCACGCTGCTGCGCGTGCTCAACCGCATGTACGACCTCTATCCCGGCCAGCGCGCCACGGGCGAGGTGATCTTTGATGGCTGCAACATCATCGGCCCGAAGGTGAACCTCAACGTGCTGCGCTCGCGCGTGGGCATGGTGTTCCAGAAGCCCACGCCATTCCCCATGTCGATCTATGACAACATCGCCTTTGGCGTGCGCCTGCATGAGCGGCTCGACCGCGCGGCGATGGAGGCGCGGGTGGAAGACGTGCTCAGGCGCGTGGCCCTGTGGCCCGAGGTGCGCGACCGGCTGCGCGATTCGGCGGCGGCCCTTTCGGGTGGGCAGCAGCAGCGTCTGTGCATTGCGCGCACCATCGCCACCCGCCCCGAAGTGGTGCTGCTCGATGAGCCGACCAGTGCGCTCGACCCGGTCTCGACCGCGCGCATCGAGGAACTGCTCGATGAGCTGAAGGCCGATTTCACCATCGCCATCGTCACCCACAATTTGCAGCAGGCCGCGCGCTGCGCCGACCAGGTGGCGTTCTTCTACATGGGCGAGGTGGTGGAGGTAGATAGCGCCGACCGCATGTTCACCACGCCCCGTGAAAAGCGCACGCAGGATTACATTACCGGGCGCTTTGGCTAGCCGCGCCCGGACCTTACATTTTGTAGCAAGTTTGTCCCTATTGAACCGGGCGGGGTGATGTAGCGTTGCGTTTACAGGCCTTGTGTCAGCCGCAGGCTGCATGCAGGGTATGAAGCAGGTTATAACAGGAGTAGACTTGGTTCCCATGATGAAGAAACTGATTCTCGCTGCCACGATCGTCGGCGGTATGGCAACCGGCCTTTCCGGTCAGGCTTTTGCAAAGCATCACCATGGCCCGCCGCCGCCGCCGGGTGGTGGCTGCGGCATGATGGCTGGCCCGATGGGCGGCCCGGGTGGCGGTGGCTACGGCATGCCGTTCCTTGGCAACGTGCAGCTGACCTCGGCCCAGCACAAGAAGCTGCAGGCGATCCTGAAGGACAGCCACCCCGATTTCCGCGCCGACATGGAGCAGGAGCATGGGCTGCACAAGCAGATCCAGAACCTGCTGGTGGCGCCGGGCAAGGTTGATGAATCCCAGATCGTTGGCCTGCAGCAGCAGATCACGGCCATTCACCAGCGCCATGAAGCCGCCCGCCTGCAGACGGCCATCCGCATCCACGACATCCTGACAGCCGACCAGCTGAACCAGATCCGCACGACGCAGGACAAGGTCGACAGCCTGCACGAGCAGCTGCGTGCGCTGACCGCGCCCCCGCAGCCGCCGGAAGATGCGAAGAAATAAGACCGCCCTGCCTGCCCCGCGCAGGTGAGGCCTGAAAGAAGCGGCTGCCCGGCTCCGTGCCCGGCAGCCGTTTTTTATTGCGGATTCCCGGCAATGCTTGACAGGCAGGGGCAGGGCGCGATACATCGGCCCGACTAATCAGGCACGTCACTTCGCGAGGGTTCGCGCAGTGGCGCGTCTTCTTTTGGGGAAATACGTTGTTCGAGACGCTGTCAGGCAAGCTTTCCGGTGTGTTCGATGGTCTTGCCAAGCGCGGGGCCCTGTCGGAAGCAGATGTTACGGAAGCAATGCGCGAAGTGCGTCTGGCCATGCTGGATGCCGACGTGGCGCTGCCTGTCGTCAAGGATTTCGTCAACAAGGTGCGTGAACGTGCCGTAGGCCATGAGGTGCTCGACAGCATCTCGCCCGGCCAGGCCGTTGCCAAGATCGTCAACGATGCGCTGATCGATGCCCTTGGCGGCGCCGGTGCGGTTCCCCTCAACCTCAATGCCGCCCCGCCGGTGCCGATCCTGATGGTCGGCCTGCAGGGCTCGGGCAAGACCACCACATCGGGCAAGATCGCCCGCCGCCTCGCCCAGCGCGAGCGCAAGAAGGTGCTGCTCGCGAGCCTCGATACCCAGCGCCCCGCTGCCCAGTTGCAGCTCGCCCAGCTGGCCGAGCGCGCGGGTGTGACCTCGCTGCCCATCATCGCGGGCCAGACGCCGGTGCAGATTGCCGAGCGCGCCATGGATACGGGCCGCCGCGAGGGGTATGACATCGTCATCCTCGATACCGCTGGCCGCCTGTCCATCGATGAAGCGCTGATGGACGAGGTCCGCGCCATCCGTGCCGCGACCGATCCGGCGGAGACGCTGCTCGTCGTCGATGCCATGACCGGGCAGGACGCGGTCAACACCGCCAAGGCGTTCAACGAGGCCGTGGGGGTGACCGGCGTGGTCATGACCCGCATGGATGGCGATGCCCGTGGCGGTGCCGCCCTGTCCATGCGCGCGATCACGGGCGCGCCGATCAAGCTGACCGGCTCGGGCGAGAAGCTCGACGCCCTGGAGGAATTCCACCCCGAGCGTGTTGCCGGCCGTATCCTCGGCCTTGGCGACATCGCGGGCCTGGTGGAAAAGGCCGCCGATACCCTTGATCATGAGGAGAGCGAGAAGCTCGCCCTCAAGATGATGCAGGGCAAGTTCGATCTGGATGACTACGCCGCCCAGATCCGCCAGATCAACAAGATGGGGTCCATTTCCGGCATTCTGGGCATGCTGCCGGGCATGGGCAAGCTGAAGGACGCGCTGGGCGACAAGGAGCTTGATACCTCCGTGCTCAAGCGCCATCAGGCCATCATCTCATCCATGACCCGCAAGGAGCGGCGCACGCCCTCCATTATCAAGGCCTCGCGCAAGAAGCGCATCGCCAGCGGGTCCGGTACGACCGTGCAGGAGATCAACCGTCTGCTCAAGCAGTATGACGCCATGGCCTCCATGATGAAGCGGTTCAGCAAGTTGGGCGTGAAGGGACTGATGCGTCAGGGTCTGTCCGCACTCATGCCAAACGGGGGTCGCCCCCCGGGCGGCGGCGGGCGGCCACCTTTCGGCTGAGCCTGAGCGTCGTTCCCGTTTTTTCTTTTTGTCTTTCTACTGTCTGGAGAAATCTTAAATGAGCCTCAAGATCCGTCTCGCCCGCGCTGGTGCGAAGAAGCGCCCCTACTACCACATTGTCGTGGCTGACAGCCGCTCCCCGCGTGATGGCCGCTTCATCGAGCGCGTGGGTTCGTACAACCCGATGCTGCCGTCCGACCACGCCGACCGCGTGCGCCTGGTGGCCGAGCGCATCACGCACTGGCTGTCCAACGGCGCGCTGCCGACCGACCGCGTGGCCCGTTTCCTGGGCAACGCTGGCCTGGCGCCGAAGCCGACCTGGAACGAGCAGCCCAAGAAGTCCGCGCCCAAGAAGCGCGCGCAGGAGCGTGCCGCCGCCGCTGCCGAAGCAGCCGCAGCGTAACTGACGCGATAGACAGGCAGGAAAGGCAGGCAGTCATTCCATGAACCGCGATCAGGTCCTGATGGGTGTGGTGGGTCGTCCGCATGGCGTGCGGGGGCTTGTGCATGTGCACAGCTACACCGCCGTGGCGGAAGACCTGGCCACCTATGACGGGCTGGTCGATGATCTGGGCCGCCCGTGGCGGCTGACATGGCATGGCAATGGCATCGCCCGGCTGCATGATGCGGCAGGCAATGTCATTGATAGCCGTGAGGCCGCGCAGCAGATGGTCAACCGCAAGCTGTACGTGCCGCGCACCAGCCTGCCCGAACCCGATGCGGATGAATTCTACTTCGCCGATCTGGTCGGGCTGGAGGCGCGCGAGCAGGGCAGCGGGCGGGTGATCGGCCGCGTGATGGCCGTGCATGACTATGGCGCGGGCACCAGCCTTGAAATCGATGGGACAG
The DNA here is from genome assembly GCF_054182245.1 of Komagataeibacter sp. NFXK3. Taxonomy (NCBI): domain Bacteria; kingdom Pseudomonadati; phylum Pseudomonadota; class Alphaproteobacteria; order Acetobacterales; family Acetobacteraceae; genus Komagataeibacter; species Komagataeibacter sp. NFXK3. Next base: position 345,290 of record NZ_JAPIVJ010000002.1, read on the forward strand.
GGGGCAACCTCCTGCTGCCGTTCACCGAAGGCTGCGTGCCGGTGGTGAATGTGCGCGCAGGCTGGATTGAAGTCTGCCTGCCCGACGAGATCGAGGTTCCGGTCGAATGCTTTCCCGGCACGGCCAGCGCGGATGATGCGCCATGACGTGGCAGGCAACGGCACTGACGCTGTTCCCCGCCATGTTCCCCGGCACGCTGGGGCAGTCGCTGGCCGGGCGCGCGCTCGAGCGTGGCATCTGGTCAATGGATGCGCGCGACATGCGTGACTACGGGCTGGGCCGCCATCGGGTGGTGGATGACACGCCCTTTGGCGGTGGCGCGGGCATGGTCATGCGGCCTGACGTGGTGGCTGCGGCCATTGCCGATATCGACCGCGCCGGTCGCCCGCTGGTGTATCCCACGCCACGCGGTCGTCCGCTGGCGCAGGCCGATATCCGCCGTTATGCGGCGGGGCCGGGCGTTGTGGTGCTGTGTGGCCGCTACGAAGGGGTGGATGAGCGCGTGCTCGAAGCCTCTGGCGCCGAACAGGTCTCGATCGGGGATTACATCCTCTCGGGCGGGGAGGTGGCGGCAACGGTGCTGCTTGATGCCTGCGTGCGGCTGCTGCCGGGCGTGATGGGATCGGGCGAGAGCGCGGTTGAGGAAAGCTTTGCCGACGGCCTGCTTGAATATCCGCTTTATACCAAGCCGGCGCAATGGGACGGGCGCGACGTGCCCGAGGTCCTGCTGTCCGGTCATCATGCCGCGATCGCCAAATGGCGCCGCGCGGCATCCGAGACGGTGACGCAGGCGCGTCGGCCGGACCTGTGGGCGGCCTACCAGGCCCGCACGGGTCAAGACATTCCCCGGACTACAGGCCCCCGTGCCGATGTGGACCGGCTGAACTGAACATGAAATCCTATCGAACGAGGACCGGATCATGAATGTTATCCAGAAGTACGAGGCGGAAGAGATCGCCCGCCTGACCGCCATCCGCGCGGTGCCCGAATTCGCGCCGGGTGACACCGTGCGCGTGGGTGTGGAAGTGGTTGAAGGCACCCGCAAGCGCGTGCAGAACTACGAAGGCGTGGTCATCGCCCGCTCCAACAAGGGCCTGAACAGCAACTTCACCGTGCGCAAGATTTCCAACGGTGAAGGCGTGGAGCGTGTGTTCCCGCTGTATTCCCCCACCATTGCCGAGATCGCTGTGGTGCGCCGTGGCGTTGTGCGCCGCGCGAAGCTGTATTACCTGCGTGGCCGTCGCGGCAAGTCCGCCCGTATTGCCGAGCGCAAGCGCGAAGTGGCAGCACCCGCCGCGACCGCGGCAGCCGAGTAATACACCGACCCTTCGCCCGTTTCCCGCCGCATGGTGGAAACGGGCGAACCGTTTCATGCAAGATTTTCCGGCTGCCTGTTGTGTGCGTCGTTTGCGCGTGATGGCGGCCTGTTTCCGTCCGGGAGAGGATAAGCAAGATGGCCCCGCGCACATTGTTCGACAAGATATGGGACAGCCATGTGGTCGAAACCCTTCCGGACAAGACGGCCATCCTCTACATCGATCGCCATCTCGTGCACGAGGTTACGAGCCCGCAGGCGTTTGAAGGCCTGCGCCTGAGCGGCCGCCGCCTGCGCCACCCGGATGCGACGATTGCGGTGGTGGACCACAACGTGCCCACATCCGACCGCACCCAGCCGATCGAGGAGGCGGAAAGCCGCAACCAGATCGAAACGCTCGAGCGCAACGTGAAGGAATTCGGCGTGCCGTATTTCCCGCTGCTCTCGGCGCGGCAGGGCATCGTGCATGTGGTGGGCCCCGAGCAGGGCATCTCGCTGCCGGGCATGACCATCGTGTGCGGCGACAGCCATACCTCCACCCATGGCGCGATGGGGGCGCTGGCATTCGGCATCGGCACGTCCGAGGTCGAGCATGTGATGGCGACCCAGACCATCCTGCAAAAGCCGGCCAAGAACATGAAGGTGGTGGTCGAGGGGCAGGTTGGCCCCGGTGTGACCGCCAAGGACATCATGCTCGCCATCATCGGCCATATCGGCACGGCGGGCGGCACGGGGCATGTGATCGAATTCGCGGGCTCGGCCATCCGCGAGCTCGACATGGCGGGCCGCATGACGATCTGCAACATGTCGATCGAGGCCGGTGCCCGCGCGGGGCTGGTGGCCCCTGACGAGACCACGTTCGAATACGTGCGCGGTCGCCCCTTTGCACCGAAGGGCGAGGCGTTTGACGCGGCCGTGGCCTATTGGAAGACGCTGGCCGCCGATGAGGGTGCCCATTACGACCGCGTGGTCGAGCTCCGCGCCGAGGACATCACGCCGGTGCTGACCTGGGGCACCAGCCCCGAGACGGTCATCCCCGTTACCGGCACCGTGCCCGACCCGGCAGCCGAGGCCGACCCCGGCAAGCGTGCCCAGATGCAGCGCATGCTGGACTACATGGGGCTTGAAGCGGGCCAGAAGATTGCGGGTACGCCGGTTGATGTCGTGTTCATCGGCTCGTGCACCAACAGCCGCATAGAGGACCTGCGCGCTGCCGCTGCCGTTGCAGCAGGCCGCAAGGTGGCTGAGGGCGTGCGGGCGATGATCGTGCCCGGATCGGGCATCGTGAAGGCGCAGGCGGAAGAGGAAGGGCTGGACAAGGTGTTCCTTGAAGCCGGGTTCGAATGGCGCGAGGCCGGGTGTTCCATGTGCCTTGGCATGAACCCCGACCGGCTGACGCCGGGGCAGCGCTGTGCCTCCACGTCCAATCGTAATTTTGAGGGCAGGCAGGGCCCCGGCGGGCGCACGCACCTGCTCTCCCCCGCCATGGCGGCCGCTGCTGCCGTGACCGGATGCCTGACCGATGTGCGGGAGCTGATCTGAAAATGGATAAATTCACTGTTCTCTCGGCCGTGGCGGCCCCGCTGCCTGAAGAAAACATCGACACCGACAAGATCATCCCCGCGCGCTTTCTCAAGACCACCAAGCGCACCGGTCTTGGCGTGCATGCGTTTGACAGCATGCGCTACCGGGCGGATGGATCGGAGAACCCGGATTTCGTGCTGAACCAGGAGCCTTACCGCAAGGCGGAGATCCTGATCACGTATGACAATCTGGGCTGCGGCTCCTCGCGCGAGCATGCGCCGTGGGCGCTGCTGGATTTTGGCATTCGCTGCGTGATCGCGCCGTCATTCGCCGATATCTTCCATAACAACTGCTTCAAGAACGGCATCCTGCCCATCGTCCTGCCGCATGATGTCTGCACGCAGTTGATGGAAGATGCCCGCATGGGCGGCAATGCGCGCCTGACCATCGACCTGCCCCGGCAGGTGGTGGTGCGGCCCGATGGCACCCAAGTGCCGTTCACTGTCGACCCGCTGCGCAAGAAGCTGCTGCTCGAAGGGCTGGACGATATTGGCCAGACGCTGCAGCACGAGAAGGAAATCACCTCTTTTGAGGAACGCCGTGCGAAGGCGCAGCCGTGGATTCCGCGCATCGTGCTCGATTGAGCGGGCAGGGCGCAGGCCGCCGCAGCCGCACGGCAAAGAGCATTTGACAAACCTGATTGAAACCGGATGGGAAACCTCATGTCCGCACCCAAGAAGCTGCTGATCCTGCCTGGCGATGGCATTGGCCCCGAGATCATGAACGAAGTCCGCCGCATCATGGACTGGATGGCGCAGGCACGCGGCATCCGCTTTGATGTGAGCGAAGACCTCGTGGGTGGCGCATCGCTTGCGGTGCATGGCCAGCCGATTACGCAGGAGGTGATCGATGCGGCGCGGGCGGCGGATGCGGTGCTGTTCGGCTCGGTGGGTGACCCGAAATGGGCTTCCGCCGGGTTTGACCGCCGGCCCGAGATTGCGATTCTCAAGCTGCGGCAGGAACTTGGCCTGTTCGCCAACCTGCGCCCGGCCAAGGTGTTCGACTCGCTGGCCGATGCCAGCACCCTCAAGCCCGATGTGGTGCGCGGCCTCGACATCATGATCGTGCGCGAGACGGTGGGCGGCATCTATTTCGGCAACCCCCGTGGCATCGAGACCCTGGCCGATGGCACGCGCCGTGGCATCAACACCGAGGTTTACATCACGCCGGAAATCGAGCGCGTGGCCCGCGTGGCATTTGAACTGGCCCGCAAGCGCGACAACCGCGTGTGCTCGGTCGAGAAATGCAACGTGATGGAAAGCGGCCTGCTGTGGAAAGAGGTCGTGACCGACCTGCATGCGCTCGAATACCCCGATGTGCAGCTCACCCACATGCTGGCCGATAACTGCGCCATGCAGCTTGTACGCAACCCGCGCCAGTTTGATGTGATCGTGACCGGCAACCTGTTTGGCGACCTGCTGTCCGACCTGGCCTCCATGCTGACCGGCAGCCTGGGCATGCTGCCTTCGGCCACGCTGGGTGCGAAGGGCGAGGATGGCCGCATGCCCGCGCTGTATGAGCCGATCCATGGCAGCGCGCCCGACATTGCGGGGCAGGGCAAGGCCAACCCGCTGGCGCAGATCCTCTCGTTTGCCATGCTGCTGCGCTATTCGTTCGACATGCAGGACGATGCAGCCCTGATCGAGCAGGCGGTCTCCAACGTGCTGGACCGTGGCCTGCGCACGCCTGACATCATGAGTGCAGGCAGGACGGAAGTGAACACGGATGGCATGGGCACCGCCGTGGTGGAAGAACTGGCGCGGCTGAATAAGGCGGGCTGATTAAACCCCCTTACCAGGAAGCCCGGCATGATGTTCATGCCGGGCTTTTTATTTGGAATAACGAATAGAAGTTTTTGGTGAAGCTTTTTTCAAAAAGCTTCAAGGAACGCAGCCTTTTTGAAAAAGGGCTGCACCCAAAAACTTTTACCTTTTCACAATCCTGGCTTGAGCACGTAGCCCTTGCCGCGCACGGTCTGCAAAAAGCGGGGCTCCTTGGGGTCGGGCTCGATGCGGCGGCGCAGGCGGGTTACCTGCACATCCACGGCACGCTCGCCAATTTCCTCCATGTCCAGCGTGCTGGCGATGGCGGTGCGCGACAGGATCTCGTTGGGGTGACGGGCCAGCACCGAGAGCAGCGCCGATTCGCCGCCTGTCAGGTGCACGATTCCCTCCGCATTCGACAAAAGTCCCCGCACGGGGTCGAACTCCAGCTCGCCCAGCCGCACGATGCGCAGGTTGCTGCTTGGCGCGGGCGGCACGAAGCGGCGCAGATGCGCCTTGAGCCGCAGCAGCAGCTCACGCGGCTCGAACGGCTTGGCCAGATAGTCATCGGCCCCGGCTTCGAGGCCGATGATCCGGTCTTCCGGCTCGCCGCGCGCGGTGAGCAGCAGGATGGGAAAGTTCAGGTTGTCGCGCCGCAGCTCGCGGGTCAGTTCCAGCCCGTTTTCCCCCGGCATGGTAATGTCGAGCACCAGCGCATCAGGCTGCATGAAGCCCAGCACCTGCCGCGCCTCCTGCGCCGAGCACGCGGCGCTGACCCGAAAGCCCTGCTCGCTGAGGTAACGGTGCAGCAGGCGGCGCAGGCGGGGGTCATCATCCACCACCACCACATGGGCATCCATGATCATGCTGTCGTGGGGGAGGGCGGAATCGCAGGCCGTCTGGATCATGAAGAACTCCGGTCAGGAGGGTGAAAGGCATCGGTGGATACGCCGGGCGTGGCCGATTCGTCTATCAGGCCGCGCATGACGCGGCGAAAACCGTCAACCGCCCGCCCCCCCGCATTGCGGTACACCCGTAGCAGCACTTCACGTTGCAGCGAAAAGAGCCGGGTTTCAATCTCCACCCCGCGCGCGCTCAGGTAAAGGCAGCGCCGCCTGCGGTCCTGTGGCGTGGTTTCGTGGCGCAGCAGGCCATGGGCCACCAGTTCGCCCAGCGTGCGGCTCATGCTCTGCTTGGTAATGCCCAGCACATCAAGCAGCGCGCCCACGGCAATGCCCGGCTGCAGCGCCACGGTCTGCATGATGCGGTAATGCGCGTGGCCCAGCCCGTATTCCTGCAGGGCCGGGTCGATCACGTTGCCAAAGGCGCGGCAGGCCAGCAGCAGTAGTTCCTGCGCCTGGCGCATGTCCTCATCGCGCAGGAACAGGAGTTCCACGCCCGCGCCCGCCACAGGGGCAGGGCGCGCGGCAGGCGGCCGGGGCGGGGTGGTCATGGCAGGCGGCTGGGCGTCAGGCGATGCGGCCGGCCAGCCGGTTGCGCAGGCGGGTGATGCGCCCGATCTCGGCAAGCCTGCGGTCAAGGAATTCCTCCACCGAGGCCGGGTTACCCCCGCGCGTGAGCCAGAACAGCAGGGTGGCGACATAGACCCCGCTCAGGCTCAGCCGCTTGGTCATGTAGGTGAAGCCGGTGGAGGAATCACCCGCCGCCTCCCATATCGCATTGACGCTGCGGCCCAGCACATGGGCCAGGCTGCGGGCATGGGTGGGCACCAGCAGCACCGCCAGCGCCTGCCTTATGGCCGCGCGGTGGGGGGCGGCGCGTTCCAGCCGGAACAGGATGGCCGCGCGCACCCGGCGGCTGATCTTGCGGCTGCGGAAGGTGTGGGCATGGCCCAGCATGTCGCGGTCCATCAGGTCGAAGCAGGCCGCGGCCAGTTCCGCCATGCCACCGGGAAACAGCAGGTCCGAATCCGGCCCGGCGCATTGCCGCAGCAGCGCCGGGGTCCAGGCGTGGGCGCCCGCGCGCGAATCGGCCAGGAAACGGTGGAGCAGCGCATCACCTTGTGGTGAATGCGTTATGGCGGGCGGATGCAGGCACGCCGCCGCGCGGGCAACCAGGGCGGAAGGGTTCATGGGCGCTCTCCATAACGGGCCATTTCGCTGTCAAAGCCCATGCGGCCAAGGTTGGTCATGCGCATGGGGTAGAGGATTCCGTTCAGGTGGTCGTATTCATGCTGCAATACATTGGCCAGAAAGCCTGATGCAACGCCCTGCACCACGTGCCCGTGCGCATCCAGCCCCCTGTAGGCCACGCGGGCATGGCGCGGCACCCAGCCCCGCAGGCCGGGAATGGACAGGCAGCCCTCCAGCCGGTCCACCATCTCATCGCCCACCGGCTCCAGCACGGGGTTGATCAGGGCGGAAGGCGGCCGCGGCGGGTCATCCTCGCCCGTGCTGCGGGCCAGCGGCACATGGTAGACGAACAGCGCCAGCCCGTGATGCACCTGTGGCGCCGCGAGTCCCGCGCCCCCTGCATCCAGCATCGTCTCGATCATGTCGGCCACCAGCGTGCGGATGGCGGGGGCCTGCGTATCGGCTACCGGCTGCGTTGGTTGCAGCAGCACCGGATGGCCCATGCGAGCGATCTTGAGCAGCGTCATGCAGCGAAAGGCCTTCCTGTTTTGGGGAACATGTATATGACAGCGTTGGTGCGCAAAGCGCAGCACCAAAATTCATGCGCCCCGATATGCGGGAATGATTTGTGTTGCGCGGCGCGAGTGTGATATAGGTGCGGCCCGTTTGGGAATCGCACGAAGGGAATGGCCTCGGGCGGACGTTCCCCAAGTTTCAGTTTCATGGATCATCCATACCGGATGGCAGATCAGGAGTTGACGACCCAGTGCAGGTTCTCGTTCGTGACAACAATGTTGATCAGGCCCTCAAGGCCCTCAAGAAAAAAATGCAGCGTGAAGGCATCTTCCGCGAAATGAAGCTGCGTCGCCACTATGAAAAGCCGTCCGAGCGCAAGGCGCGCGAGGCAGCCGAAGCCGTGCGCCGCGCCCGCAAGATGGAGCGCAAGCGCCTCGAGCGTGAAGGCTTCTGATCCTTCGCGTATCGGAATACGGGTCATGACCCACAGAAAGCCGGCTTCTGCAAGGAAGCCGGTTTTTTTTGTGTCTGGAGAGGGAAAAGCCATGAGCACGGAATCCGCACCCGGCGCTGAATACGCGCCCGAGGTCCCTGCAGGCTGGGCGCGGTGGCGGGCGCGGCTGGCGCGTCGCGTCCTGCCACGCTCCCTGCTGGGGCGGATGCTGCTGATCGGGTTCATCCCGCTGCTGGCCACGCAGGCCATCTCGCTCGAACTGTTTTATGGCAATTACCTGCAGATCGTCTCGCGCCGCCTGTCATCTGACATGGCCACAACCATCTCCATGACGCTGGACATGCTCGAGCGCTATCCTTCCCCCGCCGACCGCAAGTGGATTCTGGAGGATGCCGGCCACCGCGCCGGGCTGGTCATGACCCTGCATGAGGGGGAGAGCCTGGAAAGGCGCGGCTCGAACCACGTGCTTGGCCCCATCGATGAGGACCTGGCCCGTGACCTGCAGGCCAGCGTGCGCTGGCCCACCTTTGTCGACTGGAAAAAGGCCCGCCGTCGTGTCGTGATCCTGGTGCAGACGCCTATTGGCGTGCTGCAGGTCGTAGCCCTGCGCAAGCGGCTCGACGTGGCGCCGGTGTGGCTGTTCGTGGCGTGGGCCTCGGGCAGTGCGCTGCTTCTGTTCCTGATTGCGGCGCTGTTCATGCGCAATCAGGTGCGCGCCATCCGCAGGCTGGCGCGGGCGGCGGAACTGTTCGGGCTGGGGCGCGATACGGTGCCCATCGTGCCCGAAGGCGCGCAGGAAATCCGCAAGGCCGCCGTGGCCTTCAACCGCATGCGCGACCGCATCAACCGCTTTGTGGAGCAGCGCACCACCGTGCTTGCCGGCGTCTCGCATGACCTGCGCACCCCGCTCACCCGCCTGCGGCTTTCACTGGCCATGTTTCCGCGCACCGGCATGGTCCGTGCGGAGGACCTTCAGCCCGATATTGCCGACATGATCGGTGATATCGTGGAGATGGAGCATATGATCGAGGGGTATCTGTCATTTGCACGCGGGGAAGGGGCGGAAACGCCCACGGTCATCCGGGTGGAAGACCTGTTCGAGGAAAGCGTTGCCGCCCTGCGCCGCGTGGGGGCGCAGGCGTGCATCGGGTTCGTCAATCCGCCCGATCTGAGCATTACCGGGCGCAGCAATGCCCTGCGCCGCGTGCTGAACAACGTGGTGGAAAACGCACGGCATTACGCCACCCGGATCGAGCTTTCAGCCGAGCGCGGGCGCAAGCAGGTGTTCGTGTATATCGATGATAACGGCTGCGGGGTGGAGGAAGCCCGGCGCGAGAGCGTGTTCCGCGCCTTCGAGAGCGACAAGGAAGGCGGCACCGGGCTTGGCCTGGCCATCGCGCGTGACATCATCCATGCCCATGGCGGCCATATCGGGCTGGAGGCGGGGCCGCTTGGCGGCGCGCGGGTCAGGATCGAGCTGCCTGCCTGAGCATGGCCCGGGCAGGCACTGCGTCAGGGCAGGGTATTGCCCGCGCCACCATGGCCAGGGCCACCGTTCATGCTGTTCATGGGGCCTGTGCTGCCGCCATAGGTGCTGCTCATCTGGCTGAGCGGGTTGTAGCGGCCCACATTGCCCAGGATCTGCTGCATGATGTTGATCTTGGTGCCCGGCGTGGGGGTCCTGCCCGGCATCATGGTCACGTAGCGGGCGTCATCCTTGTGCAGCGTGCGCAGGTTGCGCAGCACGCCATCCTGGTCGAAGGTCAGCACCACCACTTCCTGCTTTTCCACCTGCGGGAAGCTGATGGGCGCCAGCACCTGCTTCATGGAAACATAGAGCCATGTATTGTCATCAAACGTGGCATGGCCGGTGGGCGAGCCGAGCGCGTCCATCACGTCCGAGCGTGAGGTCTCGCCTATCTTGAGCTTGTTGTAGTCATCCGCCTCGACCAGCGAGCCGCGCTGCATGGTGCTTGGCTTGAAAACGCTGCATCCGGACAGCGCGATCCCCGCCCCGATGACAGCGTACGAAAACACGCGTAATGAACGGGAGCGGAGCTGGTTGTCCTTGGGTGACCTCATGGTCGGAAAAATATCCTGAAATGGGGCAGGGCGCAAAGCGGTTCGTCTTCCCGGTGCCCCATCGGGTAAATGAAGTCAATCGCAGATCGCCCTGGTGGTGGAAAAACACCCCGCCAGCCCCATGTTTTTACCATCGTCGCAACACGGGGGCCCCCCGTGGTCACATGTGCAGGAGTTAACGAGATGGATGCAGAATTTTCCCGCCCGCTTGCCGTGGGCCGCATCCCGGTCCAGGGCATGGAAACGGTGATCGAGGCGAAAGACACCGAATGCCGCGCGCTGGCCCGCCGCTTCGGCATTCCCGGCCTGCGCAACCTGTCGTGCCGCTACCGGCTCAAGCCGGGGCAGGACGGGGAGGTGCTGGCCGAGGGCTGGCTGACCGCCCATGTCACGCAGGAATGCGTGGTCAGCCTCGAGCCGTTCGAGGATGTGATGGCGGAATCGTTCACCGTGCGCTGCATCCCTGCCGCGCGTTTCAGGGAGGACGACGAGGTCGACCCGTTCTCGATTGATGAAGTGCCCTACGAGCGCGATACCATCGACCTTGGCGAACTCGCGGCAGAGGAGGTTTCGCTCGCGCTCGATCCCTATCCGCACAAGCCCGGCTGCGAAATTCCGGCCGAATTTGCGGGCACCGAAGAGGGGGCTCCGGAAGAAACCCCGCGCAGGCAGCCTTTTTCCGCTCTGGCCGAGTTGAAAAAAAAGCAGAACTGACGCAAAGGAGAGGCGCGAGCGGGGGTGTCTCGCCATGGCTCATGCACATAATCCCTTGTGCAAGTGCAAATGGTCTGCTAGAGCGCCCCCCTCAATTATTGATAACTGACCGGTGTAACGCCACGAGGGTGTGCCTGCCGGTTGTGATCCAGATCGGAGGGGCCCGGGCCCATGGCTGTACCCAAGAGAAAAACCTCGCCGTCCCGTCGTGGCATGCGTCGCAGCCACGCTGCGCTGAGTGTTCCGGCGCATGCGGAATGCTCCAACTGTGGCGAACTCAAGCGCCCGCATCACGTCTGCAGCCACTGCGGGCATTATGATGGCCGCGAAGTCGCTTCCGCCGGCAAGGCGCTGAAGACGGCGGTCCGCGCCTGATAACACGACGCCACAGGCGTCATTACCCGGTAACGGCGCGGCCCTGCTTGGTCGCGCCGGCGGGCTGGCCTCGGGCCGTCCTGTCCGGGTCGCGCGGGGAATATGATCTTTTCAAAGTGTATTCCCCGATCTTGCGCGTTCCTTTCTTACCCGGCACAAGACGAGCATGAGCGAGACAGGTTCCTCCTTTTCCGAGACTGGGCCTTACACCCTTGCCATTGATGGCATGGGCGGGGATGGTGGTCCGGAAGTTGTAGTGGCCGGACTGGCGATTGCGGCAGACCGACATCCTTCAGCCAGGATTCTTCTGGTTGGCGATGAGGCGACGTTGTCCGGCCTTCTGGCCCGCCATCAGCGCGCGGCCGCCATCTGCACAATCCGTCCGGCCAATTCGGCCATTCCCATGGACATGAAGCCCACCGCAGCCCTGCGCGTGCGCGATTCCTCCATGCGGCTGGCCATGGATGCGGTATCACAGGGCGAGGCGCAGGGCGTCGTTTCCGCTGGCAACAGTGGCGCGATGCTGGCGCTGGCCAAGATTGTGGTCAAAACCCTTCCCGGCATTACCCGCCCGGCCATGGCCGCCATCAGCCCCACCACGCGGGGTGACGTGGTCATGCTCGACCTTGGCGCCAACGTCTCGTGCGACTGGCGCAACCTGGTCGAGTTCGCCATCATGGGCGAGGCCTTCGCCAAGGCGGTGCTCGGCCTGCCCGCGCCCACCATCGGGCTGCTCAATGTCGGCTCCGAGGAGCTCAAGGGCGACGAGCGCCTGCGCCAGGCGGCGGAAGTGCTGCGCAACAGTTCGCTTGCCCGCCAGTTCCACGGCTTTGTGGAAGGCCATGACATCACCGCCGGCACGACCGATGTGGTGGTGACGGACGGCTTTACCGGCAATGTCGCGCTGAAAACGGGCGAGGGCGCGCTGAAAATGGCGTTCACGCTGCTGCGGCAGGTCTTCACCTCCAGCCTGCTGGGCCGGATCGGCTACCTGCTGGTGCGCCCCGGGCTTGAGCGGATGAAGGAATGGCTCGACCCGCGCCGCTATAATGGCGCGGTGTTCGTGGGGCTGAACGGGGTTGTGGTCAAGTCGCATGGCGGCACGGATGCCGAAGGCTTTGCCGCGGCGGTTGACGTGGCGATGGACATGGTCACCCACCGCTTTACCGACAGTATCCGCGAGCGCCTCGGGCACATGGAAAGCCTCACCGCCGTCAAGGCGTCCGACCCGTCGCAGACGGTCCCTGCATCCTGATGCGGCAATAACAGCCGGCGCGGGGTCAGCAGGTTGCACCTGCCTGCGCCCGCCCGTGCATATGAAATGATAGTGGTGGAAAAACAGGCATGACGGCGAAACGCTCGCTTCTGTCCGGTTTTGGCGGTTACCTGCCCGAGCGGATCGTTACCAACGATGAACTGGCCACCTGGCTCGATACATCGGATGAATGGATTCGCGCCCGCACGGGAATCGCCCAGCGCCACATGGCGGGCGAGAACGATACCGCCGTTTCCATGGCCGCCCAGGCAGCCCGGCAGGCGCTGGATTATGCCGGTGCCACGCCTGATGATGTCGATGCCGTCATTGTCGCGACCAGCACGCCCGACCAGGCCTTCCCCTCCACTGCCGTGCGGGTGCAGGCCGAACTGGGCATGACCGGCGGCTTTGGCTTTGACCTTGCCGCCGCGTGCTCGGGCTTCATCTATGCGCTGTCCATGGCCGATTCGCTCATTCGCAGCGGGCAGGCGCGTTCGGCACTGGTCATTGGCAGCGAAGTCTATTCCCGCATTCTCGATAAAACAGACCGGGGCACCTACGTGCTGTTCGGCGATGGGGCAGGGGCGGTATTCCTGACCGGCGCGGATGACGCGGCGGGGGAGGCGGGCATCCTGTCCACCCACCTGCATTCCGATGGCCGCTATGGCGACCTGCTTTTTGTCGATGGCGCGACGGGCCAGCATGACAAACCCGCCCACCTGCGCATGAACGGGCGCGAGGTGTTCCGCCATGCGGTGGGCAAGCTATCTTCCTCGGTGGATGAGGCGCTGGCCGCCAATGGCCTGAGCCATGCGGATGTGAACTGGCTGGTGCCGCACCAGGCCAACCTGCGCATTATTGATGGTGTGGCCCGCAAGCTGGCCCTGCCGCCCGAGCGCGTGGTGGTGACGGTGGACCGGCATGCCAATACATCCGCCGCCTCCATTCCGCTGGCCCTGAACGAGGCCGTGCGCGACGGACGCATCAACAGGGGCGACCTGGTGCTGATGGAAGCCCTGGGTGGTGGGCTGACATGGGGGTCGGCGCTGGCGCGGCTGTAATGTCGTTTCGGTACCACATTGAAACGGGCACGAAACAAACCGCCCGCAGGCCTACGACATTCAATTGACGATACGCACGCACATGCATAACTTTTACGCATGAGCACCGTCACGCGCGCCACTCTGGCAGAACACATATACGATCAGGTTGGCCTGTCCCGCCATGAATCCGCCGATATTCTGGAAGATATCCTTGAGCGGATGGCACGGACCCTTGAGGCTGGCGATACCCTTAAAATAAGCGGGTTTGGCACGTTTTCCGTCCGGCAGAAGGGGCAGCGCACGGGCCGCAACCCCAAAACCGGCGTGGAAGTACCGATTCTGCCACGCTCTGTTCTGGTGTTTCGCCCCAGCCAGCTGCTTCGTGCCCATGTCAACGGACAGTCCGCCGGGCAGGCCCCGCCGGAAGGAGACGAGGAATGACCACGGAGCACGCTCCAGCCAGCACGCTTGAGCCAGGCACGGACTGCCTGCCGATCTATGAGGTCGCGCGCGAGCTTGGCCTTGCGCAGCATGTCATGCGTATGTGGGAGGCCAGCTTTCCGCAGCTCCAGCCGCTGCGCGGGCCGGTCGGGCGGCGTTACTACCGCCCGCAGGACATCATCGTGCTGCGCGAGATTGCCGACCTGCTTTATGTGCGCAAGCTGTCGGTGGCGCAGGCGCAGGCTGAACTGGCGCGGAAGGCTCTTGCCGCACCCGAATCCGGCGGCGAGGCCGTAACCCCGCCCGGCGAACCGCCCGTGGCGCAGGCCCCCGTGGCGCCGGACGCGCCGGTGGAAGCCGCTTCCCCCGCCGCCGAGGAAGCGGCAACCGATGCCGTGCGGGTGACGGTGATCGAGGAAGTGGTGGAAACCGTGGTTGCCTGCGACATGCAGCCCACGGTGGCCCCGCCCGTGCCTGCGGCGCCCGCAGTGGTGGAAGAAGCCGCAACCGGGGCTGATGCTGCCCCTGAGCCCGAAATCGTGGCGGAGACGGCAGCGCAGGAGCCTGTGGACGAGCCGGAACAGCCGCCGCTTGAGCAGATTGTCATGATCGAGGTTGAGCGCCTGCAGGCGGAAAATACGGTGCTGCGCGACAGCCTGCGCGGCGTGCTGGTCGAGTTGCAGGCCCTGCGGCAGATGGTGCCGGTCTGAGCCAGGCATTTTTTTTCGTTTTGGTTCATTACATGGGTTGCAGTCCCCCCGGGTGGCTGCTACACCCTGCGCATCGCAGACAGGCGGGCAGTAGCGCAGCCTGGTAGCGCATCAGTCTGGGGGACTGGGGGTCGTGGGTTCGAATCCCGCCTGCCCGATATCCCTGTCTGCGATAAGAATACCAAGCAAGCAAGGCATCCTGAAAAGGGTGCTTTTTTTGTATCTGGCGCCCGGAAACCAGAGGTCCGGCTCAGTAGCGGGCCCGGCTCCAGTTCAGCCACAGCATGTGCAGCACCGCCATGATGGCAGGCCCCATGAACAGCCCGAGCAGGCTCCAGCTTTCAGCCCCGCCCAGTATGCCCGCCAGCACCCATAGGAAGGGCAGCTGCGTCGAGCCGCCAATCAGGGCCGGGCGCACGAGGTGGTCCGCCAGGAAGATCACGGCCATGCCCAGCAGGATGATGGCCATGGCGCCGAACAGCGCGCCGGTCTTGATGAGCAGCATGAGGGCGACGGCGCTGATGGCGATGAAGGCGCAGAACGGGATCATCGCGGCGATGGCCGTCACCACCCCGAACAGGAAGGGATGCGGCGCACCGGCGATCAGATAGGCCACGGCCATCAGCATGCCTTCGCCAATGCCCACGAGCACCAGCCCCGATACCGAGCCATGCACCGAGGCGATCATCTGCAACGCGATCCGCTCGCCCCGCTTGCCAAAGGCGCGGCGCGAGACGTTGAGCGACTGGCGGATGACGGAATCGCCATCCTTGAGCAGGAAAAACAGCGTGAGGATGGCAAAGGCGAACAGCAGCACGCGGTGCAGCACCTGCGAGCCAAGCTGCTGCGTGACCTTGACGCTCTGCCCGATATTCATCGTGCCGAGCAGGGCGGACACATCCGCCGGGTTCTTCAGGTGCTCGTTCCACCATGCGGTGATCGCTGCCTGCCCATAAGGCAGGTGGCTGAGCCATTCCGGCACGGGAATGCCCGACCGACGGGCTTCGTTGAGGAAGCGCAGCACGCCTTCCGCCTCGCGCCCCGCCTCCAGCCCGAACAGTGCGAGCGGCCCGATGAAGATGAAGGCGATGGCCAGTGTAAACAGCAGCGGCAGCAGCGTTTTATGTGCCCGCCCGTTCCACCGCCGCCGCGCACGCGCGTAAAGCGGCCAGGAGGCGATGGCGAACACGCAGCCCCATATCAGCGAGGGCAGGAAGCCGCGCACCGTGTAAAGCCCCAGCAGCACGAAAAACAGCGCCAGCATCGCGCGCGCGATGCGCTGCGTGCGCTGGGTCTCGCGGAATGAACGGAAGGTTCGCATCGTGGAGGGATCGACCTCGCGCCCTGTCATGGGGGCGGGAAAGCCATCCTGATCCGCGTTGTGGGGATCCGTCATTCTTGTTCCTCTGGGATGTGCGGGCTCTGCTGTAAGGGGCTACTTATGCTAACGCGCCCGTGTGCGGAAAGACATTAATCCTGTCTGGCGGGTGCCGTATCGATCGCCCACAGGGCAAAGGCGTGGATCAGGGCGGCTTCCTTGAGGGAGTCGAAGCGCCCCGTGGCCCCCCTGTGCCCGGCCTCCATGTTGGTGCGCAGCATGATGGGGCGCTCCGAGCGGTTATTGGCGCGCAGGCGGGCCACCCATTTGGCGGGCTCCCAGTAGGTTACGCGCGGGTCGGTCAGGCCGCCCATGGCCAGTATGGCGGGGTAGGCGCGCGGGGCGACCTGCTCATAGGCGGCGTAGCTGGCAATCAGGTCATAGGCTGCCACATCTTCCAAAGGGTTGCCCCATTCGGGCCATTCCGGTGGTGTCAGTGGCAGCGACGCGTCAGACATGGTGTTGAGTTCATCCACAAACGGCACCACGGCCACGATGCCCGCAAACAGGTCGGGCCGCATGTTGGCGATGGCCCCCATTACCATTCCACCAGCGGAACGTCCATCAGCCACGATGCGGCCGGTCGCGCCAAAGCCCTCGGCCACAAGGGTTTCGGCACAGGCGATGAAATCGCTGAACGTGTTGGGCTTGTTGCGCCCGCGCCCGCCAAGGAACCAGTTCCAGCCCTTTTCCGAGCCGCCGCGCACATGGGCAATGGCGTAGAACCAGCCGCGATCGATAAGGCTGAGCGTGCGGGTGGAAAAAACCGGGTCGATGGCATGGCCATAGGCGCCATAGCCATACAGCAGCAGTGGGGCCGAGCCATCGATGGGCGTGTCATGGCGGCCCAGTACGGTTACCGGCACCAACTCGCCATCCGCTGCCCGCGCCATGAGCCGCCAGCAGCGGTACTGCGCCGGGTCGTGGCCCGAGGGCACCTCCTGCCGTTTGAGCAGGGTCTCGGCCCCGCTCACCATGTCACGCGCATGCCACGTGCGCGGGGTGGTGGGGGACTGGTAGATGTAGCGCAGCTCGGTGGTGTCGTATTCGTACCCGCCCACCAGTGTCAGGTCATAGGCGGCTTCATCGGGTTCAAGGGCCTCGGTTGCGCCATCCACGCTGCGGATGATGATGCGCGTATTGGCATCGCGTCGCTCGCGCCAGGCGAGGTGGCCCGACCAGACCATGCACTCCGTGATGTAGCGGCCCGGCTCATGGGCCACGAGGTCGCGCCAGTTGGCGCGCGCAGGTGCCGCATCGGGCGTGATCATGAGCTTGAAGTCATACGCGCCATCGGCATTGGTCAGGATGATGAAATCCGTGCCCTGATGGTACAGCCCGTACATCAGCCCCGTCTCGCGCACGCTGGCGCAGCGTGGTGCCGCCTGCGGGTCGTGGCCGGGGATGAGCCAGGATTCGGAGGTGTCGTGGTTGCCGCTGGTGATGATGATCCACCCGCCCGAGCGCGTGGTCTCCACGCCCACGAAAAAGCCGGGATCGGCTTCCTCATACACCAGCGTGTCGCGCTCCTCGCCAATGCGGCGGCGATAGACGCGGGCCGGGCGGCCATGGCTGTCGCGCCAGACCCAGAACAGGAAGGCGCTGTCGGGCGAGAACACGAACGCCCCGCTACAGTTCTCGACCAGGGGCAGGGGGGCTTCGCCGCCTGCCAGCCTGCGGATGTGGATGCGGTAGATTTCCGAGCCCTGCGTATCCTCCGCATGGGCGAACAGGCTGTGGTCGGGGCTGTGGGCGGCAGCGGCGACTGCGTAATATTCATGCCCCCTGGCCGCTTCATTCACGTCCAGCAGCACTTCCTCCGCTGCCGGGGTGGCGGTGGGGTAGCGTTTATAGACCGGGTACTGCGCGCCGGCCGTGTAGCTGGTCTGGTAGCAGTAGGGGCCATGCGGGGTGGGCGGATAGGTGTCATCCGCCTGCATGCGGCCCTTCATCTCGGCCACCAGCGTGTCCTGCAACGCGTCCGTGCCGGACAGGACGGACTGCGTATAGGCGTTTTCCGCCCGCAGGTGCCCGGCAATGTCGGGGCGCAGCAGCGTGGGGTCGCGCAGCACTTCCTGCCAGTTATCATCCTTCATCCACGCATATTCATCGTGCCGGGTGCGGCCAAGCTGCGTGATGGCGTGGGGGATCTGGCGGGCAATGGGGAGCGTGGTCATCGCATGGTCCTCGGGGGCAGGGGTTCAGGCGGAGCGGGGGGCGTGCCAGCCGGTCAGGCCCTGGCGCAGGCGCTGGCCTTCGGGGCTGGCGGCATCGATCATACCCGTGCGCAGGAACAGGTCGATCAGCACGAGGTTGACGTTGAACTTGAACGCATCCGTGTCACGCACTAGCGTATAGGCTTCCTCGATCGGGATCAGGCGGAATTCCTCCACTTCCCCATCGGCGGGAGTGGGCACGAAGTCGGGCGGCAGTTCGAGTTCGAAGCAGTGCAGCACGTCGCGCCGCAATCCCTCGGGGCGGTCGAGCGCGTAGCGGATATCGGCAGTGGGGCGGGCGCGCTGCACCAGTTCTGCTGGCAGGCTGGCTTCCTCCGCCGCTTCCTTGAACAGGGCTTCGGCCGCCGTATGGCCTGCCGGTATGCCGCCTGCCACGAGGTGGTCGAGCTTGCCGGGGTCGAGGCGCTTGGTCATGGAGCGCCGCGCGATCCACAGATGCAGGCCGTGGGGCAGCCTGACCAGTCCATTGAGGTGCACGCCCGCCGCCATCAGCCCAAACAGCGGCAGCGCGCCCCGGTCGATGCGGGCCACGGGGGGCAGGGCCATGTCGGTCCAGACATCGAACAGCTCATGGTGCGAGCGGTACACGCCTGCCTGCGCCATGGCCTCGCCAATGGCTTCAAGCCGGGCGGGGTCGGCAAGGGTAACGGTGTCGCCCGCATGGGTCATGCCGTGTTCAAGCAGCGCCGGCAGCAGGGCGGGCTGCACCCAGCCCGCGGGGGCATGCCCCAGCCGGAACTCCAGCCGCCCGCCGGGCAGCACCGCCGTGTTGCAGGCGGCGATATGACGAAAGAAACCTTCAAGGCTGCGTGACATGTTCCATCCCTGTCCTTCGGGTTGAGGGTGGCATAACGGCTGCCCCCCGGCCTGACAATGCCACCCCGCGCCATGGCCGGGTGGGAATATGGGTTGCAAAACAGGCGGCGTGTGCCACATGCCGGTGCTATGGCTGTTTCCCCCACGGCCCGGCCCGACATGCCGGAGCGCTCCGCCGCCGCCACCCTGCGCGGCCTGTTACCCTATCTGTGGCCGCGCCATGACCTGCGCACCCGCCTGCGCGTGGTGGGCGTATGTCTGCTGCTCATCGCGGCCAAGGTGGCCACCATTGGCGTGCCCTATGCATATAGCCGCGTGATCGATGCGCTCCAGCCGCATGCGGGGGGCGTTGCCATGATGCCGCTCCTGCTGATCGTGGGGTATGGCCTGCTGCGCATGGCCGCCGCCGGACTGGGCGAACTGCGTGATGCCCTGTTCGCCCCGCTGCGCTACCGTATCAGCCGGATTGCGGCCATGCAGAGCTTTACGCACATGCACAGGCTCTCGCTGCGCTTTCACCTCAACCGCCAGTCGGGCGGGGTGACGCGGGCGATTGCGCGCGGCACGGAAGCCATCGAGACGCTGCTGCGCGTGGGCGTGTTCAACGTGGTGCCCACGCTGATCGAGGCGCTGATGGTCATCCTCGTGATCTGGAGGTTGTTCGACTGGCGCTATGCCGTGGTGATGCTGGCGGCGGTGGCGGCCTATGTGGCGTTTACCATCAAGTTCACCTCATGGCGCATCGGCCTGCGCCGCCAGATGAACGAGATCAACAGCGAGGCGAGCTGGAAGGCGCTCGACAGCCTGCTCAACTACGAGACCGTCAAATATTTCGGTAACGAGGAACACGAGCGCCAGCGCTACGAGGATGCCCAGGCCCGCTACGAGCAGGCCGCCATCCGCACCCAGATCTCGCTCAACGGGCTCAATTTCGGGCAGGCGGCGATCATTGCCGTGGCCCTGATCGCGGTCATGCTCATGGCCGGGCGCGATGTGGAGGCAGGCCGCATGACGGTGGGGCACTTCGTGCTGGTCAATACCTACCTCATGCAGCTTTACCTGCCGCTCAACTTCCTGGGCAGCGTGTACACCTCGCTGCGCAATTCACTGGTCGACCTCGAGCACATGTTCGGCCTGATGGATGAACGCGCCGACATTACCGATTCCTCGCACGCCCTGAGCCTGCCCGCACGGCTGGACGAGGCGCCGGCCGCCGATATCCGCTTCGAGGACGTGCATTTCAGCTATCGCCCCGACCGCGAGATCCTGCGGGGCATCAGCTTCCATGTGCCCGCGGGCCACCGGGTGGCCATCGTGGGGCCGACGGGGGCGGGAAAGTCCACCATCAGCCGCCTGCTGTTCCGCTTCTATGACGTCACGGTGGGCCGCATCGTGGTCGATGGCCACGACATACGCGACTACACGCAGGCTGCCCTGCGCGGGGCCATTGGCGTGGTGCCGCAGGATACCATCCTGTTCAACGACACCATCGGCTACAACATCGCCTATGGCCGCCTTGGCGCCTCGCAGGCGGAGGTGGAGCAGGCGGCAAGGCTCGCCTGCATCCATGACTTTATCATGAGCCTGCCCGAAGGCTACGCGACAAGGGTGGGCGAGCGTGGGCTCAAGCTCTCGGGTGGCGAGAAGCAGCGCGTGGCCATTGCGCGCACCATCCTCAAGAACCCGCGCGTGCTGCTGCTTGACGAGGCGACGAGCGCGCTCGACACCGGCACCGAGCACGAAATCCAGACCGCCCTGCGCGCGGTGGCCGCCAACCGCACCACGCTCATCATCGCCCACCGGCTCTCCACCATCGTGGACGTGGATGAAATCCTTGTGATGGGACATGGCCAGATTCTCGAGCGCGGCACGCATCGCGCCCTGCTTGAGCGCGGCGGCCTGTATGCAGGCATGTGGGCGGCCCAGGCGGAGGAGGATGCCGAGCGCGGGTGAAGCCCCTCACGCAGGCTTGTGACCCCTTTCATGCCCGCCCCGCACTGGTCAGGGGCGGCAAGGCGGTACATATCAGGGATAACGCGAAAAGGAGCCGTGACATGACGGACAAGACCAACACGCCCCCCGAGGGCGACGCCATCCCCCCCGAACTGAGCCATTGCGGCGCGGTGGTGGACAAGGCCATCGAATACATGCTGGGCGAGAACCTGCCGCCCATGGCCATAGCCTCCGCCCTGCTGGGCGGCTCGCTGGGCCTGCTGTCGCGCACCATGGGGCGCGAGGCCATGCAGGGCCTGCTTGAAAACGCGCTGCACAGCGTGCAGGCGGGCGAACTGCACCCCGACCATGAAGGCGGGGCGGCCTGAACAGGGGCCACGAAAGGGCTGGAACGGGGTCGTTTCAGCCCTTTTGCACACAAAATATGCCGAATCATGCTTATGCGTCTTGACGGATGGCGGTGGTTTGGCGATAAGCCGCGCCTAATCTAGACGATCCTTGCCGGGCATTTATGCCTCGGCCAAAGTTATATCCGAGGATGATAAAATGTCTCGCCGCTGCCAGATCACAGGCAAGGGCGTGCTGACCGGTAACAACGTCAGCCACGCCAACAACAAGTCCCGCCGCCGCTTCCTGCCCAACCTGCAGGAAACCTCGCTGCTGTCCGATATCCTCGGTACGGCCGTTCCCCTGCGCATGACCACCAACGGGCTGCGCACGGTCGAGCACAATGGCGGGCTGGACTCGTTCCTGCTGTCCACCCCGAACCGCAAGCTGACGCCGGAAGCCATGACGGTGAAGCGCCGCATCCTGCGCGTTCAGGAAAAGAAGGCCGCCGTGGCCTGATACGTTCCGGGCTGCTTCCCCGCTATTGCGGGGAAATGGCCCGGCGCTGTCAAAAAGCCTGACTGAAGTCTGGCGCATTGTTCCGCTGTGCCGGTCTGCGTCGTCCAGGTTGAAAGAGACTGAGGGCGGAAGCAGCTTACGGTTCCGGCAGGCGCGAAAGGGAAAGGTTCCCCTTCGCGCCCGTGTTGTCTTGTGGAGGTTCTCCCGTGTCCGCCAAGTCTGATCTGTCCCTGATTCGCAATATCGGTATTACCGCGCACATTGATGCCGGCAAGACCACCACCACCGAGCGTATCCTGTATTACACCGGTGTGTCCCACAAGATCGGTGAGGTGCACGAAGGCAACACCACCACCGACTACATGGCGCAGGAGCGTGAGCGTGGCATCA
Source organism: Komagataeibacter sp. NFXK3 (assembly GCF_054182245.1). NCBI lineage: Bacteria > Pseudomonadati > Pseudomonadota > Alphaproteobacteria > Acetobacterales > Acetobacteraceae > Komagataeibacter > Komagataeibacter sp. NFXK3. Next base: position 367,255 of record NZ_JAPIVJ010000002.1, read on the forward strand.
CGATCACCTCGGCTGCCGTGACGTGTGAGTGGGAAGGTCACCGCATCAACATCATCGACACCCCGGGCCACATTGACTTCAACATCGAAGTCAACCGCTCGCTGCGCGTGCTCGATGGCGCGATCTTCATCATCGAAGGCGTTGCCGGCGTGCAGCCGCAGTCCGAGACCAACTGGCGTCTGGCTGACCGCTACAACGTGCCGCGCATCATCTTCATCAACAAGCTCGACCGCACGGGCGCCAACTTCTACAACGCGTTCGACACGCTGAAGGAGAAGCTGGACATCGTGGCGATTCCGCTGCAGCTGCCCATCGGCGCGGAAGAGAACTTCGTTGGCGTGGTCGACCTGATCGAAATGCGCGCCATCGTGTGGGAAGGCGGCGAGCTTGGCGCGAAGTTCCACTACGAGGAAATCCCCGCCGACCTGAAGGAAAAGGCCGCCGAAGCGCGCCAGAACCTGCTCGACACCGCGCTGTCCGTTGATGACGCCGCGATGGAAGAATACTTCGACAAGGGCGACGTGGACGTTGCAACGCTCAAGCGCTGCATCAAGAAGGGCACCATTGCCGGTGACTTCCGTCCCGTGCTGTGCGGCACCGCCTTCAAGAACAAGGGCGTGCAGCCCCTGCTCGATGCCGTGATCGACTTCCTGCCCGCGCCGAACGACGTGGAAGGCATCCGCATCGCTCCGCCGGAAGACGAAGAAGTTGACGAGAACAAGCTGCCGATCATCCCGGTTGACCCCGATGGCAAGTTTGCTGGCCTCGCCTTCAAGATCATCAACGACAAATACGGCACGCTGACCTTCGTGCGTGTTTACCGTGGCGTGCTCAAGACCGGTGATACGGTGCTGAACACGACCAAGGGCCACAAGGAGCGTATCGGCCGCATCTACCAGATGCATGCCGACAAGCGCGAGGAACTGTCTGAAGTGCACGCAGGCGACATCGCCGCCTTCGTGGGCCTCAAGGACAGCCAGACCGGTGACACGCTTGCCGACCCGGCCGACCCCGTGGTGCTCGAGCGCATGACCTTCCCGATCCCGGTCATCGACATCTCGGTCGAGCCGAAGACGAAGGACGGCGTGGAGAAGATGACGCTGGCGCTGCAGAAGCTGTCTGGCGAAGATCCCTCCCTGCGCCTGAAGACCGACCAGGAAACCGGCCAGACCATCCTGTCCGGCATGGGCGAGCTGCATCTCGACATCATCATCGACCGCCTGCGCCGCGAATATGGCGTGGATGCGAACATCGGCGCGCCGCAGGTGGCGTATCGTGAAACGATCACCAAGCCGCATGTCGAGACCTACACCCACAAGAAGCAGTCGGGTGGTTCGGGTCAGTTCGCGGAAGTGAAGATCGAGTTCGCGCCGGTCGAGCGTAACGAAGGCATCTCCTTCGAGAACAAGGTCGTTGGCGGCACGGTGCCCAAGGAATACATCCCGGCGGTGGACAAGGGCATCCAGGCCCAGGCCACGACCGGCGTGCTCGCGGGCTTCCCCACGGTGGACTTCAAGTTCACGCTGCTCGACGGCAAGTACCATGATGTCGACTCCTCGGCGCTGGCGTTCGAAATCGCAGCCAAGGCCTGCTTCCGTGAAGGCATGAAGAAGGCCGGTCCGGTCATTCTCGAGCCGATCATGGATGTGGAAGTGACCACGCCGAACGATCACGTGGGTGACGTGGTGGGTGACCTCAACCGCCGCCGTGGCATGATCCAGAGCCAGGAAACCGCAGGGTCCACCGTCATGGTCCGCGCTTCCGTGCCGCTGAAGGAAATGTTCGGCTACATCTCGCACCTGCGCTCCATGACCAAGGGCCGTGCATCCTTCACCATGCAGTTCCATCACTACGATCCGGTGCCCCGCAATGTTGCGGAAGAGATCATGGCGCAGTCCGCCTGATCTTTCTCGAAAGAGAGTGCCTGAAAAAAAGCCGGCCCCTGCGAGGGGGCCGGTTTTTTTTTGTATGAAAAACAGGGCTTGGGGAGGCATGGCCCTTTAAGGGCAGCACGCACCGTTGGGCGCAGATAAATGTCAGGTGCTGGGCAGGCTGGCAGGTTTTTCGGCTGGGTCTGGTGTCCTGCCATGAAGCAGGTTCAGGAATGCTCACAGTTAACCGATACGCACTAGATCAGTGAGGGGGACGCCTGCACGCCCAATGAACATTGAAGATATTACCGGACGATAAGAGTGCCGACGCGAATTTTAAGGTGAAAATGGCCACAAATTATTTTTTATTCGTATTTTTGAAATAAAAAGAATTAATTTTATTATTTTTTTCATATTATTATGTGTAAATATTGATAGATGTGCGGGAGATATAGAAAAACCTGAATACAAATATTTGATAAATATGTAAGAATAAAAAATACAGTAAAATACGATGGTTTTTACGCATTCTTGGTTAAGGGTGGAAGTTATAAGCCAAAAAAATCTTTATGATAATGGTTAAAGCTATGATCGATTCGAAGTATTCATGGCAAACACTGTAATACTTTTATATGCAGTAATTGGAAAAGAACAAAATCAAAAAGCTATTATATTGGCGTATCCATGGATGTTGGCGGAAATGCTTATAATAACATGGATATACGGTGAATGGAGAGAAAAAATATACCAATGTGGTCGATGTTGATGACGGAACACGTTGCTATGGAGAAAATATTAATGCCGGGCGCGCAAGCCCAAGCTGTAATTATAAAACAAATGCAGCGTTTCCATTAAGCCTGAACCAGCCATCCAAAATAGTGTTCGTTTCCGAAAAACCCTCTGTAATACAATTCAACGATGTTATCGTGCCTACGGAAGCCCATGCATTACTTGATCGTGTGTGGCAGGAGGCAGCGCCTGAACCCCGCAGCAGAAGCACAGCCGGACGCCCAGGCACAATAAATCCATCATGACCGCCCCAGGCGGCAGCCCGAAGCAGTCAGAACGGTCCGAAGCGTGATCCACCGTCACGCGGGGTGGGGATCAGTATCGCGCTCCAGCGACCGGGATGTCCCGCTCCGGCCACATCCTCAACCCTTTATATGCATACCTTGCTGCGGGAGGATTCTGGTCCACAGGTTTTCCTGTAGCCGGACCTTCCCGTCTTCAAGCAGTTTTTCAAGGTGCGCCTGCAGGTTTAGCCGTGCCGCCCGGTGCAGGGCAGGGCGCAGGTTGTGGTACAGGCTGTCCACGATTTCATCGAGCGTGCTCGGCCGGGCAGGCAGCAGCGCCATGATGCTGTCCTCGCGCGCCATGCGGTGGGCCACAAGCCCGTCAATGCAGGCTTCCACCCGGGTTATGGCGGGGCCATGCGCAGGCAGCAGCAGGCGGGCGTTACGGGTGCGTACAGAGTCCATGCTGCGCAGGAACTGCCGCACCGAGCCATAGGGTGCGGGCGGGATCATGGTGGTGGACCAGCCCATGATATGGTCGCCGGTAAAGATGATGCCATCCGCCGTTTCAAGGCAGATATGGTCGCTGGCATGGCCGGGCGTGTACAGCACCCGCAGGCCCGCAATCCGGTCGCCATCGCGCAGGCCGATATCGGGTGTGAAATCCGGGTCTTCGCTGGCATGGAACCCACAGACCGGAATGCCCAGGCGCTGCCCCAGCGGGCGGGCGCCATCAAGGTGGTCATGATGGGTATGGGTCAGGATGATGTGGGTCAGCGGCCGCTCACCCGCCGCCGCCACAAGGGCGTCCAGATGCGCGGGCTTCGCGCTGCCGGGGTCTATGAGCGCGCAGCCGCCATCATGTTCCACCAGCCAGCTATTGGTGCCATTGCCGGTCATGGGGCCGGGATTATGGGCGACCACCCGCCTTATGGCGGGTGTCTGGGGCAGGGGGGTTTCATAGGGTGGGGGCGGTTCGCTGACCCGCCACCCGTTGCGCGGCGCAGGCTTAGCCAAATGCGCCAACATGGTGCATCACGCCGGTGCTGATTTCACGCACCATCTGGAACAGGCGCTGCATCGGTTCGAATATTTCGGTGTATTCGCGGCTGTAGGTGCCTTCCTGCCGGGGGCCGTGTGGCTCGTGGAAATCGAGGTCGAAGCTGCCATCGGAGCGGTAGGGGAAGATCTGCTCCAGTTCCTTGAGCACGGCGGGCACTTCAAGGCACAGCACCTTCAGCGTCATGACATCACGCGAGAAGGCATGCCGGGGCGAGAAGTAGGGCACGCGGGTGGAAAGCAGCCAGATCTGCTCGATCAGCGCGATGCGGATGGCGTGCAGCAGCAGCTCATCGGGCTGCATGCGCGGGGCTTCGGGCCAGGCGCGGCGCAGGGCGAGATGGTCGGACTGGATGCGGCGGAACATGGCCTGCGTGGACGCCCAGAAATCAAGCTGCTCCAGCCCGTGCATCAGGGTCAGGCAGGCTTCCTGCGCGCCCGCGTCGCGCTGGGCGGTGGCGCGTTCCAGCCACATGTCGGGGTCAAGCAGGCGGATCACGCCGCGCAGCACCCCATGGTCGGAATGGGCCAGGCCGTGGGCTGCGAAATCCATCGCGCGGCGGAAGCGCGGGCTCTCGGCCAGGTATTTCTCGAAGGTTTCGGGGTGGCGGGCCGCCGCCGTGCCCAGCCCCTGCAACGTGTTCGCGCACCAGGCCAGCTGTTGCAGGATGGCGTTGTTGGGAATGGCGCGAAGCTGGCTGGGGTGCTTGATGCGCGTGACCGTGGAGGCGGCATCGCTCTGCCGCGCCGAGGGGCGCGAGCCGGTCTTGTCGATCAGCGAGGGGCCGAAGGCGCCGAGCAGGGCGGCATAGCCGGGGTCTTCCACCAGCCCGGTCATGCCATTGGCGATGGTGGAGAAGAAATCGGCCGAGAAATCCGGCTCGTCATAAACCGGGTCGCGGTCAAGCGCGCTTGTGGCAAAGGCGTGCTCGGCAATGATGCTGACCGTGGCATCGGCCAGGGTCTGGGTGCCGAACAGAAGGTAGCCATCCCCGCCCTGGAAGGCGGTTTCCTCACGGAGCTGGATGCCTGCGCGGGTGTAGCGGGCACGCGCATGTGGCGGCGAGAGATAGTCGAATCGGTCGGCCAGCCGGTAGGGATGCGCGCCGCGGCCGATGCTCTCGCCATGCGTGTCGAACAGGATCACCTCGACAAAGGCGAGATCCCATTTGCGCAGCAGGTCGCATACCTTGATGCGCAGCCGCTCGATCAGGTAGGTCGCGGCCAGCTGCCCCACATACCGCCCGGAATCGGAGAAGCCGAACTGCAGGCTCAGCTTGCGCGTGCGCTGCAGGTAGGCGCGCCAGTGCGGCGAGCGCAGGGCCTCCTCGATGATCTGTTCGCCGTTTTCCAGCGCATCCTGCGTCTCGAACAGGGGCGAGATCTCGATCATGTCCTCCACGCCATACAGCCGCGCCAGCCACAGCGCGGTAAGCAGGGTGTAGCCGGTCTCGGTCTCGGCAATGAGGAAGCGGATGGGGCTGGTGCGGTCGATATGGCGCAGGATCTGGCGCACCGTCATCATCAGCCGGCCCGCGCTGGCCTGTTCCATCAGCAGCGAGCCGAAATCGATCTCGACCGGTTCCACCGTGTCCAGCGCCTCGTTCATGCGGCTGATCAGCGCGCGGCGCTGGGCGGGAATGTCGGGGTTGTCGGTAATGTGGAGGCGCTGGCGGGCGATGTTGTGCAGCTGTGTCGCGTTGAGGCGCGTATGGGTATGCGCGGCGGAAAGCCCGTGCGCCATGAAGCCCGCGCGGGCGACCGTCAGCGCCATCTTGTCCTCGGCGGTGGCGGCGTCGATCGCCTCGCTGAAGGTCGCGCGCAGGTCGTTGCTGCTGGTCAGGGCCTCCGTGCTGCGGTTGATCAGCACATCGGCAAAGCGCGACACGCCTTCGGGCTCGGGGCCGGTGGGGCAGGCGGCGATCTGGGCGGCCACGGCCTCCAGGGCCGTGGCCACGCGGGCCTGCAGGTCGTTTGAGCACGAGGCGACGGGCTCGAGCTGGGCCTGCAGGCGGCCCAGCTGCAGCTGCTTCATGCGCAGGCGCAGGCGCAGCGTGTCCCACCAGCCGATATCGGTGCGGCCATCGGTGTCGTAGCCCACCCAGCTGGTCATGATGATGGGGCGCGGCACCAGCGTGGACCACAGCTGCGGCCAGTGGGTGCGCGCCTCTGACAGCAAGATGGTGTTGAGCCGGTCGAGCGCATTGCGCCCGCGCAGTATGGCCTGGGTGGCGAGCGTGAACTCCTCATCCAGCGTGGGCGGCCCCACGCGCCGGTGCGTGAGGAAGGCGGGAACGTGGTCGGGCGCGGTCGCGGGGTTGGTGGAGGCCAGATCGGCCAGCGCCTCATAGACCGGGTTGGCCAGCGCGAAGGTGGGGTGCGCGGTAAACACGGCGGCAAAGCGGCTGCGCTCGATGGCGGCGCGGAAGCGCGCGATGGGTACCGGGCTGTCAGTGGGGTCGGGCTGCACGATGTGGCGGGCGACGTTGCGCATGCGCGTGGTCACGGCCTGTTCATCCGGCCCGTCGAGGTAGGTGGCAATGTGGTGGGCGCGGCCGGCAAAGGCGCGGTCGCGCAGCAGGCGCACGATGTCCTCCACCGTGCCCATCGGCAGGGCGCCGCTGGTCATCTGCCTGCCAATCTGGCGGGCAAGCGCCATGACAGGACTGCCCGATGCGGTCTCATCGTGGCTTTCGATCAGCTGTCTGGCCTGCTGGAGCAGGTCGGACACATTCCGCGCGGCGGCTTCGGTCATCGGGTTGTCCTGTCATGAAAGGTCGTCATGGTTCTGCCTTCCAAATCCCATGTTCGGCGGCGGGCCGCAATGTCCCGCATGGCTTATTCATGTCTATTTGAGGCGTTATATCGAGTGTTGCTTGGGCTGGCGGGGAGACAATGGTATCAGTGGCTTCATGAATGGTATTCCACAAACGGACCAGGATGCGCGGCGCACCCTGCTGCGCTACAAGCGGTCCGCAACGGGCCTGCTGGTCGGCATGGCGGGGCTTACGGTGGCAGGCTACGCCCTGCCGCAGATGGGCTGGCTGGCCGATCGGCCCTGGCTCGAGATCCTGCGCTCGGGCACCAAGGCGGGCGTGGTGGGTGGCCTGGCGGACTGGTTTGCCGTGACCGCGCTGTTCCGCAGGCCGATGGGGCTGCCGATTCCGCACACCGCCATCCTGCCCGCCCAGAAGGAGCGGCTGGCGCAGGCGCTCGGGCGCTTTGTTTCCAACAACGTGTTTACGGAAAAGGAAGTGGGAGCGGCCTTCAGCCGCATCGACCTGCCTTCGCTCATTGGCAATATCCTCCAGGAGCCCGAAACCGCCGAGATGGTCAATCGCGCCGTGCTCGGTTCCGTGCCCCACGTGCTTGACCGGCTGGAAGATGGGCGCGCAAGTTCCGCCATCGCCAGCCTGCTGCCCACCCTGCTGGGCGGCGAGGAGATCGCCCCCATCGTGACCCGCAGCCTGCGCGCGATGGTGGATGGCGACTGCCACCAGGAGGTGCTGTCCTTCCTGCTCTCAAGGCTCAAGGAAGGGATCAAGGCCAAGGAGCCCGCCCTGCGCATGATGATCGAGGACCGCGTGCGCGAGCAGGGCGGCCGCGTGCTGGGCTGGGCCATTGGCGGCTCGATCGCAACCAAGGTGCTGCTGGCCGCCAGCCAGGAACTCGACCGCATCGACCCGCAGAACTCCGAGCTGCGCGAAGGCTTTACCACATGGGTGCGTACCGAGATCGACCGGATCGAACTCGACCCCGTGCGGCGCGGCGAGATTACGGATGCGGTGATGGGCGTGCTGAGCCATGACAGCGTGCGCGGCTGGAGCAGCGATGTCTGGCGCCGCCTGCGCGGCGTGATTGAAGAGGATATGAACAAGGGCGAGGCCAGCTGGGTCGCCACCCTGGTGCGCGACGCCCTGCAGCGCCTGGCCGACCAGATGTACAATGACGCCGCCATGCGCAAGCGCGTGGAAGACGCCGCGCGCAACATGATCGTGGGCAGCCTGCCCTTCCTGCGCGATCGCATGTCGCGTTTTATTTACTCGGTCGTGAATGGCTGGGATGCAGAAAGCCTGAGCGACCGGCTGGAACTGCGTGTGGGCAAGGATTTACAGTATATCCGGCTTAACGGCACGCTGGTCGGTTTTCTGGCGGGGTGTGGCTTGTCCGTGTTATTACAGCTGATATTCGGAACCGGGATCGGCTAGGGCATGCCTGTGTTACGATTGGACTTGACGGCGCCCGGCTGGTAGCCCATCTGAAACTTCAGGAAACAGTACTGTTCTGGTCCAATTATGGATGCAGGCTCAGGACGTACGGGAGAGCGGAATGCTGAAACTGTCGAAACTGACCGATTACGCCGTGGTGGCTCTGGTCCGGCTGGGGCAGAAGAGCGAGGTCACCACCTCGCCTGTCCTGTCGCGTTCGACCGGCATTCCCGAACCCACGGTGGCGAAGGTGCTCAAGATTCTGGCGACACAGGGCATCGTGACCTCGCAGCGCGGCGCGCGCGGTGGTTACAGGCTGGCCCAGCCGCTTGAGGACATCTCGATCGCGGCCGTGATCCAGGCCATTGATGGCCCCATATCGCTCACCACCTGCGTTGATGGCGGCGATTGCGACGCGCGCTCCACCTGCGGGCTGGGCGGGCAGTGGGATATGGTCAATGCCGCCATCCGCCATGCGCTTTCAGCCATTACGCTGGCAGACATGAAGAACCATACAGTAACCGACAGACTGGGCGGCCTGCACGTGCCGCCCATGCCCGACGGGCCCGAGGCCACGGCCTGATACAGGGGAGGAAAGACACATGCCGGCAGTAGCCGAAACCCGCAAGACGGTCGAAACCCTGGGCCAGAACACCTATAAATGGGGGTTCGAGACCGATATCGAGATGGATATCGCCCCCAAGGGCCTGAATGAGGACACGATCCGCCTCATCTCCAGCCGCAAGAACGAGCCTGAATGGCTGCTGGAATGGCGCCTGAAGGCCTACCGTTCGTGGCTGGAAATGCGCGAGCCGACCTGGGCCAAGGTCCATTACCCGCCCATCGACTACCAGGACGTGCATTACTACGCCGCCCCCCGCAAGAAGCCGGGCCCCAAGTCGCTTGAGGAAGTCGACCCCGAGCTGCTGCGCACCTACGAGAAGCTGGGCATCCCGCTGCACGAGCAGGCGATGCTGGCCGGCGTGGAACTGCCCGAAGGCGAGGAAGCACGCCCGCCGGTCGCGGTCGACGCGGTGTTTGACAGCGTGTCCGTCGCCACCACCTTCCGCAAGACATTGCAGGAAGCGGGCGTGATCTTCTGCCCGATTTCGGAGGCGGTACAGGAGCACCCCGAACTCGTGCGCAAATATCTCGGCTCGGTCGTGCCGGTGACGGATAATTTCTACGCTGCGCTGAACGCCGCCGTGTTTACCGATGGCTCCTTCGTGTTCGTGCCCAAGGGCGTGCGCTGCCCGATGGAACTCTCGACCTATTTCCGCATCAATGCCCGCAACACCGGGCAATTCGAGCGCACGCTGATCATTGTGGAGGATGGCGCGTCCGTCTCCTACCTCGAGGGCTGCACCGCGCCGATGCGCGACGAGAACCAGCTCCATGCCGCCGTGGTCGAGCTGGTGGCGATGGAAGATGCCTCGATCAAGTATTCCACCGTGCAGAACTGGTACCCCGGCGATGAGAACGGCCGCGGCGGCATCTACAACTTCGTGACCAAGCGCGGGGCGTGCCGTGGCGCGCGCTCCAAGATTTCATGGACGCAGGTTGAAACCGGCTCGGCCATTACGTGGAAGTATCCGTCGTGCATCCTGCAGGGCGAAGGCTCGGTGGGGGAGTTCTACTCGGTGGCCGTGACCAACAACCACCAGCAGGCCGATACCGGCACCAAGATGATCCATATCGGGCGCAACACGCGCTCGACCATTATTGCCAAGACCATCAGCGCGGGCCAGTCGGACAGCACCTATCGCGGGCTGGTGCGGATGATGCCCAAGGCCTCGGGCAGCCGCAACTTCACCCAGTGCGACAGCCTGCTGATCGGCGATCGCTGCGGGGCACATACCGTGCCCTATATCGAGAACCGCAACATGTCCGCGCGCGTGGAGCATGAGGCAACAACCTCCAAGATATCGGAAGACCAGCTGTTCTACTGCCGCCAGCGCGGCCTGTCGGAAGAAGATGCGGTTGGGCTGATCGTCAACGGATTCTGCAAGGACGTTCTGAAGGAACTGCCGATGGAATTCGCCGTGGAAGCCCAGAAGCTTCTGCAGATCAGCCTAGAAGGCAGCGTGGGCTAACAGGGATTCAAAGACGTGAGCAAGCAATTCGTAAGCATCAATGGCCTGTGCGCCCGCATCGATGATGGGGAAGCCCACAAGGAAATCCTGCGCGGGGTCGACCTCGAGATTCCGGCAGGCGAGGTCCATGCCATCATGGGGCCGAACGGCTCGGGCAAGTCCACCCTGTCCTATGTGCTGGCCGGGCGCGAGGATTATGAGGTGACCGGCGGGTCCGCCACCTTCAAGGGGCAGGACCTGCTCGCACTCGAGCCCGAAGAGCGTGCGGCCCTTGGCCTGTTCCTTGCGTTCCAGACACCGGTGGAACTACCGGGCGTGAACAACGCCAACTTCCTGCGCACCGCCGTCAACGCCGTGCGCCGCGCGCGCGGCATGGACGAGCTTGATGCCGTGGCCTTCCTCAAGGCCGTGCGCAAGGAGACCAAGCATCTGTCCATGTCTGACGAGATGCTCAAGCGCAACGTGAATGTCGGCTTCTCGGGTGGCGAGAAGAAGCGCAACGAGGTGCTGCAGATGCGCATGCTCCAGCCGTCCTTCGCCATCCTTGACGAGACCGATAGCGGGCTGGACATCGACGCCCTGCGCATCGTGGCCGAGGGCGTGAACTCGCTGCGCTCGCCCGATTTCTCGGCGCTGGTCATCACCCATCACCAGCGCCTGCTGGACTATATCGTGCCCGACCGCATCCATGTCATGGCCAAGGGCCGCATCATCCACAGCGGTGGGCCGGAACTGGCCAAGCAGCTTGAGGCGCAGGGTTACGCCCAGTTCCTCTCGGAGGCGGCGTGAACGCCATCGCACCGGTCGGGATCAATCCTTCCGCCTTTCTCGACCGGGGTGAAGGTGCGGGCAATGCCGCGCGGCGCAAGGCCGCCGAGTACCTGCGCACGGTGGGCCTGCCGCGCGCGGGCGTGGAGGCGTGGAAATACACCTCGCTGCGCGCGCTGGCCGATGTGCCGTTTACTGATGCACCGCGCGATGTCGATGTCGGCGCGGTCGATACGCTCCTGGCCGAGGTCGAGACCATCTCGGGCCTTGGGGCCGGGGCCAGTCGCGCCGTGTTCGTCAATGGCCGTTTCGATGCCGGGCGCTCGCGCCTGCCCCAGGGGGTGAAGGTTGAAGCCCTTGACCCGGCAAGCGAGCTCCGTGATGGAATCGACCCGGCAGGCGACGTGACCACCGCGCTCAACACCGTGCTGGCGGATGACGGGCTGGCGCTGGTCGTGCCCGCAGGGGTTGATGCAGGCTGCCTGCTGCTGGTCAGCATTGGCCTTGCAGGCGAGGATGCGCCGGTTTCCTTTCACCCGCAGCACCGCATTGTGGTGGAAAAGGGCGGCAGGCTGGCCGTGCTCGATGCCGCCGTGGGCAGGGGCTATTACCTGCATAACCCGCTTTATGACATTACGGTGGAAGAGGGCGGCTACCTGTCGCATGCCCGCATCCAGGCGGAGGGCAAAAAGGCGCTGCACCTTGCGGTCAGCCACGCCCGCGTTGCCAGCCGAGGGGTGTATGACAGCTTTACGCTCACGCTTGGCGCCAGCCTGTCGCGCCATGAGGTGCATGCGGGGCTGAATGCGCCGGGGGCCAGCGTGCATGTCAACGGCGCGCAGCTTCTGGCGGGCCACCAGCATGGCGACCTGACCAGCGTGATCACCCATGCCGCACCGGACTGCATCTCGCGCCAGACGGTCAAGAACGTGCTGGCCGACCATGCGCGCGGCGTGTTCCAGGGCAAGATCCATGTCGAGCGGATTGCCCAGAAGACCGATGGCTACCAGATGAACCAGGCGCTGCTGCTGTCGGATACGGCCGAGATCGATGCCAAGCCCGAACTCGAGATCTATGCCGATGACGTCAAATGCAGCCATGGCGCCACCGTGGGCGCGCTTGATGATGACCAGCTTTTCTACCTGCGCAGCCGTGGCATCCCGAATGAGGCGGCCCGTTCCATCCTGATCCGCGCCTTTTTGCATGATGTGGTGGACCAGATCGACGATGCGCGGCTGAAAGACAGCCTGAACCTTGCGGTGGAAGCCTGGTGGAAGCGGGAGGTCGCCTGATGGACCAGAGCGTCATCACGCCCACGGATGCCGCAGGCAGCCTGCGCCATGTCCGCGCCGACTTTCCCATCCTGAGCCAGAAGGTGCATGGCAAGGATCTGGTGTTCCTTGACAGCGCCGCCTCGGCCCAGAAGCCCCGGCAGGTGATCGACTGCATGGCCGACACCATGCGTACCCAGTACGCCAACATCCATCGTGGCCTGTACTGGATGAGCGAGCGCACCACCGAGGCGTATGAGGCCGTGCGCGACCAGGTGGCACGCTTCCTGGGGGCCGCCGCGCGGGAGGAAATCGTTTTCACCCGCAACAGCACCGAGGCCATCAACCTCGTGGCCCATTCCTATGGCGGGCTGCTGAAGCCAGGGCAGGTTGTGCTGGTGTCCGAGATGGAACACCACGCCAACCTCGTGCCGTGGCAGATGCTGCGTGATCGCACGGGCGTTGAACTGCGCATCACCCCCATCACCAATGACGGGGCGCTGGACATGGAGGCGCTGGAGGCCAACCTGGCTGATCGCAGGGTGGCGCTGGTGGCGATCACCCACATGTCGAATGTGCTGGGTACCATTACCGATGCCCGCGCCATCATCGACATGGCGCATGCGGCGGGGGCAAAGGTGCTGCTTGATGGCAGCCAGCTTGCCGTGCACCGCCGGGTGAACGTGCAGGAGCTGGGCGCTGATTTCTATGTCGTGACCGGGCACAAGCTGTATGGCCCCACCGGCATTGGCGTGCTGTGGGCGCGACGTGAGCTGCTGGAGGCGATGCCGCCTTTCCTTGGCGGTGGCGACATGATCTCCACCGTGTCGTTCGAGCGCTCGACCTGGGCGAACGTGCCGCATAAATTCGAGGCGGGCACGCCTGCCATCATCGAGACCATTGGATTGGGTGCGGCCCTTGCCTATATCGAGTCCATCGGGTTTGACGCGATTGGTGCGCATGAGGATGCGCTGACGGCCTACGCGCTTGAGGCGCTGGGCAACGTCAACGGGCTGAAGGTGATTGGCACGGCGCCGCAGCGTGGCGGGGTGATCTCGTTCACCATGAAGGATGTCCATCCGCATGATATCGCCACCCTGCTTGATCGCAATGGCATTGCGGTGCGGGCGGGCCATCACTGCGCCGAGCCGCTCATGCGCAGGCTGGGTGTGACGGCTACGGCGCGGGCGAGTTTTGGCATCTACACCACGCCGGAGGAAATCGACTTTCTGGCCGCAACGCTGGAACAGATCCGTGGCTTTTTTGTCTGATGGCAGATGATGGCGCAGGATGATCTGTACCGCACCGTGGTGCTGGAGCGGGCCAGGGCACCGCAGCATGCCGGACCACTCCCTGCGGCCACGCTGAACGGGCAGGGGTCCAACCCGCTGTGTGGCGACCGGGTGCAGTTGCATGCGGTGCTGGACGGGCAGGGGCGGATCGAGGCGATCCGGCATGAAACGCGGGGCTGTGCCATCTGCGCTGCCTCCGCCGACCTCATGGCCGGGCGTGTAACGGGCCAGGACCGCGCGCATGTGGGTAGGCTGCACGCGGAGCTGGTCGAGGCGGTTGAAACCGGCACGGCCCCGGCGGGCCTGGGTGAGCTTGCGGCCTTTGCGCCGCTGCACCAGCACCGTTCGCGCAGGCGTTGCGCCCTGCTGCCGTGGTCGGCACTGATTGATATGCTCAATGATGATAAAGACAGGTGAAAGTCTCATGGACGAGAAAAATCAGGTAGAGCCTGCCATCGGCATGGCGGAAGAGACCGGGCATTTTTCCCTTGAGGCCAGCGATGCGCCTGCCCCGAAAGCGGCCCCCGTATCGGCCTGGACACCGGATGGCGAGCAGCCCGCTGCCCCCGCAGGCAAGGCGGCCATGCCCGATGAGGACTCGGTGATCGAGGCCATCGCCACGGTGTATGACCCCGAAATTCCGGTCAATATTTACGAACTTGGCCTGATTTACGCCATCGACCTGCATGAGGATGGATCGGTCAAGGTCGAGATGACGCTCACGGCCCCCAACTGCCCCAGCGCGCAGGAACTGCCCGTGCAGGTGAAGGAAGCCGTGGAAAAGATCGAGACGGTGACCACTGCCACGGTCGAGATCGTGTGGGAGCCGCCATGGGACATGTCGCGCATGAGCGAAGATGCCCGCCTTGCCCTGAACATGTTCTGAACCCTCAAGGGGACTGTGCCATGACCGAACACCAGACAGCCACACCCGCAAAAGCCCCCGCCCGCCGCGCCCTGCCGCCGCTCATGACATTGACGGACCGGGCCGCCGCCCGGCTGGAAAAACTCTACCAGACCAAGAACGCAGGCCACCTGCTGCGCATCGCGGTTTCAACCAAGGGCTGTTCGGGCCACGCCTATGACATGAGCTTTGTGGAAAAGGCTGGCCCCGGTGATGAAGTGGTGGTGGACAAGGGCGTGACCCTGCTGGTGGACCGCAAGGCCACGCTGTTCCTGATCGGCTCGGTCATGGATTACGAGGTCAAGCAGCTTGAATCCGGCTTTACCTTCACCAACCCGAACGAAAAAGGCCGCTGTGGCTGCGGGGAAAGCTTCCACGTCTGATTGCCGCAGATAGAAATGTGAGTTTTTGGGTGCCGCCTTTTTGCAAAAAGGCGGCATTTTTTTTAAGCTTTTTGAAAAAAGCTTCACCAAAAACTTTTGCCTGTTTTAGCGCCGGTGATTTTTGCCCGTACCCGGCAGCTTGAGCACGCACACGGCCTCGACCTCGGTTGACCACAGGAACTGGTCGATCACCGTCAGGCGCTCCACCTGGTAGCCGATCTGTTGCAGCGGCGTCAGGTCGCGCTGCAGGGCAACCGGATTACAACTGACATAAATGAGATGGCGCGGCCTGCCCGCCACGACCTGCGCCATCTGCGCGCCTGCGCCCGCATGGGGCGGATCAAGCACCACGGCTGCGGCCTTGGCCAGTTCGGCCGCCATGACAGGCTGGCGGTTCAGGTCGCGCAGCGCGGGCAGCACCCGGGTGCCACCACTGGCCTGCTTGAGGCAGCCGAGCGCCGCCCGGTCCCCTTCATAGGCCAGCACCTTGGCATGGGCGGCCAGCGCGAAGGACAGCGTGCCACAGCCAGCATAAAGCTCGATGATGCCTGCTTTCAGCCCCTTGGTGGGGAGTGCGGTCAGCACGGCTTGCCTGATGGCATCCTCACCAGCGCGGGCAGGCTGGAGAAAGGCACCGGGCGGCGGTGTGACGCGCACGCCATCAAAATGATGAAAGACCGGCCCGTTCAGCGCCAGCGTTTCAGGCGGCGAGCCACCCAGCGAGATGCGCGGTATGCCATGCGCCTTGCTGAACTGGGCCAGAATGCGCCGGTCATTGGCATCCGGCTTGCCATCCATCGTAACCAGCAGGTCCGGCCCGCTATCGAGCAGGTTGATCTGCAGGTCGCCACCCGCATGCACGCCGGGCAGAGAATGCAGCATGTCGCGCAGCGGCGAGAGCAGGGCGAACAGGGCGGGGTCAAGCAGGGTGCACGCGGTCATGTCCACCACATCGCCCCGGCGGCGATGCAGCCCGAGCACGATGTGCCTGCCTTCACGGCGGAAGGCCAGATCAACGCGCCGCCGCCCCTGCGGGGCAACCTGCACGGTGGCAGGCGTGGGAATGGTATCAAAGCCCGCGCGATGTAGCGCCCCGGTTACGCGCCCCGCCTTCCATGCCAGCAGGGCGGGTAGCGTCATCTGCTGCACGCGGCAGCCACCGCACTGGCCAAACAGGGCGCAGGGCGGCGTGACCCGGTCCGGGCTGGGGGTAATGATGCGCTCAAGGGCCGCGTGACTGCCCTGAATTGCGCCAAGCGCCACCTCATCGCCCGGCACGGCGCCGGGGATGAATATTCGTCCTGCCGGGGTCTCGGCTATGCCATCCCCGTCATTGCCAAGCGCCACCACCTTGGTGGCACCGGCCATGTCGTGTTCCATGCTGGCGCTGTTTATTCGTCAGCCGGGACGACGGGCTTTTCCCGGCGCGGCAACTGCATGAAGGCCGGGACATCATCGCCAAACCCGATAATGGTATGGTCAGGGGCGGCTGGCAGCAGGCCCTGATCGCGGCGGCCTGCGCCCGAGGCAGGCGCGGAACGGCTGCGCGAAGGCTTGGGCGCGGGTGCGGCTTCCTCAACCGGGGCAGCAGATGCAGCCGATGTGGGTGCCGGGGCCGGGGTGGCCGCGTTGCTCTTGCGGCGCGAGCCGCCTTCCGTGCGGGATTTGCGACGACCGCCCGCGGGGCGTGGCTCATCCGACCATTCAAGGTTATCCACGCCTTTGACCTCAATTCGGGGTATGGGTTTGCCCGTCAGTTTCTCGATGGCCTGGGCCAGCGCTTCCTCGTCGGGGGTGGCGAGGCTGTAGGCATGGCCGGTGCGGCCCGCACGACCGGTACGGCCGATTCGGTGCACGTAGTCCTCGGCATGGAACGGCAGGTCGAAGTTGAACACATGCGACAGGCCGCCAATGTCGATGCCGCGTGCCGCGATGTCGGAGCAGACGAGGATTTGCAGTGCGCCCGACTTGAACGCCTCAAGGGTGGAGAACCGGACCGACTGCGGCAGGTCGCCATGCAGCGCGCCGGCTGAAAAACCATGCTTGATCAGCGATTTGCACAGCACATCCACATCACGCTTGCGGTTACAGAACACGATGGCGTTCTGCATGTCCGCCTCACGCAGCAGCTTGCGCAGCGCGCGGCGCTTGTCCGCCGCATCGACAATGGCAAGCCCGGTCTCGATGGTGGACGCCACGGAGGAGGGGCGGCTGACCGTAATCTCCTTGGGGTTGCTCAGGAACGCATCGGCCAAGCGGCGGATTTCAGGCGCCATGGTGGCCGAGAAGAACAGCGTCTGGCGCAGCGGTGAGAGCATGCCCACGATCTTCTCGATATCGGGGATGAACCCCATGTCGAGCATGCGGTCGGCCTCGTCGATCACCAGCAGTTTCGTCTGGGTCAGCAGCAGCCCGCCGCGCTCGAACAGGTCGATCAGGCGGCCCGGCGTTGCAATCAGCACGTCCACGCCGCGGTTGAGCACTTCCTTCTGCTCGGCCATGCTCTCGCCGCCAATCAGCAGCGCATGGGTCAGCTTGAGGTGCTTACCGTAATTGACGAAATTCTCGGCAACCTGCAGTGCGAGTTCGCGCGTGGGCTCAAGGATCAGCGAGCGCGGCATGCGTGCCCGGGCGCGTGAGCCCTGAAGGATCTCGAGCATGGGCAGGGTAAACGACGCCGTCTTGCCCGTGCCGGTCTGGGCCACGCCCAGCACGTCGCGGCCCATCAGCACATAGGGGATGGCCTGCGCCTGGATGGGGGTGGGATGACGGTATCCCATTTCATCAATGGCGCGCTGGATGGGCTCGGACAGGCCGAGTTCCGAAAACAGGGGCAGCGCCTCTTCCTGCGCCGGGGTGGCCTGTTCTGGCGCGTCAGGCGGCAGGGCGGCATCCGTGCTGGTGGCGGGAGCCGGGGCTGCCGCCTTCTTTGCGGAACGGGTCGGGGCGGGGGACGTTTTTTTGGCGCTCAAATTACTCTCGAACGTATCAGCAGATGAATATGGCCCCGTCCGATTGCCACCGTGTCGCGCTGTATCAGGCTGCCGTCCCTGATGTACCTGCAGCAATGCAGGGAAGGGGAGTGTGACACGCAACGGGGATAAACCCCTCAAAGCGCCACATTCCCTGTGCGTATCGAGATTTGCAATGGAAATCAAGGGGGCGTGAGGTTGCACCCCATATTTGTCAGAAAGGATGGGCCAGGCAGGCGGTGATGATGGTCAGGATGCCGATGCCGGTGTTGAGCAGCACCAGCGAGCGGATCGAGTCGAACTGCCCCGGCTGCGGGCGCAGGGCGCGGCGGGCCTTCTGGTAGGGGCCGAAATAGATGCGCGCGAATATGCCCGCCATGATCAGGCCGAACAGTTGCATGAGGTTGATCTGCCACGGCACGAGCGCAAACCCGCCTTCATGCCAGATCATGAGCCAGCCGCTCACCAGCACCATGGGCATGGTGTGCCACACGATGCGGAAGAAGCGGTTCAGCGTCTGCAGATGCACCGAGGCGCGCTGTGTTGCATCAAGCAGGTTCAGGCTGGGCTTGAGCACGAAGGCCGCATACATCATGCCGCCAACCCAGGCCGCCATGCCTGTAATATGGAGTGCGAGCACAAGGCTCCAGACAATGGAAAGGGACATGAAGCCTCCTTGCGGGGGTAAGGAATAAGGAAAACGCTCACCTGCATAAAGCAGGATGCGGGATGCTTGTTTCCTCATTCCTGTATCATGTGCAAGGCCAGTGCGGCAGCCAATTGCCGGGAAAGGGAAAAGAACATGCCCGCGAACGAACAGATGCAAGCCCCTCAGGCCGCCCGCCTGGTGCTGCCCACGCCGGCGCAGATGG
This sequence comes from Komagataeibacter sp. NFXK3, assembly GCF_054182245.1. Classification (NCBI taxonomy): domain Bacteria; kingdom Pseudomonadati; phylum Pseudomonadota; class Alphaproteobacteria; order Acetobacterales; family Acetobacteraceae; genus Komagataeibacter; species Komagataeibacter sp. NFXK3. Next base: position 385,961 of record NZ_JAPIVJ010000002.1, read on the forward strand.
GCCAGATCGACGCCGCCGCCGCCCGTAGCGTGCCGGTATCAACGCTTATGGAAAACGCGGGCCGCGCCGTGGCGCGCGCCATACGCCAGCACATGCGCCCGTGCCGGGTGCTGGTGCTGTGCGGGCCGGGCAATAATGGCGGCGATGGGTACGTTGCCGCCCGCAGGCTGGCCGAGCAGGGCTGGCCGGTTTCCGTAGCCGCCCTTGCCATGCCGCGCCCCGGCGGGGACGCGGCGGCCGCCGCCGCCCTGTGGCATGGGCCGATGGTGCCGTTTGCGCCCGAGAGCGCAGCAGCCTTCGACCTGATGGTGGACGCAGTGTTCGGCGCGGGGCTGAGCCGCGATGTGGCGCCCGATGTGCTGGCCGTGCTCGGGGCTGCGCGGCGCATCGTGGGCATCGACATGCCCAGCGGCGTGGATGGGGCGACGGGTGGCGTGCGCGGTGGTGCGGTGCAGGCCGAGATGACCGTGACCTTCTGCCGCCTCAAGCCCGGCCACCTGCTGCTGCCCGGCCGCACGCTGTGCGGCCGCACCGTGCTGGCCGATATCGGCATTCCCGAATCCGCAATCGGGGATGTGCCGATTCGCACCTGGCGCAATGAACCCGGCCTGTGGCGCACGCCGGCCTGCACGGTCAGTTCCTATAAATACAGCCGCGGCGTGGTCAGCATCTGTGGCGGGCGCGAGATGCCGGGGGCGGCCCGGCTTTCCGCCGCGGGCGCGCGCGCGGCGGGGGCGGGGCTGGTGCGGCTGGCCGTGGGCGACAGCGCGGAGGTCTACCGCATGACCGCGCCCGCGGGCCTGATCGTGGATTCCGACCCGCTGGAAACCCTGCTGCAAGACGGGCGCCGCCATGTGTGGGTGTGTGGCCCCGGCCTTTCGGTGGCGGAGGTGGCGGCGGTCTTTCCCGCCCTGGTGGGGGCAGGGCGCGCGGTGATTGCCGATGCCGGGGCCTTCAGCATGGCGGCAGGCCACCCGGAGCGGCTGAAGGGGGCGGCGATCATCACGCCGCATATCGGCGAATTTGCGCGCGTGTTCGGCAAGCCGGGTGCCGACCGGGTGGAGGCCGCGCGCAGGGCCGCCTGCGAGACGGGTGCCGTAACGGTGCTCAAGGGGCCCGATACCATCATTGCCGCGCCCGATGGCCGCGTGGCGATCAATGAACACGCCACCCCCATGCTGGGTACGGCAGGCTCGGGCGATACGCTGACCGGCATCATCGCCGCCATGCTCGCCGCCGGCATGCCCGCGTGGGAGGCGGCGTGCGCGGGGGTATGGCTGCATGGCGATGCGGCGCTGCATGCCGGCGAATGGCCGCTGGCCGAGGATTTCGACCGCCATATCGGCGCCGCCCGCCACCGGGCGGAGGGCATGGCGAAAAAAGTTTTTGGCTGAAAAGCCCAATCCTCTTTCCTTCGCGTCTTGCCCCATGGCCTGTGGTGCGCTAAAGCCGCGCGCTTACAGGCTGGGCACTGTGCGGGCGTGGTGGAATTGGTAGACACGCCAGATTTAGGTTCTGGTGGCGCAAGCCGTGGGGGTTCAAGTCCCTCCGCCCGTACCAATGATCCCGGCAAGTCGCGTTATGCGAGCAGACGTGGTGGCCCCAACCGGCTTCTTGCGTTCTTTGACACGTTCTGACCGAGAGGATGGCCTGGCAGATGCAGGTTACTGAAACGCTTTCCGATGGCCTGAAGCGCGGTTTCACCGTTACGGTGCCCGCAGCAGAAATCGAGAGCAAGCGCACCGCGCGCCTGAAAGAAGTTGGACAGTCCATGAAGCTGCCGGGTTTCCGCCCGGGCAAGGTGCCGATGAGCATCCTGCAGCAGCGTTATGGCGAATCCGTGCAGGGTGAGGTGATGGAGCAGGTCGTAAGCGACGCGACCCGCACCCTGCTTGACGAGCGCGGCCTGCGCCCTGCCATGCAGCCGAAGGTTGACCTCGTTTCGGGCAGCGAGCCGGGCAGCAAGGAAGACCTGAAGTTCACGGTCGAATTCGAGGTCCTGCCCGAGATCACCATTCCCGACCTGTCCACCCTGTCGCTCGTGCGCCTCAAGTCCGAGGTGAATGCCGAGACGGTGGACAAGGCGCTCAAGGAAATTGCGAGCCGCCAGCGCGAGTTCGAGAAGGTCGAGGAAGACCGCCCCGCCGCCGATGGCGACGTGGTGACGGTGGACTTCGTGGGCAAGGTTGACGGCACGGCCTTTGAAGGCGGCTCCGCTGACGACGTGAATGTCGAACTCGGCGGCGCGGGCTTCATTCCCGGTTTTGCCGAGCAGATCGTGGGCATGAAGGCCGGTGAAGAAAAAGTGATCACCGTCACCTTCCCCGCCGATTACGGCGCGGAGCACCTTGCGGGCAAGGAAGCCACCTTCGACATCAAGGTCAAGGAGCTCAAGCGCCCGATTGAAGCCAAGATCGACGACGAGCTGGCCAAGAAGCTCGGCTTCGAGGGGCTGGAGCAGGTGCGCGAGCTGATTACGCAGCAGGTCACGCAGGAATATGACCAGCTTTCCCGCCTGCGCCTCAAGCGCGAGCTGCTCGACAAGCTGGCCGAAAAGACCGACTTCCAGGCGCCTCCGGGCATGGTCGAGGCCGAGTTCGGCCAGATCTGGGCCCGCATCGAGGAAGACCGCAAGGCCGGCCGCCTCGATGAGGAAGACAAGGACAAGGACGAGGACACCCTGCGCGCCGACTATCGCAAGATTGCCGAGCGCCGCGTGAAGCTCGGCCTGCTGCTGGCTGAAATCGGTCGTGTGAACAACATCACCGTGACCCAGGAAGAAATCGTTCACGCCGTCCGGGCCGAAGCCGCGCGCTATCCGGGCCAGGAACAGGCCGTGTTCGAATATTTCAGCAAGAACCCGCAGGCGATCGATGGCCTGCGTGGCCCGATCTTCGAGAACAAGGTCATCGACTACATCGTCGAGCTGGCCAAGGTCGAGGACAAGGTCGTGACGCCGGAAGAACTGGCCGAAATGCCGGAAGCTGACGTCTGATCCGCTCTGGCGGCATAGGTAACGCCTGCGGCGCGCGGAAGGGGACTTCCGCGCGCCGTATGTGTTTGTGGATAGGGGAACACGCCCCGATTGTGCGGCCCGTTTCTGGCAAAATGACAGGGGTGGGGTGGTATCTGGCGTGTTTGTCTCTATTTTGTCATAAGTAACCGGGAAGGGTCCGGCTGCGCCTGCGCTGTCCGTGCCTCCTGCACCGGGCGGGTAACGTGGAACGGGCCCTTGCTTTTCAGGATCGGGAATATGGCTATGAGGGATCGGGATCCCGTAGAGATCTTCAATAACGCTCTGGTACCGATGGTGGTCGAGCAGACCTCCCGCGGGGAACGGGCATTCGACATCTATTCCCGCCTTCTGCAGGAACGGATCATCTTTCTTACCGGGCCGGTCTATGACCAGGTCTCGGCGCTGGTTTCCGCGCAGCTGCTTTATCTGGAAAGCGTGAACCCCAGCAAGGAAATCTCGTTCTACATCAACAGCCCCGGCGGCGTGGTGTCGGCGGGGCTCGCCATCTATGACACCATGCAGTACATCCGCTGCCCCGTCAGCACGGTGTGCATCGGGCAGGCGGCCTCGATGGGGTCGCTGCTGCTGGCAGGCGGCGAGAAGGGGCGGCGATTCGCGCTGCCCAACTCGCGCGTCATGGTGCACCAGCCTTCAGGCGGGGCGCAGGGCCAGGCCAGCGACATCGAGATCCAGGCGCAGGAAATCCTGACCATTCGCCAGCGCCTGAACGAGATCTACAAGGAGCACACCGGCCGCACGCTCGAGGAGATCGAGCAGAAGCTGGAGCGCGACAGCTACATGTCTGCCGAAGAGGCGCAGGCATTCGGCATTGTGGATGAAGTGGTCCGTCGTAACGTTGCATCAAAACCTGCAGAGTAATCTGCATCAGGGGGCGCGTTCGCAGGCGCGCTCCCGGCCCCGGTGGGGAAGGATTGCCTGCGGCGGTCCAGGCAGCGTTTTTTGCCCGGTCGCAAGGTATGGAGAAGTTCCCCCAGGCGGGAATAGGAGCGGTTATGAATAACAAGTCCGGCGATTCCAAGAATACGCTTTACTGCTCGTTCTGCGGCAAGTCGCAGCATGAGGTCCGCAAACTGATCGCCGGTCCCACCGTGTTCATTTGCGATGAATGCGTCGAATTGTGCATGGATATCATCCGTGAGGAACACAAGACGCATCTGGTCAAGTCGCGCGACGGGGTGCCTACGCCGCGTGAGATCTGCAAGATTCTCGATGATTACGTCATCGGGCAGGGTCATGCGAAGAAGGTGCTGTCGGTTGCGGTGCATAACCACTACAAGCGCCTCGCCCATGCCCAGAAGAACAATGATGTCGAGATTGCAAAATCCAACATCATGCTCATCGGCCCCACCGGCTCGGGCAAGACCCTGCTGGCCCAGACGCTGGCCCGCATCCTTGACGTGCCCTTCACCATGGCCGACGCCACCACCCTGACCGAAGCGGGCTACGTGGGCGAGGATGTGGAGAACATCATCCTCAAGCTTTTGCAGGCGGCCGACTACAATGTGGAGAAGGCCCAGCGCGGTATTGTCTATATCGACGAGATCGACAAGATCTCGCGCAAGTCGGACAACCCCTCCATCACGCGCGACGTGAGCGGCGAGGGCGTGCAGCAGGCGCTGCTCAAGATCATGGAAGGCACCGTGGCCTCCGTGCCGCCGCAGGGCGGGCGCAAGCATCCGCAGCAGGAATTCCTGCAGGTGGACACCACCAACATGCTGTTCATCTGCGGTGGCGCGTTCGCGGGGCTGGACAAGATCATCAGCGCGCGCGGCAAGGGCTCGGGCATCGGCTTTGGCGCCGATGTGCAGTCGCCCGACGAGCGGCGCATGGGCGCCGTGCTGCGCGAGGTGGAGCCCGAGGACCTGCTGAAATTCGGCCTGATCCCCGAGTTCATCGGTCGCCTGCCCGTGGTCGCCACGCTCGAGGACCTTGATGAGGCAGCCCTGATCGAGATCCTGACCAAGCCCAAGAACGCGCTCGTCAAGCAGTATGCCCGCCTGTTCCAGATGGAGGACGTGCAGCTCACCTTTACCGAGGATGCGCTGCGCCAGGTGGCCCAGCGCGCCATTGCGCGGCGCACGGGCGCCCGTGGCCTGCGCGCCATTCTCGAGAGCATCCTGCTGTCGACCATGTTCGACCTTCCCGGCCTGAAGAATGTCGAGGAAGTGGTGGTCAACAAGGAAGTGGCCGAGGGCAAGGCGCAGCCCGTCTATGTGTATGGCAAGAACCAGCCGGCCGAACAGTCCGCCTGACGGTCTGGCCGCTTTACGCCGAATTGTCGCCACCGGGCTTGTGGTGGTGGCGCGTCGTGACAACATTGAAGTGAGGTTGTCGCATATGCGGCGCAACGGATGGGCAGGCCACATGGTTGGGTGCCCATCCGGGATCGTCCATCAGGAGGTCAAAAAAACAATATGTCTGAAACTGACAGACTGACTCCCGTGCCTGAAGGCACGGAAACCACCGAGACCAATACGGCCGGCACCCCCGTCGCCACCACGCGTGGCGTGGAGGAGGCTGAAGACGACACGACGCGTGACACGATTGCTGTCCTGCCCCTGCGCGATATTGTCGTCTTTCCGCACATGATCGTGCCCCTGTTCGTGGGGCGCGAGAAGTCCGTCCGCGCACTTGAGGCGGTGACGCGCAGCGACAAGCAGATCCTGCTCGTGGCCCAGAAGAACGCGGCGCAGGATGACCCGACGCCCGATGACATCTATCGCTACGGCACGGTCTCCACCATCCTGCAGCTGCTCAAGCTGCCCGATGGCACGGTCAAGGTGCTTGTCGAGGGCGGCAGGCGCGCCCACATCACTGCGCTGCACGAAGTCGATGGCCACTTCGAGGCCGAGATCGAGGACGTGCCCGAGCAGGAAACCGACGGCAAGGAAGCCGAGGCCATCGGCCGCACGCTGATCGGCCAGTTCGAGCAGTACATCAAGCTGAACAAGAAGATCGCGCCCGAGGTGCTGGTCTCGCTCAACCAGATTGATGACCTGTCGAAGCTGGCGGACACCATTGCCAGCCACCTGAACCTGAAGATTCCCGAAAAGCAGGAAATCCTCGAGATCCAGGACGTGAATGCACGCCTGGAGCGGGTTTTCGCGCATATGGAAGCCGAGATCGGCGTGCTCCAGGTGGAAAAGCGCATCCGGAACCGCGTGAAGCGGCAGATGGAAAAGACCCAGCGCGAGTACTACCTCAACGAGCAGCTCAAGGCGATCCAGAAGGAACTGGGCGAAGGCGAGGACGGCAAGGACGAGACCGCCGAGCTTGAGGAAAAAATCGCCAAGACCAAGCTGAGCAAGGAAGCGCGCGAAAAGGCCCTGGCCGAGCTGAAGAAGCTGCGGAGCATGAGCCCGATGTCCGCCGAGTCGACGGTGGTGCGCAACTATCTCGACTGGATTCTGGGCATTCCGTGGAAGAAGCGCTCGAAGGTCCGCCATGACCTGTCCGAGGCCCAGAAGGTGCTCGACACCGACCATTACGGGCTGGAGAAGGTCAAGGAACGCATCATCGAGTACCTGGCCGTGCAGAGTCGCGCCCAGAAGCTCAAGGGGCCGATCCTGTGCCTTGTGGGGCCGCCGGGCGTGGGCAAGACCTCGCTTGCCAAGTCCATCGCCAAGGCAACGGGGCGGCAGTATGTGCGCATGTCGCTTGGTGGCATGCGCGACGAGGCCGAGATCCGTGGCCACCGCCGCACCTATATCGGCTCCATGCCCGGCAAGATCATCCAGGGTATGAAGAAGGCCAAGACCTCGAATCCGCTGTTCCTGCTTGATGAGATCGACAAGCTCGGTGCCGACTGGCGCGGCGATCCGTCTTCCGCCCTGCTCGAAGTGCTGGACCCCGAGCAGAATTCGACCTTTGGCGATCACTATCTCGAGGTCGATTATGACCTGTCGGATGTGATGTTCATCACCACCGCCAACAGCCTGAACATGCCCCAGCCGCTGCTGGACCGCATGGAGATCATCCGCCTGTCGGGCTACACGGAGGACGAGAAGGTCGAGATTGCCAAGCGCCACCTGCTGGGCAAGCAGACGGAGGCCAACAACCTCAAGCCGGGCGAGTGGTCGGTGTCCGATGATGCCCTGCGCGAACTGATTCGCAGCTACACGCGTGAAGCGGGCGTGCGTAACCTCGAGCGCGAAATCGCGACACTGGCCCGCAAGGCCGTGACCGAGATCGTGACTGGCAAGGCCAAGACCGTGGCGATCACGGCCGAGAACCTTGAAAAATACGCAGGCGTGAAGCGATTCCGCCATGGCGAGACCGAGTCGGAAGACATGGTCGGAGTCGTGACCGGGCTGGCCTGGACCGAAGTGGGCGGGGAAATCCTGACCATCGAAAGCGTGATGGTGCCCGGCAAGGGCAACGTCAAGCTGACCGGCAAGCTCGGCGATGTGATGAAGGAAAGTGTCGCGGCTGCATTGTCCTATGTGCGTAGCCGTGCGGTGACCTTCGGCATCAGCCCCGACCTATTTGAAAAGCGCGACCTGCACGTGCACGTGCCCGAGGGCGCCACGCCCAAGGATGGCCCTTCGGCCGGTATCGCCATGGCCACCTCGATCGTGAGCGTGATGACGGGCATCCCCGTGCGGCGCGACGTGGGCATGACCGGCGAAATCACGCTGCGTGGCCGCGTGCTGCCGATTGGCGGCCTGAAGGAGAAGCTGCTGGCCGCTCACCGCGCGGGGCTCAGGACCATTTTCATCCCCAAGGATAACGAGAAGGACCTGGTGGACATCCCCACGGTGGTGACCGAGGCGCTGACCATCCTGCCGGTCTCGCATGTGGATGAAGTGATTGGCCAGGCGCTGGTGGAAAAGCCCGAGCCGATCGAGTGGACGGAGCCGGTGGCCGCTCCTTCCACCGAAGGGGCCGCAACACCTGCATTGACGCATTGAGCGCCGTAGGGCAGGGGTGCGTGGTCGCAAAAATGTCATGATGGAGGGGAATGACGGTTTTCTCTGTCATTCCCCGAATTCTGTTGGTTGACGTGAGAAAAAACAGCGGCATAGTGCGAGCAGAAATGCGGCGCGATGTTTGAACGATTGCGTAAGCGCACAGTACAAAGAAAGGCGTAAAATGGAGAAGCCACTTAACAAGCAGGAACTGGTTGCTGCGGTAGCCGAGGAAGCCGATCTGGCCAAAGCCAAGGCTGGCGAAGTGGTTGATGCGGTTTTCGGTGCAATCGAAAAGGCGCTGGCAAACAATCAGGAAGTTCGCCTGGTCGGTTTCGGCACGTTCGTTACGGCGACCCGCAAGGCCGCCAAGGGCCGCAACCCCCGCACGGGTGAACCGCTGGACATTCCGGAATCCACGTCCGTGCGTTTCAAGCCCGGCAAGAACCTGAAGGAAGCGGTCAGCAAGTAAGACCGCCTGTTTTCAGGAAAAAAAAGAGGGGGCAATCCATTTTCCGGGTTGCCCCCTTTTTTGTAATCCCTTACTAGGGGCGCGGGCGATTAGCTTAGCGGTAGAGCATCTCGTTTACACCGAGAGGGTCGGCGGTTCGATCCCGTCATCGCCCACCATGTCTTCCTGTGTTAGTACGGGAACATGCCCCATGCGGGTGTAGCTCAGTTGGTTAGAGCGCCGGCCTGTCACGCCGGAGGTCGCGGGTTCGAGCCCCGTCACTCGCGCCATTATGGCGCACAGCCCCTCATCATGTTCCGCACCACGCCAGATGCCATTGCACTGGCGTTTTTTTTATGCCTGTTTTTCCACACGGAAAAATGAGAACAATAAATCGTGCTATTATGGTCATGACCAAATAGTGTTGACGGAAGCGTTACTGTATTCATCTTCACGGTAATGTTCATGACTGCACACGGTTAAGTAACTGTTCCCCCCACGGTGTTGGGTCTAGCATCCCTTCAGCCACACATAAGTCGATAAAGACACCGGGCGGCGTATTAACAGGTTGGGAACACGGAAGATGCATTCCGTTATCGCTGATTATTTACCCGTGCTGATATTCGGGTGCATTGCTGTGGTGATCGCGGGGGCCATGCTGGGCAGTTCGCTGCTTTTTGGCCACCAGAAACCCTATGCCGAGAAAACGTCGGCCTATGAATGTGGTTTCGAGGCATTTGACAATGCCCGCCGCCGTTTTGACGTGCGGTTCTATCTGGTGGCGATCCTGTTCATCATTTTCGACCTTGAGGTCGCTTTCCTCTTTCCCTGGGCGCTCAGCCTGTCGCGCATCGGCTGGTTCGGCTTTGCTTCCATGATGGGTTTCCTCGGCGTTCTGGTGGTCGGCTTCATTTACGAATGGAGCAAGGGCGCGCTGGACTGGGATTGAGCATGACAAGGGGAGGCGCCCCAATGGGCAACGACGATACATCAGGGCCAGGCCGGCCCGCTGACAGCATTGCCTGGAACCGCGAGATGCTACCCCCGGGGCCGGAGCAGGATGCGGTGATCAAGGGCATCACCGGCGAGATGACGGAAAAGGGCTTTGTCGTCGCCAGTCTCGACAAGCTGGTCAACTGGGGGCGCACGGGCAGCCTGTGGCCCATGTCGTTCGGGCTGGCCTGCTGTGCGGTGGAAATGATCCACGCCTACATGCCGCGCTATGACCTCGACCGCATGGGCATCATTCCGCGTGGCTCGCCACGCCAGTCCGATGTGATGATCGTGGCGGGCACGCTGACCAACAAGATGGCCCCGGCCCTGCGCCGCGTGTACGACCAGATGGCCGAGCCGCGCTGGGTCATCTCCATGGGGTCATGCGCCAATGGGGGCGGGTATTACCATTATTCCTACTCCGTCGTGCGCGGGTGTGACCGGATCGTGCCGGTGGATGTGTACGTGCCCGGCTGCCCGCCCACGGCGGAGGCGCTGATCTACGGCATCCTGCAACTGCAGAAGAAGATCCGCAGGACAGGGACAATCCGCCGTGGCTGAGGCACAGAACCTTCCCGCAGGCCAGCCACGTGGGGTCACGGGCAGCCTGGGGGCCATCAGCTTCCGGCTTTCCACCACCGTGCCGGGCATCATGTCCGCCGGCATCGAAAAAGGCGAGCTAGTGGTGCGCACCACGCGTGACCGCCTGCTTTCGCTCATGACCATGCTGCGCGATGACCCGCTTTATGCCTGCCAGCAGGTGATGGACATATGTGGCGTGGATTTTCCCGACCGGGCCGAGCGGTTCGAGGTGGTCTACAACCTGCTCTCGGTTACCCATAACCACCGCATCCGCGTGATCGTGACCACGGACGAGACCCATCCCGTGCCGTCGGTGCACCAGCTCTGGCCTGCCGCCACATGGTGGGAGCGCGAGGCGTATGACCTGTTCGGCATCCTGTTCACCGACCAGCCGGACCTGCGCCGCATCCTGACCGATTACGGCTTCGAGGGGCATCCGCTGCGTAAGGACTTCCCGCTGACCGGCTATGTCGAGATGCGGTACGACGAGGAACGGCGGCAGGTGGTCTATGAACCGGTCGATCTGGTGCAGGACTTCCGCAATTTCGAATTTGAATCGCCATGGGAAGGCATCCTGACCCTGCCGGGCGATGAAAAGGCGCATGCCGACCGCCACGACATCAAGCGAAAGGGCTGAGCCGATGAGCGATGTCACCCTGCGTAGCGATACGGACATTCCCGACAGCCTGCTGCCAGAAGAACCCGATGGCGAGGTGAAGCGCCATGTGGTGGAGATCGACTCCCACGCGCTGAACTTCGGCCCCCAGCACCCCTCCGCCCACGGCGTGCTGCGGCTGGTGCTGGAGATGGAGGGCGAGGTCGTGGCCCGCGCCATCCCGCATGTGGGGCTTTTGCATCGCGGCACGGAAAAGCTGATCGAATACAAGACCTACCCCAAGGCGCTGCCGTATTTCGACCGGCTCGATTACGTCTCGCCCATGTGCGAGGAGCAGGCCTTCGCGCTGGCGGTGGAAAAGCTGCTCGACATCGAGGCCCCGGACCGCGCGAAGTGGATCCGGGTGATGTTTGCCGAGATCACGCGCATCCTCAACCATATCCTCAACCTGACCTCCTTCGGGCTGGATTGTGGCGCGTTGACGCCCGCGCTGTGGGGATATGAGGAACGCGAGAAGCTTATCGAGTTCTATGAGGCCGCATCCGGCGCGCGCTTCCATGCCAATTACGTCCGCCCCGGCGGCGTGGCGCAGGACCTGCCCGCGGGGCTGGAGGAACGCATCGCCAACTGGGCGCGCACCTTCCCGCAATGGATTGATGACCTTGAAAGCCTGCTGACCAGCAACCGCATCTGGAAGCAGCGCACGGTGGGCATTGGCGTGTTCACCACCGAGCAGGCGCTGGCCTGGGGCTTCAGCGGGCCGTGCCTGCGGGCCTCCGGCGTGCCATGGGACCTGCGCCGCAGCCAGCCCTATGACAATTATGACAAGGTGCAGTTCAACGTGCCCGTAGGCCGTCAGGGCGACTGCTATGACCGCTACCTCGTGCGCGTGGCCGAGATGCGCGAGAGCGTGAAGATCATCAACCAGTGCCTCGAGCAGATCCGCCCCGGCCCGGTCAAGGTGCTCGACCACAAGATCACGCCCCCGCCACGGCGCGAGATGAAGCGCTCGATGGAGGCGCTGATCCATCATTTCAAGCTGTTTACCGAAGGCTATCACGTGCCTCCGGGCGCCACCTACACCGTGACCGAAACGCCCAAGGGCGAGTTTGGCGTGTATCTGGTGGCCGATGGCAGCAACCGGCCGTATCGCTGCAAGATCCGGCCCACGGGTTTTTCCCATCTCCAGGCAATCGACGAGATGTCGCGCCGGCACATGCTGGCGGATGCCGTAGCCATCATCGGGTCGCTCGACCTGGTGTTTGGCGAGATTGACAGGTGACCGACATGTCCACCCAGCCCACTGCGCCCACGGGCGCGGAACCGACCCATTTCGCATTTGATGCCGAGAGCGAGCAGCAGATCGCGGTGATCCTTGCCAAATACCCGCCCGAGCGCAAGGCAAGCGGCGTGCTGCCGCTGCTTTACGTGGTGCAGAAGCAGATGGGCCGCCAGACCGGCAGCGCGTGGATACCGCGTATTGCCATGGATGTGGTGGCCGAGCGCCTCGAGATGGCGCCGATCCGGGTGTACGAAGTCGCGACCTTCTACCTCATGTTCAACACGAAGCCGATCGGCCGCTACCACCTGCAGGTCTGCACCACCACATCATGCTGGCTGCGCGGGTCGGATGATGTGACGGCGGCCTGCAAAAAGGCCACCGGCATCAGGGCGTTTGGCGAGACCAGCACGGACGGGCTGTTCACCCTGACGGAGGTGGAATGCCTCGGCGCCTGCGCCAATGCGCCGATTTTGCAGGTTGATGATGATTATTACGAGGATCTCGACGGTCCGCGCACGCTTGAGCTGATCGAGGCCCTGAAGCGTGGCGAGCACCCCACGCCCGGCCCCACCATCGACCGCCTCAATTCAGCCCCGGCAGGCGGGCGCAGGGTGCTGGTGGATGAGACGGCGGCCAAGCCGCAGGGACAGGGGTAAGGCGCATGTTGCAAGACAAGGACCGCATCTTCACCAACCTGTATGGCCAGGGTGACTGGACGCTGACCGGAGCCCGCGCCCGGGGCGACTGGGATGGCACGGCGGAAATCCTGGCGCGCGGGCGCGATGCCATCATTGGCGAGATGAAGGCATCCGGCCTGCGCGGGCGCGGCGGCGCGGGCTTTCCCACCGGGGTCAAGTGGTCGTTCATGCCGCGCAAGAATGACGGGCGGCCGCATTACCTTGTCATCAACGGCGATGAGTCCGAACCCGGTACCTGCAAGGACCGCGAGATCCTGCGCCACGACCCGCACAAGCTGGTGGAAAGCGCGCTGATCGCCTCTTTCGCCATGGGGGCGCATGCGGCCTATATCTACATTCGCGGCGAGTTCTACAACGAGGCCATGCACCTCCAGCACGCCATTGACGAGGCGTATGAGGCGGGCCTGATCGGCCCGAACGCCTGCGGCTCGGGCTGGGATTTCGACTTCTACATCCACCGTGGCGCGGGCGCTTACATATGCGGCGAGGAAACGGCCCTGCTCGAAAGCCTTGAGGGCAAGAAGGGCCAGCCACGTATGAAGCCGCCTTTCCCCGCCGCCATGGGCCTGTATGGCTGCCCCACCACGGTCAACAACGTGGAAAGCATTGCGGTTTCCGCCACCATCCTGCGGCGCGGGGGGGCCTGGTTTGCGGGGCTGGGGCGGCCCAACAACGCGGGCAGCAAGCTCATGGCCATATCGGGCCACGTCAACACGCCCTGCGTGTTTGAAGAAGAGCTTGGCGTGCCGATGCGCGAGATCATTGAAAAGCATGGCGGCGGCGTGCGCGGCGGGTGGGACAACCTGCTGGCCGTCATCCCCGGTGGCTGCTCGGTGCCCATGCTGCCGCGTGATGTGTGCGAGAGCGTGCTGATGGATTACGACAGCCTGCGCGCCGAAGGCTCCGGCCTTGGCACCGGCTGCATGATCGTGATGGACAGATCCACCGACATCATCGCGGCCATCGCCCGGTTCTCGAAATTCTTCAAGCATGAGAGCTGTGGCCAGTGCACGCCGTGCCGCGAGGGCACGGGCTGGATGATGCGCATCATGGAACGCATGGTGGAAGGCCGCGCCGAGATCGAGGAAATCGACATGCTCGAGCAGGTCACCCGCCAGGTCGAGGGCCACACCATCTGCGCGCTGGGCGATGCGGCGGCGTGGCCCATACAGGGGCTGATCCGCCGGTTCCGCCCGGTCATGGAGGAACGCATCCACGCCTACAAGGCGGCGCATGGCGGCGGCCGACCGGTGCAGGTGCCCACCGGCCTTGTTGAAGCGGCGGAGTAGGAACAGTGGTCAAAGTAACCGTTGACGGTATTGTGGTCGATGTCGCGCCCGGTTCTTCCGCGCTACAGGCGTGCGAGGCGGCGGGCAAGGAAATACCGCGCTTTTGCTACCATGAGCGGCTGTCGGTCGCGGGCAACTGCCGCATGTGCCTTGTTGAAGTATCAGGCGGGCGCAAGCCGGTGGCTTCATGCGGCTTTCCCATCAGCAATGGCATGCAGATCTTTACCGACACCGAGGTGGTGCGCCGTGCCCGCCGGGCGGTGATGGAGTTCCTGCTCATCAACCACCCGCTTGACTGCCCCATCTGCGACCAGGGTGGCGAGTGCGACCTGCAGGACCAGGCCTTTGGCTACGGGGCGGATCATTCGCGCTACCGCGAGAACAAGCGCGCGGTGACCGACAAGTATCTCGGCCCGCTGGTCAAGACGGTGATGACGCGCTGCATCCAGTGCACGCGCTGCATCCGCTTTTCCACCGAGGTGGCTGGCGTGCCGGAACTCGGCGGCGTGTCACGCGGCGAGAACCTCGAGATCACCAATTATGTCGAGAAGGCGCTGACATCCGAACTGTCAGGCAACCTGATCGATATCTGCCCCGTGGGCGCGCTGACCTCACAACCCTACGCCTTCAGCGCCCGCCCGTGGGAGCTCAAGCGCACGGACTCCATTGATGTGTGCGACGCGGTGGGCGCCAACATCGTCATGCAGGCCCGCGGGGCATCGGTGCTGCGCATCGTGCCGCGCATCAATGATGAAGTGAACGAGGAATGGCTGGCCGACAAGGGGCGCTTCGTGGTCGATGGCTTCCGCCGTCGCCGCCTTGACCGGCCCTGGGTGCGGGTGGACGGCAAACTCCAGCCCGCAGGCTGGGCAGATGCGTTCTCGCTCATCGCAACGCGCCTCAAGGGCGTGCCGGGTGCCCGCATCGGCGCAATCGCAGGCGACATGTGCGACGCCGAGAGCCTGATGGCGCTGAAAGACCTGATGGGCATGCTCGGCTCGCCCAATATCGACTGCCGTCAGGATGGCGCGCGTTACGATACATCCCGCCGTGACTTCTATACCTTCAATACCGGTATCGCAGGCATTGACGAGGCGGATGCGCTGCTGATCGTAGGCTCCATCCCCCGGCAGGAAGCCCCGGTGCTCAATGCCCGCATCCGCAGGCGGTTTGTCGATGCGGGACGGGGCAAATTCCCCATCGCCATGATCGGCGCGCCCAATGCCGACCCGACCTACACCGCCACCGTGCTGGGCGAGGGGCCGGACACGCTGGCCAAACTTGCGGCAGGCGAACTGCCTTTTGCCGAGGTGCTGGCCAACGCGAAGAACCCCATGATCATCGTGGGCCACGGCGCGCTGACCCGCCCCGACGGCCAGGCCATTGCAAAGGCCTGCTGGGACCTTGCGGTGCAGATGGATGCCATCCGCCCCGACTGGCATGGCTTCAACGTGCTGCACACGGCGGCGAGCCGCATGGCGGCCCTTGACCTTGGCCTCGTGCCCGGCCCGCAGGGGCGTGATGTGGCGGGTATGCTGGGCGGCGGGGTGGACGTGCTGTGGCTGATGGGCGCCGATGAATTCGCGGTGCATGACATCGGGCCGGACACCTTCGTCATCTATCAGGGCCATCATGGTGATGCGGGGGCCGGGCGGGCGGATGTGATCCTGCCGGGCGCGCTCTATGCCGAAAAACCGGGCACCTACACCAATACCGAAGGCCGCGTGCAACGCGCCTTCCGCGCGGTCATGCCGCCGGGGGATGCGCGCGAGGACTGGCGCATCCTGCGTGCCTTCTCGGAGGTGGCGGGCCGCAAGCTGCCCTATGACACGATCGAGGCCCTGCGCGCGCGGATGGCGCAGGCGCACCCGGCCTATGGGCAGGCGGACCATGCCCGCCTTGGCGCGGCGGATACGACCGCCCCGCAGCCGGGCAGCGTGGCAGTCGCGGCAACGCCCTTTCATCCGGTCATTG
The DNA here is from genome assembly GCF_054182245.1 of Komagataeibacter sp. NFXK3. Classification (NCBI taxonomy): domain Bacteria; kingdom Pseudomonadati; phylum Pseudomonadota; class Alphaproteobacteria; order Acetobacterales; family Acetobacteraceae; genus Komagataeibacter; species Komagataeibacter sp. NFXK3. The sequence goes on from NZ_JAPIVJ010000002.1 coordinate 401,790, forward strand.
CCGATTATTACCTGACCCATGCCGTGTGCCGCGCAAGCCCGACCATGGAAACCTGTTCGGGGATTTACGTGCGCCCCGCAACCGAGGCGGCGGAGTAGGGACATGGCGGATTTCTTCTTTCACACCACGCTTGGCCAGCTTCTGCTGATCGTGCTGGAATCCCTTGCGGTGCTCGTGCCGCTGCTGCTGGGCGTGGCCTACCTTACGCTGGCCGAGCGCAAGGTGATGGCCGCGATGCAGTTGCGCAAGGGGCCGAACGTGAACGGTCCGTTCGGCGTGCTGCAGGCCTTTGCCGATGCCATCAAGATGCTGACCAAGGAGACGGTCATCCCGTCTGGTGCCAACCGGATGCTGTTCCTGTTTGCACCCTTCCTCACCTTCTCGCTGGCGATGATTGCGTGGGCGGTCATTCCCACCGGCAACGGGCTGGCCATCGCCAACATCAACGTGGGCATCCTCTACCTGCTGGCCATCTCATCGCTCGGTGTTTACGGCATGCTGATTGCGGGCTGGGCGTCGAACTCCAAATACGCCTTTCTCGGCGGGTTGCGGTCGGCGGCGCAGATGGTGTCGTATGAGGTGTCCATCGGGCTGGTGATCGTGTCGGTGCTGCTGGCGGTGGGCAGCCTCAACCTCAACGACATCGTGCTGGCGCAGCGCCATGTGTGGTTCTGCCTGCCCATGTTCCCGATGTTCATCGTGTTCTTCATCTCGGCCCTGGCCGAGACCAACCGCGCGCCGTTCGACCTGCCCGAGGGCGAGAGCGAACTGGTGGCAGGCTTTTTCGTGGAATATTCGGCGCTCGCCTTCGGCCTGTTCTTCCTGGGTGAATACGCGAACATGTTCCTCATGTCCGGCATGGTCAGCATCCTGTTCCTGGGTGGCTGGCTGCCGCCGCTGGCCATTGCACCCTTTACATGGATACCGGGGCCTCTGTGGCTGATCGCCAAGATCCTGTTCTGCCTGTTCGTGTTCATCTGGGTGCGCGCGACATTTCCCCGCTACCGCTACGACCAACTCATGCGGCTGGGATGGAAGGTGTTCCTGCCGTTCTCGCTGGCGTGGATGGTGCTGACTGCGGGGTTCCTGATGGTAACGGGCCTTCTGCCCGGAGGAGCTGGCTGATGAATGCGTTAACCAAAGCCGCCCGCTCCATGCTGCTCGCCGAGCTTGCGGCAGGCATGGGGGCAACGCTGAAGGCGTTTTTCAAGCCCAAGGCCACGATCAACTACCCCTATGAGAAAGGCGTGCTTTCGCCGCGCTTTCGCGGCGAGCATGCGCTGCGCCGCTACCCCAATGGCGAGGAACGCTGCATTGCGTGCAAGCTGTGCGAGGCAACGTGCCCTGCCGAGGCGATCACCATCGAGGCCGAACCGCGTGATGACGGCTCGCGCCGCACCACGCGCTACGACATCGACATGACCAAATGCATCTATTGCGGCCTGTGCGAGGAAGCCTGCCCGGTGGATGCGATTGTCGAAGGGCCGAATTATGAGTTCGCGACCGAAACCCGCGAAGAACTGATGTACGACAAGGACAAGCTGCTGGCCAATGGCGACCGCTGGGAAAGCGTGCTGGCCCGCAGGCTCGAGCTTGATGCCCCGTACCGCTGAGCGCGCCCGGCCGCCCCGGCGCGTGCCGGAGTGGCGGAGCGAGCAGGAGGAAACATCCATGCGGCAGGAAACCTACCCATGATGACCCAGATTGTCTTTTACGTTTTTGCTGCGGTTCTGGTCCTGTCCGCCACCATGGTGGTGAGCGCGCGCAACCCCGTGCATTCGGTGCTGTTCCTGATCCTTGCGTTCTTCAACGCAGCCGGCCTGTTCCTGATCGCGGGTGCGGAGTTCCTGGCGATGACGCTAGTCATTGTCTATGTGGGCGCGGTAGCAGTCCTGTTCCTGTTCGTGGTGATGATGCTGGATGTCAACTTCACGCAGATGCGCGAAGGCGTGCAGCGTTACGCGCCCATTGGCGGGGTCGTGGGCGGGGTTTTGTTCATTGAACTGCTCATGGCGTTCATGCACTGGCGCGCGGCGACCAATATCGGGCAGATCGCGCATCTCGTGCCCTCGTCGCCCACGCGCACCAACACGGCGGCGCTGGGGGATGTGATCTACACCCACTACATCTTCCTGTTCCAGGCCTGCGCGCTGGTGCTGCTCGTGGCCATGATCGGGGCCATCGTGCTCACCCTGCGCGAGCGGCCCACAGGACGGCGGCAGAACATCGACCGCCAGCACGACCGCATGGTGGCGGACTCACTTGAAATGCTGCAGGTGCCGCTTGGCGCGGGCGTTGATGCGCAGGGCGGCTTCCTGCGCCCGCGTGAGAGCTACGACATCGCCGCCGTGCCCGGCACCTATGGCACCGCGGCCTGGAGCGAGGCGGAAGCACGGGACGCTGACGGCACCGCGCTGGTGATCAAGACGCCCGCAAATGGCACGAAAGGAGAGGGCGATGAATAGCCCGATTGAGGCCATCGGCCTGACACCCTACCTGAGCATTGGCGCGATCCTACTGGTGCTGGGCGTGTTCGGCATTTTTCTCAACCGCAAGAACGTCATCATCATCCTGATGTCGATCGAGCTGATCCTGCTTTCGGCCAATATCAATTTCGTGGCGTTCTCGGCTGCGACCGGCGACCTGTCGGGGCAGGTGATGACCCTGTTCGTGCTGACCATCGCGGCGGCGGAATCCGCCATCGGGCTGGCCATTGTCACGGTGTATTTCCGTAATCGCGGCTCAATTGAAGTCGACGATATTACGATGATGAAGGGGTAAGGGACATGCAGGCGGCATCCTTCCTGTTTGAAGTCGCGGTCTTCGCGCCCCTGATCGGGTTTCTCCTCGCCGGTGGCTTTGGCCGCCTGATGGGCGACAGTGCTGCGCGGTTCACCACCATTGCCCTCATGCTGTGCGCGGCGCTGTCCGCCATTGGCGTGCTGGGCTTCGAGATGGGGGGCGTGAACCCCATCGTCGTGCCGGTAGCCGACTGGATCCACGCAGCGGGCTTTGAGGCCGACTGGCAGCTGCGCATGGACATGCTCTCGGTCAGCGTGGTGGCCATGGTCACCACCGTGTCGCTGCTGGTGCATGTGTACAGCGTGGGCTACATGGCGCATGAGGCGCAGCCGGTGTACCGCTTCTTCGCCTATCTCTCGTTGTTTACCTTCGCCATGCTCATGCTGGTCACGTCCGACAACCTGCTCCAGCTCTTCTTCGGCTGGGAAGGGGTGGGGCTCGCGAGCTACCTGCTGATCGGCTACTGGTATGATCGGCCTGCGGCCTGCGCTGCCGCCATCAAGGCGTTCGTGGTCAACCGCATTGCCGACCTGTTCTTCCTTGTCGGTATCTCGCTCATCTACATCCGGCTGGGCAGCGTGTCGTATGATGCGATCTTCGCCGCCATTCCCTACCACGTGCATGACACGTTCCAGCTTTTCGGCACGCATCCACTGCTGGAGGTGATCGCCACCCTGCTGTTTATCGGCGCCATGGGCAAGTCGGCGCAGCTGTTCCTGCACACCTGGCTGCCTGATGCGATGGAGGGGCCAACCCCGGTTTCCGCCCTGATTCATGCGGCCACCATGGTCACGGCGGGGGTATTCCTGATGGTGCGCATGTCGCCGCTGGTGGAACTGGCACCCGTAACGCGCGACCTGATCATTCTCATTGGTGGAACCACCAGCTTTTTTGCCGCAACCGTTGGGCTGGTGCAGCCCGACATCAAGCGCACCATTGCCTATTCCACCTGCTCGCAGCTTGGCTACATGTTCGTGGCCGTTGGCGTGGGGGCCTATCAGGCGTCGATGTTTCACCTCACCACGCATGCCTTCTTCAAGGCGCTTCTGTTCCTTGGGGCGGGCTGCGTGATCCATGCCGTGCATGACGAGCAGGACATGTTCCGCATGGGCGGGCTGTGGCGCAAGATTCCCTATACCTACGCCGCCATGTGGATTGGCAGCCTCGCACTTGCCGGTATCTTCCCGTTCGCGGGCTACTGGTCGAAGGACGCCATTCTGGAGGCCGCATGGATGTCGGATTCCACGATGGGCCATTATGGCTGGGTCATGGGCTGCATCACCGCGTTCCTCACCGCGCTGTATAGCTGGCGGCTGATCTTCCTGGTGTTTCATGGCCAGCCGCGTGATGCGCACCTGCACGAAGGCGCGCATGAAAGCCCGCCGTCCATGATGGTGCCTCTCGCCGTCCTGTCGGTGGGGGCCGTGCTGGCGGGTGTGGTGCTGGCGCCGTTCTATGTGGGGGCCAACCAGGCCGGGTTCTGGGGCGGGACGATTGCCAGCCTGCCAGGGCATGACATCATGGAGCGCCTTGAACAGACACCGGGCCTGATTGCGCTGGTGCCGACCCTTGCTGGCGTTGCGGGCATTGCGGTGGCCTATCTGTGCTACATGGCAAGCCCCGGCATTCCGGCAGCACTCGCCCGCAGCCTGCGCCCGCTTTACCTGTTCCTGCTCAACAAATGGTATTTCGACGAGGTGTACGATGCCGTGTTCGTGCGCCCCTACTGCGCGCTGGCGCGGCTGTTGTGGAAGGGGGCTGACGAAGGGATTGTCGAAGGCATACCCGAAGGGCTGGCCAGGCTTGCCGCAGGCACTGCAGGCCAGGCCGTGCGGGTGCAGACCGGGTCGATGGCGGTCTATGCCTTTTCCATGCTGATCGGGCTGGTGGTGCTGCTGACCACCATCCTGTTCGCCAGCTAACCCCCAGGATGTCAGGGCCAAACCAATGAACTGGACACTTGCTCTGCCCGAAATCGTGCTGGCCCTGTCCGGGCTGGTCATCCTGCTGGCCGGGGTGATGCAAAAGCGCGGTCAGGCTTTCTTTTCATGCACGATGATGACGCTGTTCGCCCTGGTGGTGACGGCGGCGCTGGTGGTGCTCTCGCCCGATGGCACGGGTTACAGCCATGTTTTCATCAATGATGGCTTTGCGCGCTTCATGAAGGTGCTGGCGCTGGCGGGGGCGGCGCTCTCGCTGGTGCTGGGCATCGGCTATGCGCGCGAGATGGAAATCGACAAATTCGAGTTCCCCGTGTTGGTGCTGTTCTCGACCCTTGGCGCCATGATCATGGCCTCATCGGGCAACCTCATGACGCTGTTCGTGGGGCTCGAGCTTTCCTCGCTGTCCATCTACATCCTGTGTGCGTTTGCGCGCGACCAGGTTACGGCGGCGGAGGCGGGGCTGAAATACTTCGTGCTCGGCTCGCTGGCCTCGGGCATCCTGCTTTATGGCATTTCGCTGGCCTATGGCTTTGCGGGCACGCTGGATTATGCCGGGCTGCAGCAGGCGGTGCGCGGCAGCGCCGTGCTGCCCGCGGGGCTTATGGTGGGCATCGTGTTCGTGCTGGTGGGGCTGTGCTTCAAGCTGTCCATGGTGCCGTTCCATATGTGGACACCCGATGTGTACCAGGGTGCCCCCACCTCGGTCACCGCCTATATGGCAGGTGCCCCCAAGATCGCGGCATTCGCCGTGCTGCTGCGGGTCATGGCCGGGCCGTTCGGCTCCATGGCGCACCAGTGGCAGCTGCTGATCGAGGTGGTCTCGGCGGCGTCGATGGTGTTTGGCGCATTCGCCGCCATCCCGCAGGGCAACATCAAGCGGCTCATGGCGTATTCCTCCATCGGGCATATGGGCTACGCCATGATCGGCCTTGCGGCGGGTACGGCGGAGGGCACGCGCGGCACGCTGGTCTATCTGGTGACGTATCTGTTCATGAACGTGGGCGCGTTCGCGGGCATCGTGGCCATGCGGCGCAAGGGCCGCGCGGTCAGCCGCATCAGCGACCTTGCGGGGCTGGGCCGCAGCGACCCGGGCATGGCGCTGGCCATGGCGGTGTTCATGTTCTCCATGGCGGGCGCACCGCCGCTGGCGGGCTTCTTTGGCAAGCTTATGGTGTTCTATGCCGCGATCAACGCGCAGCTTTACGGGCTGGCGGCAATCGGTATCATCAGTAGCGTGATCGGGGCGTATTATTATATACGCATCGTCAAGATCATGTTTTTTGATGCTGCTGCCCCCGCACTTGATCGCGCGCCGGTTTCGGTCTCGTTCGTTTCCGCTGGCATGGGGCTGGTCACGGTGTTCTTCATCGTAGCCCTCGGCCCGGTTGCCACGGCGGCACAGGCGGCGGCGGCTGCATTGTTCAGGTAGTCCATGACCCATAGCCCTCCTGCCTTCCGCACCATGAGCATTCCCCGCAGCGGGGGGCGCACGTGGCCATTGCAGGTGCATGACAGGCTGGGCTCCACATCCGACCTGTGCAAGGACATGCTGGCGGCAGGGCACGGGCAGGACGGGCTTGCGGTGCTGGCTCTTGAACAGACGGCGGGGCGCGGCAGCCGGGGGCGCGAATGGCGTGATCCGGGGGGCAATCTGGCGCTGTCGGTCATGCTGGTGGGGCAGGGGGCGGTGGTGCCGGTGGGGGCATGGCCGTTCATCGCGGGTCTTGCGCTGCATGAGGCCGTGGCGGGTTTCCTGGCCGAACCGGACGCGCTGGAACTCAAATGGCCCAATGATCTGCTGCTGCACGGGCGCAAGATGGCGGGCATCCTGATCGAGACCGGGGCGGATGAGGCAGGGCCGTGGCAGGTGATCGGCATGGGGGCCAACCTCAGGGCCGCCCCGCGCATAGAAGGCCGCGAACTGGCCTGCCTGGCCGAATGCGGGGTTACGGTCAGCCCACCCGAGATGGCCCGTGCCGTTTTGCAGGCACTCGATACGTGGCTGACGTGCCATGAAGCGCAGGGGTTTGGCGCCATACGCGCGGCGTGGCTGGCGCGTGCGCACCCGCCGGGTACGAAGCTGCGTGTAGTGGCGGGCAACCGGGCCTTCAGCGGCACGTTTGCTGGGCTGGCGGATGACGGAATCCTGCTGCTCGACACCCCCACAGGCCCCCGGCAGGTAGTGACGGGCGAGGTGCTGATGGCGGATGGCAGGCAAGAATAATCCGCCCCGATTGCGGAAAGAGATTTAAGTCAGGGGGATTACATGATAATCCCTTGCATGAATTCATCGTGCGTCGTTTTGTTTCGGTGCGGTGTCGAACGCCATTTTCCGGGCGGGAAATGCGCTGGTTCCACCGCCCGCTTCAGGCCGCGCGCACTGCCAGCTTTTGGCGAGAGAACAGGATCTTGGCCCCGACCGGGCTGACAACAGGACAGGCAGACCGGCACGGAACAGGCGTTCCGGGCCCTTTCTTCAAACACATCTTCAACCCATGATATCTTGTAACAGGACCTTTTAATGAATGACATGACAGGCGTTTCTTTCCTTCCGCTGGGCGGAACCGGCGAAATCGGCATGAACCTCAACCTCTACCGCCAGGGCGATACGTGGCTTGCGGTGGATTGCGGCATTGGCTTCAGCGGCAACGACACGCCCGAGGCCGAGATCATCCTGCCCGACCCCGTGTTCATCGCCGAGCGGCGCAAGGCGCTGGCGGGCCTCGTCGTGACCCATGCGCATGAGGACCATCTGGGCGCCATCGCCCATCTGTGGCCGCAGCTTGGCTGCCCGGTCTATGTCACGCCGTTTGCCGCTGCCGTGCTGCGCCGCAAGCTCGGTGAGGCGGGGCTGGTGCAGCAGGTGCCCATCCATGTGATCGCGCCGGGCGGCGCGTTCAACGTGGGGCCGTTTGACCTGCGTTTTGTCTCGGTCACGCATTCGGTGCCGGAATCGCAGTCGCTGGTGCTGCGCACGCCGCAGGGCATCATCATCCACACCGGTGACTGGAAGATCGACCCCGACCCGCAGGTCGGCCCGCCGACCGACCTTGAAACCTTCGCAGCCCTTGGCCGCGAGGGCGTGCTGGCCATGGTGTGCGACAGCACCAATGTGCGCACCGAAGGGCCTTCCGCCTCGGAAGCCGATGTGCGGCGCGAGATGACCCGCCTCATCGCATCGCTGGAAGGGCGTATTGCCGTCACCTGCTTCGCCAGCAACGTGGCGCGGGTGGAAACGCTGGCCAAGGCAGCGCAGGCGGCAGGGCGCCGCGTGGCCGTGGTGGGCCGCAGCCTGCGCAACCTCGAGGTTGCGGCGCGGGAATGCGGCTACCTGTCCGATGTGCCGAACTTCCTGTCCGAGCAGGATGCCAATTCGGTGCCGGACAACCAGATCATGCTGATCGTGACCGGCAGCCAGGGCGAGCCGCGCTCGGCGCTCTCGCGCATCGCATCCGACACGCATCCCAACATCTCGCTGGGTGAGGGGGATACGGTCATCTACAGCAGCCGCATGATTCCCGGTAACGAGCAGGCCGTCATCCAGGTGCAGGACAACCTGACCCGGCGCGGCGTGCATGTCATTACCGACAAGGACCACCTCGTGCACGTGTCCGGCCATGCCACGGGCGGCGACGTGCGCAAGCTGTATGACCTCGTGCGCCCGCGCTTCCTCATTCCCGTGCATGGCGAGTGGCGTCACCTGACCGCCAATGCCGCCATTGCGCAGGAACTCAACATCGAGCCGGTGCTGCTTGAGGATGGCGATATCCTCGACATCCGCAGCGACGGTGTGGAAGTTGGCGATACCGCGCCCACCGGGCGGCTGGTGCTCGATGGCGGCCGCATCCTGCCCATGAATGGCGGCGTGCTGTCGGCGCGGCGGCGCATGCTGTTCAACGGCATGGTGCTGGGCAGCTTTGCCGTGGATGACGAGGGCTACCTGATTGGCGACCCCAAGGTAAGCGCGCCGGGCCTGCTTGATGCCGAGGATCCCGAGACCGCACGCGTGACGGAAGAGTTCGGCAATGCGCTGGATGAAATTCCCGATGAACTGCGCGAGAACGACGCCACCTTCCGCGAGGCCGCCAAGACCGCGCTGCGCCGCGCGCTGGGCCGTAAGCTGCAAAAGCGCCCGCTGGTGGATGTGCACCTGCTGCGCGTCTGAGAACCTGTTTGAAAACAACTCATTGATAAAAGTTTCTGGGTGCCGCCTTTTTTAAAAAGGCGGTGTTCCGCGAAGCTTTCTGAAAAAAAAGCTTCACCAAAAACTTCCTTATGATCTCTGGATGTTTTTCCGGGCTGACTTTTCAGGCGGTCCCTAAGTCTGGCACCACAGTGCAAACATTTATGGCAGGGAACGGATGGACCGTTTCCTGCCATTTTTTATTGGTACGTTTTCCCTAAACCCGGCGGCTTTCGTGCAACCCGATTTGTGGGGGCACCATACGCCCGCAAGGGGCGCGTGGCCATGCCTGCTCACGCGGATGTTTACGCCCATGCGGGCCAGTTGCATCACGCCTGAGTGTAATGGGAGGGTGCGCGGCGCACATGCCCCATTCCACGGGCGTTGCGATTGGTCTAGGGTCCGCAGCATTATCGGTTCTCATACGTCAAGGTTCATACGGATATGCGTCTGTCCCGCAGTTTTCTGCCGACCCTCAAGGAAAATCCGGCCGAGGCCCAGATCACCTCGCACCGGCTCATGCTGCGCGCGGGCATGATTCGCCAGACATCGGCTGGCATCTACGCCTGGCTGCCCGCGGGCCTGCGCGTGCTCGAGAACATCGCCAACATCGTGCGCGAGGAGCAGGATGCAGCCGGCGCGCAGGAAGTGCTGATGCCCACCATGCAGTCCGCCGAGCTGTGGAAGCGCTCGGGCCGGTATGATGATTACGGCCCCGAGATGCTGCGCATCCGCGACCGCCACGAGCGCGACATGCTGTTCGGCCCGACCAATGAGGAAATGATTACCGATATCTTCGGTCAGGTGGTCAAGTCCTACAAGGAGCTGCCGCAGGTTCTCTACCAGATCCAGTGGAAGTTCCGCGATGAGGTGCGCCCCCGCTTTGGCGTGATGCGTGGCCGCGAGTTCTACATGAAGGATGGCTACAGCTTCGACCTCGATACGGCCTCGGCGGTCGATACCTATCGCCGCATGATGCTGGCCTACCTGCGCACCTTCCAGCGCCTTGGCGTGCGCGCCATCCCCATGCGGGCCGATACCGGACCGATTGGCGGCGAGCTGAGCCATGAATTCCTCATCCTTGCCCCCACGGGCGAGAGCGGCGTGTTCTTTGACAGCGCGCTCGAGGATCAGGACTGGCTGGGTGAGGACGTGGACACCAATGACCGTGCCTCGCTGGAAAAATTCTTCACGCGCATGACCTCGTTCTATGCCGCGACCGACGAGATGCATGATGCGGCAGCCTGGGCCAAGGTGCCCGCCGCGCGCCAGCGCGAGGGGCGCGGTATCGAGGTGGGGCATATCTTCAACTTCGGGCGCAAATACACCCAGTCGATGGATATCGCGGTCAGCGGTCCCGATGGCGCGCCGCTCTACCCCGAGATGGGCTCCTACGGCATTGGCGTCTCGCGCCTTGTCGCGGCCATCATCGAGGCCAGCCATGATGAAAACGGCATCATCTGGCCTCAATCCGTGGCGCCCTTCAAGGCGGTCATCATCAATCTCAAGAATGGTGATGCCCAGTGCGATGCGCTGTGCGAGCAGCTTTACGCCGCAGCGCCCCGCGCCCTGCTGTATGATGACCGCTCCGAGCGCGCAGGCGCCAAGTTTGCCGATGCCGACCTGATGGGCCACCCGTGGCAGCTCATTGTTGGCCCGCGGGGTGCCAAGGAGGGCAAGGTGGAGGTCAAGAACCGCCGCACCGGCGAGCGCACCGAGGAGACGGTAGAAGGCGCGCTGGCCCTTATTGCGAAACTGCAGGGCTGAGCATGTTCGGTCCCTTCGAGCGGATGATCGCCGGGCGCTACCTGCGGGCCCGGCGGGGGGAGCGGTTCGTTTCCATCATCGCGATCTTTTCGCTGGTCGGGATCGCGCTTGGCGTTGCCACGCTGATTATCGTGATGTCGGTCATGAACGGGTTCAAGGCCGACCTGCTGGGCCGCATCCTCGGCCTTAATGGTGATCTGAGCGTGTACGGCCTGAGCCGCACCATCAGCGATTATGATGCGGTGGCAGGCCGCGTGCGGAGCGTGCCGGGCGTGGTCTCGGCAGCGCCTCTGGTTGAATCGCAGGTGCTGCTCAATTCAGGCAGCTACAATGCGGGCGGGCTGGTGCGCGGCATGACGCGGGCCGACCTGGTGGGCTTGCACGAGGTGAGCGACAACCTTGTCGCGGGCAGCCTTGATGATTTTGGCGGCGATGACACGATCGTTGTCGGCACCACGCTGGCCGAGCGTGCGGGGCTGACCGTGGGCGGCAGGCTCACCCTTGTCTCGCCACAGGGGGCGGCCACCGCATTCGGCACCATGCCGCGCGTGCGCGCCTACCGCGTGGTGGCGATCTTTGATGCGGGGGTGAGTGACTATAATTCCAGCTACGTGTTCCTGCCGCTGCATGCCGCCCAGATCTATTTCCAGCTACCGGGGCAGGTGACGCAGGTGCAGGTCATGACGAAGGATGCGGAAAACGTCATCCCCATCCGCACGGCGATTGAAAAGGCGATGAATGGCGAAGTGCGCGTGATGGACTGGACCCAGAGCAACAACGCCTTCTTTGGCGCGGTGCAGGTGGAGCAGAACGTGATGTTCCTGATCCTGACGCTCATCATCCTTGTCGCGGCCTTCAATGTCATTTCCTCGCTGATCATGATGGTCAAGGACAAGAGCGCCGATATTGCCGTGCTGCGCACGCTGGGCGCCACGCGCGGCGCCATCATGCGCATCTTCCTCATGTGCGGGGCCTCGGTGGGGATAACGGGCACGTTTGTTGGCACTGGTCTGGGCATCGTGTTCTGCCTCAACATCGAGCGGATCCGCCAGATGCTCCAGCGCATGACCGGCACCGACCTGTTCAATGCCGAGGTGTATTACCTCGAGCACCTGCCCGCCAAGCTGGTATGGTCGCAGGTGATCGAGGTGATTGCCATGGCGCTGGTGCTCTCGCTGCTGGCAACACTCTACCCCTCATGGCGGGCGGCCAAGACCGACCCGGTGGAGGCCCTGCGCCATGAATGACACCGTAAACACCGCCCCGCCGCTGCATCTTGATGGCGTGGTGCGCCGCTATATCAGCGGCGAGGAAACGCTCGAGGTGCTGAGCGGAGCCGACCTTACGCTGCGCGGCGGCGAGATCGTGGCGCTTGTGGCCCCATCAGGCACCGGCAAGTCCACCCTGCTGCATGTGGCGGGCCTGCTGGAGAAACCCGATGCGGGCTGCGTGCTGCTGGCAGGGCAGGATGCCGGCGCGTTGCCTGACGGCGGGCGCACGGAACTGCGGCGCGACCGGATCGGGTTTGTCTATCAGTTCCATCACCTGCTGGCGGAATTCACCGCGCGCGAGAATGTCATGATCCCGCAGATGATCGCAGGCGTGCCACGCAGGCAGGCACAGGCGCGTGCGGATGAACTGCTGGCCGATTTTGGCCTGGCCCACCGGCTGGACCACCTGCCGGGCAAGCTTTCGGGCGGGGAGAAGCAGCGCGTGGCCATTGCGCGCGCGCTGGCCAACCGCCCGCATGTGCTACTGGCCGATGAGCCGACCGGCAACCTTGATGTGCATACATCCGATGCCGTGTTCGATGCCCTGCTGGTGACCGTGCGCGCGCATGGCGTGGCGGCCCTGATCGCGACCCATAACATGGACCTTGCCCGCCGCATGGACCGCATCGTGACCCTGCGGGATGGAAAGGTGGTGCCGGTGGTGCAGGCGGTGGCCTGAGCCCACGCGCCCGGTTGTTCTGCGGGCGTGGTTTTCCTGGCCGGGAAGCTGGACATCCGGCGCACATGCGATGCGATTCATGGTATCAGGATGAGCGGGAAAAGGGCTGGGGAAGGGATATGAGTTATTTTGAACGATATAAATATCTCCATATTGAACTGATCAGCCATGATGAGCGTAACCTGCCGCTGAAATGGATCAGGTGTTACGACACGCCCGGCATCTGTGATGACTGTTTCCTGATTGACTGGAACGGTTCCATACTGGCGCATGCGATCTGGTATGAAGATAATAACCTTGCCATTAAAGAATTTACGTCGATTTTATATGAAACATATGTAAACGACCTGTTTCTTCATATGAAGAAAACGCATGAACAGGCACAGTTCTTTGTTTTTACAGATGAATACACCCGGCAGCATGGCCTGTTCCGGCTGGAGGGTGATCCTCCTTTCGCAAAAGAACCGGGGCTCGATATCAACCGCATTGTAAAATTTGCGAAGGAAAGGCAGAAACGGCAGGAACAGGAAGCCATCGAGAATAAATTCAGGCTCTCGATGATGAATTTCATTCATAGGATTACGACGCTTTTCTGACAGGGCGGCGCATGCCCCGCCTATTGCGCCTGCCAGAAGGTCAGGCACACGCCCAATTCACCTTCCAGGCCATCGGCGGAGATTTCAAATTCGAATTTTCTGTCAGGAAAACACCTGTTCAGTGCCATGCGCCAGTATTTCTCAATCTGGTGGGCGAAGATGACCATCAGTTCGATGTCTTTTTTATACCGTGCGTCTTCATCCGTGAGGGAAGGGGGCCATTCTTCCCATTTCTTGAAATGGCCGGCTATTTCAAATAGATTGAGGAAATGTTCCATCCGCTGTCTTTCCTTGAATCCTCTTGGTTTTCCTTCATCTATTTTTCTATTTTCTTCTATGTATTGTCTAGTTTGTGAGTTTTTCCATAAAATATAGCCGTCTATTTCAAAAAAATCCGGGTTGAGTATGCCGATTGTGGCAAGGGCCTGCTCTACTGTGACAAAATGCGTGGCATGCAGGAAAAAATCATGATCATCGAAAGGAGCAGTGAATAATTCCAAAATATTTTCATCAAGACCATTTTTGCAAACCTTCATGTGTCTGTTCCTTATGTATTGAGTATGAATAGAAATATTAAAGAGTTATTTCTGGCAGAATGTGACAACGGGACCATAATCCTGTTCATCATGAAAATATTTCACGGCAAATTCCCGTTCAGGAAATGTTTGTTTTAAAACCATGTCCCATGAAAGCCGGACAACCTTGCCTATTTCCTCAAAAACCATATCAGGAACGTCCCCGCTGAAGCATTCAAACACTTCGTAAAGAAATGTGTTGTTCATGTTTTCTTCAACTTTTCTTTTATCATTCTTGTAGTTTTTGCGGGCATCCAGAAAATTGCTTTCAGTATAATAATATTCCAGAAGGAAGCACCCATCCACCACGATAATGGAGGGGAACAGCAGGGCACAGAAAGCCAGTGATGTGTAAGGGCTGCAATTTTTGGCAATATAGGCCAGCTTGTCGTGCGCGCTGCCCTGTTCCATTGCATTCATGATTGAATTGACATTTTCAATGCAGGGCAGGGAATCAATAAGTTCGGTTTTCATAATATGATTTCTCCGCCAAAGGCATTGTGTAACGGATTGCCGCATGGCCACAACTGCCTTGGCCGTGCACCACCTTCGCTGCCTTGCGGTCGCGTCAGGGGAGTGCACATCGCGCCCCGAGTGGGGTAGAATGGCCGCATGTCCCATGCCGATTTTGTCCATCTGCGCGTCCACTCCGCCTATTCCCTGAGCCAGGGGGCCATCCGCGTGCCTGAACTGGTGGCACTGGCGCATGACATGCGCATGCCCGCCGTTGCCATAACCGATACGGGCAACATGTTTGGCGCGCTCGAATTCTCGCAGTATTGCGGCAAGAAAGGCGTGCAGCCCATCATCGGCTGCCAGCTCGCACTCCCGTCGCGCAGCGACAAGCCCGGCATGCCCGCCGAGCCGCTGGTGCTGCTGGCGCGCAACCCGGAGGGGCTGGCCAATCTGCAATTCCTGTCCTCGGCAGGTTTTTTGCAGCACGAGACGGACGAGCCAACCGTAACGCTCGACCAGTTATGCGAACGCGCGGGCGGGCTGTTCCTGCTCACCGGCGGCAGCCGTGGCCCGCTGTTCCACATGCTGGCCGAAGGGCAGGAAAAGGAAGCCACCCGCTTCATGGACCGCCTGCATGAGGCCTATGGCAGCCACATGGCGGTTGAACTGCACCGCCACGGGCAGGCGGCCGAGCGCGCGGTGGAGCCGGGCATGATCGCCATGGCCGACCGCATGGGCCTGCCGCTGGTGGCCACCAATGAGTGCTTCTTCCCCCGGCCCGACATGTACGAGGCGCATGATGCGCTTTTGTGCATTGCCCAGGGCCGCACCATGGCCGAGCGCGAGCGCTGGCGTGTTACGCCCGAGCACTGGTTCAAGCCGCCGGAGGTCATGCGCGAACTCTTTGCCGACCTGCCCGAGGCCTGTGACAACACGCTCGAGATCGCGCGCTGCTGCGCAGTCCAGGTGGAAACGCGTAAACCCCTGCTGCCCATGTGCCCCAAGGTGCAGCCCGGCAAGACCGAGGATGAAACCCTGCGCAACATGGCCATCACCGGCCTGAAAAACCGCCTGTCGCGCATGGAGGTGGATGACGAGACGCGCACGAAATACGAGGAACGCCTGGCATTCGAGCTCGATATTATCGCGCAGATGGGATTTCCCGGCTACTTCATGATCGTGGCCGACTTCATCCAGTGGGCCAAGGCGCATGACATTCCCGTAGGGCCGGGCCGTGGCTCGGGCGCAGGGTCGCTTGCCGCCTGGGCACTGACCATTACCGATATCGACCCCATTCCCTTCAACCTGCTGTTCGAGCGCTTCCTCAACCCCGAACGCGTGTCGATGCCGGATTTCGATATCGATTTCTGTCAGGACCGGCGTGATGAGGTCATCAGCTACGTCCGCAGTGAATACGGCCCGGACCGGGTGGCCCAGATCATCACGTTCGGTAAGCTGCAGGCGCGTGCCGCCGTGCGCGACGTGGGGCGCGTGCTGGGCCTGCCATTTGGCATGGTCAACCGCGTGGCCGAACTCATCCCCAACAACCCCGCCCAGCCGGTCACACTCAAGCAGGCGATCGAGGGCGAACCGCGCCTGCAGGAAATGCGCGACGAGGACGAGGCCATCCGCCGCCTGCTGGAAATTGGCCAGCAGCTCGAGGGCCTGTTCCGCCACGCCAGCACCCATGCCGCGGGTGTCGTGATTGGTGACCGCGAACTGGTGGAACTGGTGCCGCTCTACCGCGACCCCAAGAGCGAGATGCTGGTCACGCAGTATAACATGAAGTTCGTGGAGCAGGCGGGGCTGGTCAAATTCGACTTCCTCGGCCTGACCACGCTCACCATCCTGCAACGCGCGGTGCAGTTCCTGCACGGCATGGGCATCGAGGTTGACCTGTCCGCCCTGCCGCTGGATGACGCACTGACCTATGACATGCTGGCGCGAGGCGATACGGCGGGCGTGTTCCAGTTTGAAGGCGCTGGCATGCGCGACGTGCTCAAGCAGATGCGCCCGACCCGGCTGGAAGACCTGATCGCCGCCGTGGCCCTGTACCGCCCCGGCCCGATGGCCAACATCCCTGATTACTGCCGGCGCAAGCATGGCGAGGCATGGGAGCCGCCGCACGAGGAAATCCGCGACATCCTTGAAGAGACCTATGGCATCATGGTCTATCAGGAACAGGTCATGCAGATTGCCCAGAAGATGGCGGGCTACAGCCTTGGCGGGGCCGACCTGCTGCGCCGCGCCATGGGCAAGAAGATCCGCGCCGAGATGGACCGCCAGCGCGAGATCTTTACCGAAGGGGCGATGAAGCGCGGCATCGAGCAGGACAAGGCTGCCGAGGTATTCGACCTCATGGCCAAGTTTGCTGATTATGGCTTCAACAAATCGCACGCCGCAGCCTATGCGCTGGTATCGTACCAGACCGCGTGGATGAAGGCGAACCACCCCGTGGCCTTTATTGCGGCCTGCATGTCGCTTGCGCGTGAAAAGACCGACAAGCTGGCCGGCCTGCGGCAGGAGGCTGACCGGCTGGGCATTGCGCTCCTGCCGCCCGACATCAATGCGTCCGGTGCCGACTTTACGGTGGAAAAACTGCCCGATGGCGCGACATACGGCATCCGCTACGCGCTGGCGGCAATAAAAAAAGTGGGGCTGGGGGCCATGCAGTCGCTGGTGGCGGTGCGTGGCAACAGACCCTTTACCGACCTTGAGGATCTGGCCGCCCGCCTTGACCCCAGGCAGGTCAACAAGATGCAGCTTGAAAACCTGGCCCGCGCGGGCGCGTTCGACACCATCCTGCCCAACCGCGCGCAGGCCTGCGGCGCGGCCGAGACCGTGATGCGCCGCGCGCAGGCTAATGCGCAGGAGGCGGCAAGCGGACAGATCGGCCTGTTTGGCGGCGGCGGTGGGGCACCCGCCCAGCGCGAGCCGCTGCGCCTGCCGCGCTGTGCGGACTGGCCGGAATTCGAGCGGCTGAACATGGAGGCGGACGCCATCGGCTTTCACCTGACCGGTCACCCGCTGGATTCCTACGGCCCGCTCATGCGCAGGCTGGGCGCAATCCGCGCCACGGGGCTGGAGGCTGCGGCACAGGCCGGGATCGGGCGCGTCAAGATCGCGGGCTGCGTGGTCGACCGCAAGGAGCGCCCCACGCGCACGGGCAACAAGATGGCGTGGGTGCGCCTGTCAGATGCATCGGGCGGGTGCGAGGTCACGTTCTTTTCCGAGGTGCTGTCGCGCGCGCGTGAAATTCTGGTGGCAGGCAATGCCGTGGTGGTCACGGCCGACCTCAAGCTGGAAGGCGAGGCGCTGCGCATTACCGCATCCGACGTGATGGAGCTTGAACAGGCGGCGGCGGAGGCGGCGGCGGAACTGCGCATCTGGTTCGATCAGGCCGAGGCCATCGAGCCGATCCGCGACGTGCTGCTTGGCCACGGCAGCGGGCGGGGGCGGGTGATCCTGATGCCCTCGGTCGCCGCAACACAGGATGTGGAACTGACCCTGGCCGAGCGCTACCGCGTGACCCCGCGCGTGGCGCAGATGATCAAGGCCATTGAAGGGGTGGGCAAGGTCGAGCAGTTTTAAATGTTACTCATTGATAACGTATAAATAAATGCAGAATGCTCCGGGGCGGCCCATCGCCTTGTCGTGTGGGCATGAACCTTGCAAGCTCAGGGCAGGGGTGCCATACGCAGGGGCTGCCTTTTGCGCATCATCCCTGTTCATGCAACGCCGGATACAGAATGGACAACGCCATTCCCGCCACCAGCCTGTCGCACCAGAGCGTGACCTTTGCCGAGGGCCTGCCGCTTGACTGCGGCTTCCATCTCGCCCCGGTTGATGTGGCCTACCGCACCTATGGCACGCTCTCGCCCGCCCGCGACAATGCCATCGTGGTCTGCCACGCGCTGACGGGCGACCAGTACGTGGCCGACCCGCATCCGCTCACCGGCAAGCCCGGCTGGTGGAGCCGCATGGTCGGCCCCGGGCTGCCAATCGATACCGACCGCTTCTTTGTCATCTGTAGCAACGTGCTGGGCGGCTGCATGGGCACCACCGGGCCGCGCAGCCCGCGCACGCTGCCCGATGGCACGCAGGAGCCGTGGGGCACCGACTTCCCCCCCATCACCATCCGCGACATGGTGCGCGCGCAGAAGCTGCTGGTCGAGCATCTGGGCATTACCCGCCTGCTGGCGGTCGTAGGCGGCTCGATGGGCGGCATGCAGGTGCTCGAATGGACCGCGACCTACCCCGAATGCGTGTTCGCCGCCATGCCCATCGCCACAAGCCCGTTCCATTCGGCCCAGAACATCGCGTTCAACGAGGTCAGCCGCCAGGCCATCTTCGCTGACCCGCAATGGCATGGCGGGCGGTATTGGGAATGCGGCGAGATCCCGGCGCGCGGGCTGGCGGTGGCGCGGATGATGGCGCACATCACCTACCTTTCCGAGGCGGCGCTGACCCGCAAATTCGGCCGCCGCGTGCGCCATGAGCCGGGCAAGGGCGGGGCAGGGGGGCCGGGCTCGCTGTTTGGCGAGATGTTCGAGGTGGAAAGCTACCTGCGCCACCAGGGCTCGACCTTCGTGCGGCGGTTTGACGCCAATTCCTATCTCACCATCACCCGCGCCATGGATTATTTCGACCTCGGCGCCGAGCATGATGGCGATATGTCGCACCCGTTTGCGGGCACGCGCACGCGCTTTTGCATCGTGTCGTTTTCATCCGACTGGCTGTTCCCCACCTCGCAGTCGCGGCTGCTGGCCCGCGCGCTCAACCGGGTGGCGGCCAATGTGTCGTTTGTCGAGATCGAGAGCGACAAGGGCCATGATGCGTTTTTGCTTGATGAACCGGATTTTGACCGTACCATCCGTGGCTTCCTGTGCGGAGCCGCCGAACATGCCGGGATTGCCTGACCATGCGCCTTGACCAGCGACTCATCGCCGGCATGATCCGCCCCCGCACCCGCGTGCTTGACGTGGGCAGCGGCGATGGCGCGCTGCTGGACTACCTGTTCCGCAATAGCGGCTGTGATGCGCGTGGCATCGAAATCGACATGAAGGAAGTCACCCGCTCCGTCGCCCACGGCCTGCCGGTCATGCATGGCGATGCGGATCATGACCTGGCCCATTACCCCGATAACGCCTTTGACTACGTGGTGCTGCAGCGCACGCTCCAGGCCGTCGAGCGCCCGCGCGAGGTGCTGCGCCAGATGCTGCGCATCGGGCGGTATGCCATCGTCTCCTTCCCCAATTTCGGGCACTGGCGGCTGCGGCTGCAACTGCTCACGCGCGGGCGCATGCCCATGACCAGCGTGTGGAGCAGGCCGTGGTATGACACGCCCAACATCCACCCATGCACCATTCTCGACTTTTTGACGCTGTGCCGCGATGAGGGTTATGGTGTGCAGCAATGGATGGCCGTTGATGAGGACGGCGAGCGCGCACCGTGGCGGCGCTCGATCCGGCTGGCCAACCTGTTTGGCGAACAGGCGCTGTTCCTGCTGCGGCGCAAGGATGGCCCACGCCCCTGAACGCGCCACGATGGGGAGACCCGACCATGGATACACTCGAAGCCATTCGCACCCGGCGCGCCATCCGCGCCTATGATCCCGACCACCGGATCAGCGATGCCGAACTGCGCACCCTGCTCTCGGCGGCCCGCATGGCGCCCTCGGCGTTCAATGTCCAGCACTGCCGTTTCGTGGTGGTGAAAGACCCCGCCCTGCGGCGCGAACTGCGCAAGGTGGCATGGGACCAGCCGCACGTGACCGATGCTTCTGTGCTGATTGTGCTGTGTGCCGACCGCGATGCATGGAAGGAAGACCCCGCCCGCTACTTCAGCGGCGCGCCCGATGCGGTCAGGCAGCAGATGGCGGACACGATTACCCGCTATTATGAAGGCCGCGAATGGGTGCAGCAGGACGAGACCATGCGCAGCTGCGGCCTTGCCGCCCAGACGCTCATGCTCGCTGCCACCGCCATGGGCTACCAGTCCTGCCCCATGGATGGCTTTGATTACGAGGCCGTGGGCAAACTGGTCAACCTGCCGCCCAACCATGTGGTGGCGATGTTCGTGGTCATTGGCAAAGGCACGCAGGAGGCGCGCCCCCGCGTGGGCAAGCTGCCCGACAGCGAGGTCATCCTGACCGACCGCTTTCCCCCGCGCTGAAGCCGGGCGCAGGCCACGCGCATTAAAAGCTTGCGGTCGGGCCCGCAACGCGATACAGCATCACGCTCGGGAACGGACCGCGCCTGTTCCCCGTGCTGGCTAGATTGCACGTGTCCTTGACGCGGGGGACACGACCATAAGCAGACTGGACCGGCCTTTATCCCTTACATGATATCCTTGCGACGACAGAACGAGCGCCTCCATGCACATGGGGGCCGGTTTCGGATTCACCTGTCGGTTCGCCACCCGGGCACGCAGCGCCCCCAGTGGGTCGCTGCCCCGTTTTTTTGCGCCAGGAGGCGCCATTCATGACAACGACGTTTGCCGATCTTCATCTTGCAGAGCCCCTGCTGCGGGCACTGGACGAGGAAGGCTACGCCACGCCCACCCCCATCCAGGCCGGCGCCGTTCCCTACCTGCTTGAAGGGCGCGACCTGCTTGGGCTGGCCCAGACCGGCACGGGCAAGACCGCAGCCTTCGCGCTGCCCATCCTTGACCGTCTTTTCCGTGAGAAGGGCCGTGCGCACCCCAAGGGCGCGCGCGCCCTGGTGCTGGCCCCCACGCGTGAGCTGGCCTCCCAGATCGGGGAGAGCTTCGCATCCTATGCCCGCCACATGCGCTTTAGCCATGCTGTCGTGTTCGGCGGCGTGGGGCAGGGGCGCCAGATCGAGGCGCTGCGCCGTGGCGTGGACGTGCTCGTCGCCGCCCCCGGCCGCCTGCTTGACCTGATGGGCCAGGGCCATGTCGATCTGTCCGGCCTTGAAGTGCTGGTGCTCGATGAAGCCGACCGTATGCTCGACATGGGCTTCGTGCGCGATATCCGCAAGATTGTTGCCGCCCTGCCCACCGACCGCCAGACCCTGCTGTTCTCGGCCACCATGCCCAAGACCATATCGGATCTGGCGCACGGCCTGCTGCGCGACCCGGCCACCGTGCAGGTGACCCCGCCGTCGAGCACGGTGGACCGCATCCGCCAGGCCGTGATGTTTGTCGATACCGGCAACAAGCGCGAGGCGCTGAAGCTGCTGGTTGACTCGCCCAAGGTCGAGCGCGCCGTGGTGTTCACGCTGATGAAGCACGAGGCCAACAAGGTTGCGACCTTCCTCAACGAGCACGGCATCACCGCCGAGGCCATTCATGGCAACAAGTCGCAGGGCGCGCGTGAACGCGCCATGTCGGGCTTCCGTTCGGGCAATGTGAAGGTGCTGGTGGCGACCGATATCGCGGCCCGTGGCATCGACGTGGATGACGTGACTCACGTGTTCAACTACGACCTGCCCAACGTGCCCGAGAGCTATGTGCACCGCATCGGGCGCACGGCGCGCGCGGGGCGCGAGGGCTGGGCGGTCTCGCTGTGCGATGCCGAGCAGCGTGCTTGGCTGCGTGATATTGAAAAGAATATCGGCAAGAAGATCCCCGTCGTGTCCGAGCATCCGTACCATTCGGAAGCCGCCGAGAACTCGACCATGCGTCCGCCCGTGCTTGGTGGTGGTGGCCGTGGGCGTGGCGGTGGCGGTGGTCGCCCTGGTGGCGGTCGCCCCGGTGGCGGCGGTCGTCCGGCCGGTGGTGGTCGTCCGCCTGCAGGTGGCCGGGGTGGTCGCCCCGGTGGCAACC
Source organism: Komagataeibacter sp. NFXK3 (assembly GCF_054182245.1). NCBI lineage: Bacteria > Pseudomonadati > Pseudomonadota > Alphaproteobacteria > Acetobacterales > Acetobacteraceae > Komagataeibacter > Komagataeibacter sp. NFXK3. The sequence goes on from NZ_JAPIVJ010000002.1 coordinate 423,850, forward strand.
GCTCCGGCGGTGGTGGTGGCGGCCGCCGCGCGGTCTGACCTGGCCTTGGCCCGCCTTGCATGTGCAGATGGGCCACGGCAGCTGGCATGATTGAAAAAAGGCGCCCGGCCTCTGGTCGGGCGCCTTTTTGCATGATGTGGTACAGGTCTGGATGTGTATTATTTAGAATTAATTAATGTGAAATAATTAAATAAAGTTATAAATCGGGCCCAATGCAGGCATGTCTTCCGCATATTGCAATATTTGTACTGGCAAAATAAACAGCGCGGCGTGTCTGTGCCATCCGCTTGTGAAATAAGTGGAAAAACCAGATAATATCTTGCAGTGATGTGGGCGGCTCATTTACTGTTCCGGCTCGTTAAGAAAAACCTAACAGGCACATTCTTTTTTTGTGGAGCCATCGATTATAGGGAACAGGGCGCAGCCATGGCGCAGGGGGGCAAGCTGTTGCCCGCGGGGGCTCCGGCGCGCCCCTGGGCATGCATATACGTATTGTAGGGCTTTATGTTCGGGTAATCTGGTTGTTAATCATGTTCAGGGAATTATGGCTGAAGTGGGGCGGGGCGGCATTGATGGCCACGCCCGCCGTGCAGAGGGGGCTGATCTTCCTGCTCATGGCAGGTGGCGCGCTCATCTGCGGCTCGGTAGGCGGCGTTAGCGTCACGCCCATGCAGCAGGGTTGTATTTCCATTGGCACGGTGGGGCTGTTCTTTTTTCTCAACCGCAGGCCGGGGCGGCATATTACCTGCATCCTCATGATGCTGTCGCTGTTTGTCTCCTTCCGTTACCTGATCTGGCGGCTGGGCAGCACGGTGCAGTTTGGCAGCGTGCTCCAGAGCGTGCTGTCAGTCGCACTCCTGCTGGCGGAGGGGTATGCGCTCTCGACCCTGTGCCTGAGCTATTTCCAGATGTCGTGGCCGCTCCACCGCAAGCCCCACCGCCTGCCTGACAACCTTGATGACTGGCCGATGGTCGATGTGTACGTCCCCTCCTATAACGAGGATCTGGAACTGGTGCGTTCCACCGTGCTCGGCGCCATGGACCTGCACTGGCCCGAGGGCAAGCTCAACGTCTATATTCTCGATGACGGGCGGCGCAAGGCGTTCCATGATTTCGCCAAGGAATCCGGGGCAGGCTACATCATCCGCTCCGAGAACAATCATGCCAAGGCGGGCAATCTCAACCATGCGATGAAGATCACGAAAGGCGAATTCGTGGTCATTTTCGATTGTGACCACGTGCCCACGCGTTCGTTCCTGCTCAAGACCATTGGCTGGATGGTGGCTGACCCCAAGCTGGCCCTGCTCCAGACACCGCATCACTTCTATTCCCCCGATCCGTTCCAGCGCAATCTGGCCGCAGGCTATGACGTGCCGCCCGAGGGCAACATGTTCTATGGCCTGGTGCAGGACGGCAATGATTTCTGGGATGCCACCTTCTTCTGTGGTTCATGCGCCGCCATCCGTCGCTCGGCCCTGCTCAGCGTGGGCGGGTTCGCAACCGAGACGGTCACGGAAGATGCGCACACCGCGCTGAAGATGCAGCGCAAGGGGTGGGGCACCGCCTATCTGCGCCAGCCGCTGGCAGGCGGCCTGGCTACCGAGCGGCTGATCCTGCATATCGGCCAGCGCGTGCGCTGGGCGCGCGGCATGCTCCAGATCATGCGGCTTGACAACCCCATGCTCGGCCGCGGTCTGCGGTGGGAGCAGCGGCTCTGCTACCTGTCCGCCATGTCGCACTTCCTGTTTGCCATACCAAGGGTGACCTTTCTGGTCTCGCCGCTGGCGTTCCTGTTCCTGGGGCAGAACATCATCGCGGCCTCTCCGTTTGGCATTACGGTTTATGCGCTGCCGCATATCTTTCATTCCATCATGACGCTCTCACGCATCGAGGGGCGGTGGCGCTATTCCTTCTGGAGCGAGATTTACGAGACCTCGCTCGCGCTGTTCCTGGTGCGCATCACCATCGTGACCCTGCTCCAGCCGCACAAGGGCCAGTTCAACGTGACCGACAAGGGCGGCCTGCTGGCGCGCGGCTACTTTGATTTCAGCGCGGTGTACCCCAATGTCATCATGGCGCTGGTCCTGTTTGGCGGCATGGTGCGCGGCCTGTTCGGCATGGTGTTCGACTATCACGAGAAACTGGCGTTCCAGTCCTTCGCGCTCAATACGCTGTGGATCACCATCAGCCTGATCGTGGTGCTGGCCTCCATTGCGGTGGGGCGTGAAACCCGGCAGATCCGGCATGCGCCGCGCGTGCGGGTCAAGCTGCCGGTTGATATCTGTTTTGAAAATGGCGATGTCTTCCATGCCCACACAACCGATATCTCGCTTGGCGGGGCGGGCGTTACGCTCAACCTGCCCACCAAGCTTGAAACGCCCGTCGATATCGAATTGCGCTATACCCACCCCGAGGATGGCATTGAAGTGTCCGTGCCCACCCGCATCCTGGGCCAGCGCGGCGCGTGGCTGCACCTGCAATGGAAGATCGAGACGCTGGAAGAGGAACGGCAGGTTGTGAGCATGGTATTCGGGCGCAGTGATGCATGGGATAACTGGGCCGACTTCAAGGAAGACCGGCCGCTTAACAGTATCTATCAGGTTATCAAGAGCATCGGGGGGCTGCTTGCGCCGCCATATCTGTGGAATATCAGCCCTTCAGGCGATAGCGGGGATGAGGAGGAAGCAGGAGGGAAGAAAGAGGAAGAAAAGCTGGAAAAGAAAAGCCTGATCGTGCCCCCCACCCATGCCAGCAGCATACGTGGCACCGCGGGCGCGCTGATCGCATCCCTCATGCTGGCGGTCCTTCCCGCCATGGCGGCTGAACCCGTGCACCCCACGGTTTTTGACCGTACGGGCGTCTCATCCGCAACGCCGTGGGGCGACAGCAATTCCGGTGACCTGCCGCCGGTGCCGCAGCCGGTGGATGCCGCCGCCGCCGGGCGCATAGCCGATACCGAGGTCACGCGCACCATTGCATTTCGCGACCTGGGGCTGGTCAACGGGCCGCTGAGCCTGACCGGTATCTCCCCGCTCCAGGGGCTTGATGTGGTGGTGCCGGCCAACCGCGTGGTCACGCACGCGACGCTGAGCCTGTCCGGCGCGATTTCACCTTCGCTTCTGCCAGAAGCCTCTGCCGTCAACATTACGCTGAACGAGCAGTATGTCGGCACGATCCGGGTCGACCCCACGCACCCGAGCTTCGGGCCGGTCGAGTTCCCCATAGACCCGCTCTACTTTACCGAGGACAGCAAGCTCAACTTCCGCTTCGCGGGTGAATACCGGCGCGACTGTAACGACCTGTATAATGATGTGCTGTGGGCCAAGATATCGGACCAGTCCACCATTACCCTCACCACCGCGCGCATCACGCCCGAACGCACGCTTGCCCGCCTGCCCGCGCCTTTCTTTGACCCCGCGCTGCGGGTGGCGATGCGCGTGCCGGTTGTCCTGCCCGCGGCAACGCCAGCGCCGGAGGTTCTGCGCGGGGCGGGGCTCGTGGCCTCGTGGCTGGGCCGGATGGCGGGTTCGCACCAGATTTCCTTCCCCGTATCATCCGCATTGCCCGATACCGGGAACGCCATCGAGATTGGCGAGAACCTTGCGGTTGATGAGCAGGGCCACCCGCCCGCGGGACCCACGCTGCTGGAGATTGCCAACCCGGCCGACAAATGGGGCACCATCCTTGTCGTGACCGGGCGCAATGCGAAGGAAGTCGAGATCGCGGCGCGCAAGCTGGTGTTCTCGCCTGATACGCTGGGCGATGTTTCATCCATCGTGGTGCAGGATGTCAGCCTGCGCCCGCGCCAGCCTTATGACGCGCCCGCGTTCATTCCCACCGACCGCCCGGTGCGGCTGGGCGAACTCGTGGCCGCAAGTGACCTGCAGACCTCGGGTTTTGTGGGCGCCCCCCTGCATGTGCCCTTTCACCTGCCGCCAGACCTGTATACCTGGCACCAGCTGCCTTTCCTGATGGATCTGTGGTTCCGTGCGCCTGACGGGGCGGTAATGGACCTCAATGCATCGCGGCTCGATATCCATCTCAACCACAATTATATCCAGAGCTATTCGCTCCGTCCCAACAGCCTGTGGCGGGCCTGGTCGGAGCGGATGGTGACCCAGCATGCCGGGGCCGTGGGGCATGTCACCGCCATGCCGCCGTGGCTTCTGTTCGGGCAGAATGACCTTCAGTTCAGCTTCAATACCCGCCCGGTGGATTTTGGCGCATGCCGCCGCACCCCCGGTGACGTGCAGATGGCGGTTGATTCGGATTCCATACTCGACTTCCGGCGTGGGGTGCATTTCACCATGCTGCCCAACCTGTCCTATTTTGCCGAGATCGGTTTCCCGTTCTCGCGCATGGCCGATCTGGGCGAGACCACGGTGGTGCTGCCCCGCACCCCTGACCACGATACGCTTGGCGCCTATCTGGACCTGATGGGCTTTTTCGGGTCGCTTACGGGCTATCCGGTTGCGGGCGTGCAACTGGCCACCACGGATCAGGTTGCGCAGAAACCACCCTCGGGCGATGTGATCCTGCTGGCGCCGGTGCAGCAGATGGGCGGGGCCGCGGCGCTGCTGTCGCGTTCGGCCTACCATATCGATGACAGTCATCTTGCCGTTGGGCAGAGCATGGGGCTGCAGGGTATCTGGTACCTGTTCCAGGACCGCGATAGTGCCGGCCTGCGCAATGGTGTTACGGCCAACCTTGATGCCCCCGTCAAGGGAGCGGCTTTCATGATCGGGGCGGAATCGCCCTATGCGGCGCATCGCTCGGTCCTGGCGCTGATAGGTGATGATGGCGGCCGGATCGAGGAACTGGTGACCAGCCTGCATGACAGCAAGGTGCTGCCGCAGATACAGGGCGATCTGGTGCTGAAAAACGGCAGCCAGCTCACGACCTACCGCACCTCGCCCACTTATAGCGTGGGGCACCTGCCGTTCTGGATGTGGGTGGACTGGTTCCTCTCGCGTCATCCGCTGCTGATGTATCTATGCGGCGTAACGGGGGCGGTCATGCTGGGCACGGGCGCGTGGATGTGGCTGCGCGCACGGGCGCGACGCCGGGTGCGCGAACAGGCAAAAGCCGATGAAGAAGCCCGCATGCGGGGGGAGGGGCACTAACAGGCCCGTTTGGGTGTAGTTTGTATGGCAGCACGCCGTTTGCCACGCGTGCTGCCATGACGACAGGATGGGAAAAGCCTGGCTTCGTGCGAGACAGATTCTTCTGGATGCATGGCGTTTTGAGTGGGGATAAAGCGTTACGGGTTGATTACGCCACAATGGCAGCTTGTTGCACCCTTTCTGCTAGGCAGATTCAGTGATGCGGAAGCGGATACCCGCCTGTGCGTGAATGGCTGCCTGTTGATCCTGCGCATTCAGGTGCGTATTGGCAGCACCTGCCTGAGCGGTATGGCCAATGGCAGACGGTGTATCGCCGCCTTCACTGCTGGTGCCATACAGGGATGGGAAAAGGTTTTGAGACGCCGGTTGCCGATCCGGACAATCAGCCTCTGATGTTTGATTCAGACATTCTGCATGCCCATCAGGTTTCAGGCGCTCGGGCGTGCCTCATGTGATCTGGCGGCAGCCAAAGCCCGACCAGTATGAAACAGATTGATGTGGTGTGAATAGCTAGGATGGCGGAGAGGGTGGGATTCGAACCCACGGTACGCTCACACGCACGGCGGTTTTCAAGACCGCTGCCTTCAACCGCTCGGCCACCTCTCCTCAAGCCCTGTTTAGCCAGCTATCTTGTTGCCGTCTAGAGGTTACGCTGCACAAAAAACCGCGCCGTGCATGCCGGTGCGCAGCCATTGCTGCCATGAAAGGCGTTAGTGCTGATCGAAAAGGGAAACCGGACCAGCAAGCCGATGTGCATTGCTGATCGTGGGATAACTGACCAGTGCAGCGCTTAGAATGGCCAGCGCCAGGAAAACGGCCTTCTTGATCATGTACAGTTCCCCTTGAATGAGAGGAAATATTAACGGGGGCATGTGTCGCCTGTATGTCTGGTGCATGTCATTTTGTATCATATTTTTTATGGTATTGAGTGGCTACTTTATTTAAAGACAGGATTTCGTAAGGTTATCTTGGAAAAACCGTGTCAAAAATGTTCTTGTAATTTTAGAAATTAAAATGTTTAAAAAATATGCATTGAACAATATTGAGGCCCCGTGGCTTTTCCAAACAGACCATCAGGCAGATGTTTATAATAGCTATGATCCAATCATTTTATCTGGATCGTTAATGCAGACGCCTGATGTATTCTACAACGAAATTTACATACAATTCCACGCACCGCCCTATGCAGGCAAAAACTTCAATGCACTTCGGAACATCCTGACGGACCAGTCATGGATCATGAACAGAAGCCAATATGTTGTCTTTTGCCAAAATGCAGAAAAAATACTTATCAAAGCAAAAGAAAACGCCTTACAGGGCTTTCTGGAAATATTGGAGGCCGTAGGCAGGGAATGGAGCCAGCCCGTGCAGCAGGGTGAAGCATGGGATCGGCCCGCCGTGCCGTTTCATTCAATTCTACAGGTTCAGGCGCTTTCCACATCCTGCTTCCCGTGCAAGATTCTTGTTATCGGGTCCGTTTAATCTGACCTGAACTGGCGCAGTGCGCAGCCTTTCAAACCGACCTAATACGGATGCATGCCCGATAACTGTTCATGCGCCAGAATGCGGAAGCGTTCCTGCTCTTCCAGCGTGGCGGCGCGGGCATCGGCCCCGATGGTCCATTGCCGGTCCGGGTAGTGTAACTGAAAGATCTTGCTGGCCAGTCGTTCAATATCTTCAGGTGTATAGGACATGAACCCGTTTCCCGCGCATGCTCAGGAACGATAGCCGGGCCACCCTGCGGATGACCCGGAAACAGGGCAAGAGGGTCAGACGCCCACCATCACATCGGATGCCTTGATGATGGCAGTCGCCTTTTCGCCCACCTTCAGGTTCAGGTCGGCCACGGCTTCATTCGTAATCGAGGCGGTAATGGTGTTGCCGCCCACATCAATCGTGACATGCGACGTGGTCGCACCCTTGGTAATGCCGCTAATCCTGCCTGCAATCTGGTTGCGTGCGCTGATTTTCATCGTTTCAGTCTCCTTGCTGGCTTCACGGGTGGGTGTAGGCCCATAAGCCGTGTCAATCAAATGGCTGCTGGCGGCGCAGGGGGCTCAGGCGAAGGCTTCATCCCATGTGCCCTGCGTAGCACCGCGGCTGTATTCGGTGGCACGGTTTTCAAAGAAGTTGGTGTGCTCCACCGCGTTCATCATCTCGTCAATCCACGGCAGCGGATTGCTCGGCACGTCATAGATCGGGGCCAGTTCAAGCCCGATCAGGCGGCGGTTGGCGATGAAGCGGATATACTGCTTGACCTCATCGGCACTCAGCCCCTGCACCGGCCCCATGCGGAAGGCGAGGTCGATGAAGCGGTCCTCGTTGGTCACGATCTCGCGGCAGGCGGTGTGGATGGCGGCAGCCACGGCGGGCTTGTCGATCTGGTGGCCGAATTCCTGCATGTAGGTCTTGAACAGGCGCGTGATGGATTCAACGTGCAGGCTCTCGTCGCGCACCGACCATGTCACGACCTGGCCCATGCCCTTCATCAGGTTATGGCGCGGGAAGTTGAGCAGCATGGCGAACGAGGCGAAAAGCTGAAGCCCCTCGGTAAAGCCCGCGAACACGGCCATGGACAGCGCCGTGTTGTAGTGGTCGTCCATATTGAAGCGCTTGAGGAACTCGTGCTTGGCGGCCATTTCCTCATATTCGAGGAAGGCGGCATATTCCGTCTCCGGCATGCCGATGGTGTCGAGTAGGTGGCTGTAGGCCGCCTGATGGATGCTTTCCATGTTCGTAAATGCCGAGAGCATCATGCGCACTTCGGTCGGCTTGAAGCGCGGCATGTACAGGTCGATATAGGCGTTCTCGACCTCGGTATCCTGCTGGGTGAACAGCCGGAAAATCTGGGTGACCAGATAGCGCTCGGTTTCGGACAGGTTGTTGTTCCAGTCCTTCACGTCATCGCCGAGGGGAATTTCCTCAGGCAGCCAGTGCAACTGCTGCTGGGTCTGCCATGCCTCATACGCCCAGGGGTAGCGGAAGGGCTTGTAGACCGGGCTGGGCGAGAGAAGATTCGGTGTGTCTTTGCTCATGAGTCGTCCCTTTGCCACAACATGAATTTTGATGGGTCTACGGTTTAGAGGGCGGTTGCCTTTCATGCCAACAGCCATCTGTCCGTTTGAAAAAGTTTTTGGTGAAGCTTTTTTCAAAAAGCTTCAAAGAACGCCACTTTTTTAAGAAAAGGCGACACTTAAAAATTTTTTATCAGGATCTGCTGTCCGTGCGCCCCGAGGGGCCGGCGCCGGGGTGCGGTCCCTGTATGCCCCCATCATTATGGTGGCTCGGCTCGGGGCCATAACAGCCGGCAAGCAGCAGGGTCAGGAGCAGAATGGCGAGGGGGCAGGGGATCAGGCGCATCGTGACCTCCGGTGAATACCGCCTCAACGCGGCGGGGCAGCAGGAGTTTGGGCCACCATCATGCCCCGTGGCGCGGCGGGGGCATGCAATCCATTTTGTTTCCGCATGCCAGTGCGATAGACCGGCACGGACACAGGGCACGATGGGCAGGGTGAATGCATCAGGTTGAGCAATGGATGCGCAGGATCGCAACCGGGCTGGTCATCCCCATGCCGCTGCTGCTGCTTTATGCCCTGGCACCTGCTGAAATTGTCATGACCGCCGTGGCAGTCCTGTTCGTGGCCCACTGCCTGCTGCGGCGGGAATGGACCTGGCTGCGGCAGGGCTGGGTGGTGGCGGCGGCACTGCTCTGGGCGCAGATCGTGCTCGCCTCCCTTCTGGCCGGGCATGGTGTTATGCAGGCCGTGGCGTTCATGCGGTATTTTGTCTTTGTCGCCGCCCTTCAGCACTGGGTTCTGCCCGATCCGCGCACGCGCCGGGTGCTGGCCCGGGCTTATGGGGCCGTGGCGATATGGCTGGTGGCGGGGTGCTGGCAGCAATATCTGTGCGGGCGCAATTTTATGGGGTACGGACGGTGGGCGGATGGCGCGCTGCTCGGCCCGTTATGGGCGCCGCGCGCGGGGCACGCGCTGGTCATGACGGCGTTGCCGGGCCTGTTCCCGCTGGCCATTGACCTTGCGCGGCGCGATGGGGCGCGGGGGCGGCTTATGGCCGGAGCGCTGCTGCTGGGGCTGATGGTGACCATGGTGCTGATTGCCCAGCGCATGCCGCTTTTGCACCTGCTGCTGGCCATGGGGCTGTGCGGCCTGCTGGTGCCCCGCCTGCAGGCCGTGGTGGGTGCGGCGGTGGCGCTGGGGGCGGGGGCCGTGGCCCTGTCGCCGCTGCTGGCGCCCCAGGCCTACCACAAGCTGGTGCTCAACTTTGTCGCGCACATGCAGGGCTTTGCCGATAGCCCGTATGGCATGCTGTTCATCCGCGCGGGCGTGATGATCGCGCGGCATCCATGGTTCGGGCTGGGGTTTGACGGGTTCCGCCATGCCTGCCCCGATCCGGCGTATTTTCATGGCCTGCCCGGGCTTGGCGTGCGCGAAGGCGTGCATGGCGCGGCGGTGGGGTGCAACCTGCATCCGCATAATTTCTACCTGCTCATGGGCACCATGGGCGGCGTGCCGGCCATGGTGCTGTTTGCAGCCTTCGCCGCCTGCGTGCTGGCGCGGGCGTGGCGGGGGCTTGGGGCTGCAACAGCCACGCGCGATCCGCAACGGCTGATGCTGGCGGTGGCGTGCGTGGTGGTGCTGTGGCCGTTGCAGTCGACGAGTTCGTTGCTGACCCAGCCCACGGCGGGGTGGCTGTTCATGGCCATAGGCTGGGCGCTGGCCCGTGTTCCGCCTGCCTCTCATTTGCAACCCTTGCGCGGCAGGGACTAGCCCCGGCGGCCTCGGCGCACTAGAGTGCCCCGCGCGGTCGGCCCGTATGCCCTTTCCGGCCCGCGACCGTTCTTGAACCAAGGGAGCCTGCGCCATCGTTTCCCCCTGTTGTTCTGTAGGAACGTGTCCGGCTTTGCGCCGGGCGCGGGTATCTGTGCGTGTGGTGACCCATGGCGAGTGAATCGGGCGATGCGCTCAAGCGTATTTTTGGCAATACGGGCTTCCTGATTGCAGGGCGCGCGACCAATGCCATATGCAGCTTCCTCTACATCGCCTGGGCGGTACGGGCGCTGGGGCTGTCGCGCTTTGGCGTGCTCATGCTCGTCACGACCTTCGGCACCGCGATTTCGACCGCAACCCACCTGCAGTCATGGCAGCCGCTGCTGCATTATGGCACCGATCCCTTCACCAATGGCAGGCGCGCGCAGTTCTCGCGCGTGCTGGCGTTCTGTGTGCGGGCCGATTACCTCAGTGGCGGGGTTGGCTGGCTGGTGGGCACGCTGGGGGTGGCGCTGTTCGGCACCGCCATGGGCTGGCCCGCGGCCGACCAGGGGGAGGCGATGGTGTATATGACCACCATCGCGTTCATGAATTTTTCATGGTCGGCAGGGGTGTTCCGGCTGTGCAATACCTTCTGGCTGAACATGCTGGTTGACCTGTCGGGCACGCTGGTGCGCACCGTGGGGTCGGGTCTGGGCTTCATGTACCATATGGGGCTGGATTATTACCTGCTGGTGTGGAGCATGACGCAACTGGCCATGTTCACCACCAGCACCGTGCTGGGCCTTTTGCAGCTGCGGCTGGCGGGGGGCATCCGCTTCAACCCGTTTGCCCGCCTGGCGGAGGGCGATGCGCCGGGCATCTGGCGCTTCACCCTTTCCACCAGTGGCAACCATGTGCTGAGTTCGGTTTTCAACCAGTTCGGCACGCTGCTCGTAGGCGGCCTGCTTGGGCCGGCCGATGCCGCCGTCTATCGCGTCTCGCGCCAGATTGGCGAAGGGATCGCCAAGCCGGCCCAACTTATGGTGCCCGCCCTTTACCCCGAATTCATCCGCCTGCGTGACAAACAGGACTGGTACGGCATCAAGCGCGTGACCGTGCAGCTTTTCCTGACGATTGGCGGTTTTTCCATCGCTCTCATGGGGGTGGCGATGCTGATGGGCAACATCCTGCTGACATGGATGCTGCATGTACACTGGCATGGCGGCCGCCACCTGATCATGCTCATGCTGGGCAGCGCCGTGCTCGGCCTGGGCATCGTGCCGCTCGAGCCGCTGCTGACCGTGATCGGGCAGGTCTCGCGCGTGCTCCGTGCCCGCATCATCGTCACCGTGACCTACCTGCCACTGGTGTATGGCATGACCCGGCTGTGGCGGCTTGAGGGGGCGGCGGCGGCAGGCGTCGTGGCGGGGCTGATCATGTTTGGCATCTGCCTCCGCCCGGTGCTGGCCTGGTTTGGCCAGATGGCCCCGGGGCGTGCGCCTGCCCGGCCCGCCACGGCGGAAACGCCGGGCGGGAAAGGCGGGACGGGGGCGTGATGACCCGTCCCAATCCTGTCAGAAGCTTGCCGTCAGGCTCACATTGAACGACCGGCCCATGCCGGGCAGGGCACGCAGGCTGCCGGTGGCGGCGTAATCGGCCAGCGACCAGCCGCCCAGCGGCAGTTCGTATTTCTGGTTCAAGACGTTGTCGATGCTGGCATCGAGCGTCATGTAGCGCCAGTGATACTGCCCGCCCAGCCCCAGCAGGGCATAGCCGGGGGTGCGGGGTTCGTTGCGCACCCAGTCCACCGTGTCCTTGGCCTTGACGAAGGTCATCTCGACCCGGCCGCTCCAGTTCTTCCACCGTTCGTTCAGCGTGACGCTGCCATTGGTGGGCATCTGGTGGTACAGCCCCGCGCCATTGGTCAGGTCCTGCCCGCGCACCCAGTTGAGGTTGGCCACGATCTCGCCCCGGCCAAAGCGGGCATTCTGCCACAGCCGGTAATTGCCCGAGCCGTTGATGCCATAGCTCTGGGCATTATGGTTGGCAAAGCCCAGCGTGTAGAACTGCCCCGCGCTGGCAAGCCGGTAGGCGTTTATGTAGTCGTGGGTGTAGGTGTAGTAGGGCTGGACTTTCAGGTCCCACCGGTCGCCATCGGGGTCGTGCCAGTCGGCGGTGATGGAGGCGGTATTGGCCACCTCGGGCTTGAGGTCGGGGTTGCCCACGTAGCCGTTGCCATCGCCAAACCAGTTGATCATGCTCGTGACCATGGCCGAGCGCCCCCAGGCATAGCGCTCATACAGGTTGGGCGAGCGGGTCTTGCGGGCATAGCCGCCCTCGATGGTCAGGTCGCGGCGTGGTTTCCAGCGCACAAGGGCCGTGACATCGAAGTTCACGTCCGTCCGGCCCCGGTCGGTGGTGTTGAACGCATTGGCCGCGTTGATGTTGGCCATGTTCATCATGCTCATGGTCGATGAATAGCCTGATACCGGGCCGGTATTCATCATGACCAGATCATTGCGAAAGCCCAGCAGCGTGGTCACGCGCGGGGTCCAGGCGGCCTCCCACTCCACAAAATGGCCCAGCCGGTCGCGGTGGCCGTTATTGATGCTGTGATAGGTGTCCGGCCCCATCATCATGCTGCCCGCAACCGGCGGCCACCAGTCATTGAGCCCGGAATGGTCGAACGAACTGCCCAGCCGCAGGGTCTGGCCTTCCGCTAGGGGGATGGTGGCCTTGATGCTGTAGCCTGCCATGCGGGCGTTGGTGTTCATGGGCATGTGGGTGGTCTTGGCGCGGTCGGGCAGGAAGTCCATGGCGTGGTCCTCGCGCTGCCAGTAGCCACGCGCCTCGAGCTCGCCCCAGTTGAACGTGCCGAGATACTTGCCGTTGACGAAGGTGGAGCGGTTGTTCGTCATGTCCATGTACTGGTTGGCGAAGCCCTCATGCGGGGTGTCCTGCTGGCCGAAGGTCAGGGCAAGCAGATGGTTGCCCTTGTGCACGCCAAAGGTCACGGCATGGTTGTAGGTCAGGTAGCTGGTCGAGCGCACAAGCCCCGCATCCCCGCCGCCCTCATAGTCGCCCGCCTGCGCGTAGGAGGCGTTATAGCGCAGGCTGAACGTGTCATTCGCCACCGTCAGGCTGCCCGAGGCGCCATAGCCGCCGCCATTGCTGCGATAGGTTGTTAAGCGGCATGGAAAAGTGACCCCTTCGGAAGGGGGACAGGCAGCCAAAAACGACCCCTTTCTGAGAAACGGGTTCACGATGGCCTTCATGCTGAATGGAGGCCCGGTTTGGGATGCTTGTTGT